>JBFHGS010000010.1:0-47712 GCA_041582995.1 Desulfopila sp. | reverse complement strand
GGAGAAAGCTTAATAATCAACCTGCCGGGAAGCTTGAAGGCGGTAAAGGAAAATCTCGATGTTCTTTTACCTGTTTTAGGACATGCTCTTGAGAAAATTCGTGGTGATGAGAGTGATTGCGGTGCGTCTCATTAGAGATTTGCCCATAGAGGAAGAGACTCACCAAAAAGGCCCTGCAGGATGTTCTTCCTGCAGGGCCTTTTTGGTGAGCATTAATACATGAGAGACTGTCACTGTACAACAATATTCTCTATAATTAGAGGTTTACAGAGCACTAGTATATAAGTTCTACTTCGGGGTCGCCGCTCTCGCGTGTGGCAATTTCACCGATAATATATGGTTCTTCACCAACTGCAGAGAAGTGATGAAGAATATCGTTGGCTTCGCTGTCATCTACGATAGCCATTAGTCCGATACCCATGTTGAAAGTGCGGTACATTTCATCAGCAGGTACGTTCCCCTTATCAGCAAGGAATTTAAATATAGCAGGCTGTTCCCATGTGTTGGTATCAATGACTGCTTTGTATCCCTTTGGCAGGACACGTGGAATGTTGTCTACAAAACCTCCACCGGTATTGTGGACCATGCCGTTAATTTTATAATTCTTCAGGACATTCAACACGGATTGGACATATATTCTGGTAGGTTTAAGCAGTTCTTCTCCAAGCGTGCAACCCAGTTCCTCAATTGCCTGATCGACTGAAAGCTTGAGCTCTTCAAAGCAGATTTTGCGAACAAGCGAGTAGCCATTGGAGTGCAGGCCACTGGAAGCCAGGCCGATTATTTTGTTCCCCATGCGTACATCTGAGCCATCTATGATAGCGTCGCGCTCAACGATGCCAGTTACAAAACCGGCAAGGTCATAATCTTTATTCGCATAAAGACCAGGCATTTCGGCAGTTTCACCACCTACAAGCGAACATTTAGCCTGTCTGCAACCTTCGGCAATACCTTTAACGACATCTTTAGCAATGGAAAGATCGAGTTTGCCAACAGCAAAGTAATCAAGAAAACACAGTGGTGTGGCACCACCAACGATAATATCGTTCACGCACATAGCAACGAGGTCAATGCCGATAGTATCATGTTTTCCGCACATATGTGCGACAACCAGTTTTGTACCAACACCATCAGTGGAGTTCACGAGCACAGGTTGTTTATATTTGTTGGTGTCGATAGCGATCAGTGAGGAAAATCCACCAATGTCGTTGAGGACGCCTGGGCGATGAGTAGATGCGACAACTTCTTTGATTTCCTGGACAAAGGTATTACCTTTGTCTATGTCTACTCCGGCCTCACTGTATCTGGACGTATTGGATTCTGTCATAATTTATCTAAGATGTTGAAAATGTGTTAAAAGCTTAGAGTGCTCTGATTTTATTTTGCAAGATCGCTAAATTGTATTCATTCAGAAGATAAAAAGCAATTGAATAACATCGTACTTTGCTTTGTAGTATAAGCAATATGCTTCTGTTGATCTGTACGTCTTGAAATCTTCACCTTGGTCTGGTAGATAGCTGACTATGAAACTCCTCGTACTACTTATTGGAATGGTTTTGATTCTTGAAGGGATGCCATATGTAGCGGCACCTGAGGCAATGCGCGAATGGCTTCAGAAGCTGAGCCAAATGCCTGCTGCTCAGTTGCGTTCGATTGGCTTGATTGCTATGGGCATCGGGCTATTCATCTGCTTTATTGCACAAAAAACTTCTCTTTTCAGTTAAATAATGAGAGATTAGTGTTCCTCATTTGGTTTACGCCGCAATATCCAGAGAGTCCCGATAACCCATGATGCCCGCTCTTTACGGAGATTGGTTGGTTTGCTACGCTCGATCTGCCAACCGGTATCTGCAGCAAGATTGCGGATATATTCGTGAGAATGAGCATACCTGCCGGTTTTCTGAAGAGTAAATGACTGTCCATTTTCTGTTTCGGTGGAAAAACAGAAAAGTGCATCAGGATGAGTACGATCAGCAGCGAGTTGAAAAACATCTAATAGATTGCCTAAATAGATGAAGACATCAGCAGCTACAATAAAGTCGTACATCGTTGTTGCTGACTGAAGAAAATCTGTAATATTGGCAGTGTGCAGGTCGTGGTAAATATTCTTCTGTTTTGACTGTTCAATCATTTTTGGAGCAAGGTCTATACCGTCAAAAAAGTTGATTATGTCATGAAATGCATCTCCACTTAATCCTGTCCCGCAGCCGAGGTCTATTCCATGGTCAAAACAGCGGGGAAGCCCTTGAATAGAATCCAGAAGTTGCCTTAACTTTACAGGTACACTGTATTCAAGGAATTTGACCAGACTCTCTTCGTACCGTTCTGAGTAGTTATCGAAAACTTCCCTGACATATGATTCAGGAGGGCTGTCAGGGGTGATACCTTCCAGAGATGCAAGCATATGTCTGGCGGCATCCCGATCTGGCTCAAGGCTCAGAAGTCTTTTGTAATAATGAATAGCAGAAGTTGTGTTGCCGGTCAATTGGTACATATATGCCAGATTATTTATAGCCGACACATGATCAGAGACACAATCAAGAACGGCATGGTATGCATTGATAGCGTCCTCGTCACATCGTAGATCCCTGTAACAGCCTGCAAGGTTATACATGGCATCGACGTTTTCAGGATTTAGAATTAATACTTTCTGATATGTTAAGATTGCTTCTGCAGGTTTACTGCATTGTTTCTGGCACAGAGCGAGGTTAAATAAACTGTCGCAGTCGTCGGGTTGGCGTTCTGCCGCCGAATCGAACCACATGAGAGCTATATCTTTTTCTTCCAGCTCATAGTGCACGAGACCGAGGTTGTAATGTAGTAGAGGGGAATCTACATGATCGAGTAACTCTATGTAAATAGACTTGGCTTCAGTCAGTTTACCTTCTTGATGAAACTGGCAGGCAGATTGAAAGAGTTCAGTAATTTTCTCTGTATTTGCTTGATTTGAAACGTTCATGGTAATTCTGTGATATTATCGGAGTAGCAGGGGCGAACAGTGACTATTGCAGAAAATGAATTGACCAGTTAACCCGTTTGATTGTAACATGTCTGGTTCGTGCCAATATACCTCAGATTTATTGAAAAACAAGGCAGGATTTAATTCCTTCCACTAACTGTTGGTTGTGAATATGGAAGAGAAAGGCAAACGGGATTTAATTGGAAATGAAGGGCAGGTCATCCTTGATATGGTTCGAAGGTTGAATCGTCGTGGAGCTAATGAACACTTGCTGAAATTGATTTCCAAAACCCATCCTGCGGATATGGCATGGGTCTTTAGGCACCTGACAGATGAAGAGCGAGCAAAAGTATTTGAAATAATAGCTCAAACTGAATTTGTCGGTGAGTTCTTAAGTGAACTCGATTCAGCCCTGGTCATAGATCTTGTTCAGGATATGAGTGCCCAGTTCATGGCAGATATTATCTCTGATATGCCATCCGATGATGCTGTTGATCTCCTTGAGGTTCTTCCTGAAGAAGTTGCAGAAGATATCAGGGAACATATGGGTACGCAGGATAGGGAAGAAGTTGAAGAACTGTTGCAGTACCATCCGGAAACAGCCGGTGGCTTGATGTCTCCTGATTTCATGTGTCTTGATGAGGAGTTCAGCGCCGGAGAGGCCATTGCCAGTATCCAGAAACGTAGTGAAGAAAAAGAGATGGTCTTTTATCTCTACATAACTCACGGCGAGGACAGGCTTGCCGGTGTTGTTTCGTTACGTGAACTTCTTATGCATCCGCCGCATCGTCAGCTGAAAAACATCATGAACCCTAATGTCATATCAGTGAGTACCGATACTGATCAGGGAGAAGTGGCGCATGTGGTTTCTCAATATAATATACTCGCTGTACCGGTAGTTGATTCTAACTACAAACTTGTCGGCATCGTCACAGTTGATGATATTATTGACGTTATCAGGGAAGAGGCAACTGAAGATTTTCTGCAGATGGCCGGTGCTGGTAAAGATCGTGAGATTCTTCTTAAATCCACTAAAGACAACGCGATGCTCCGGGCTCCATGGTTGTTTGCCTCATGGCTTGGTGGTATTCTGGCAATGTTCATTATAGGAGCTTTTGAGCAGGAACTGACTCAGGTGTTGGCTCTTGCATCATTTATCCCGATAGTCATGGGGATGGGGGGCAACATTGCCACCCAGTCATCAACCATTATTGTTCGCGGTATTGCTACTGGTCGTGTAAATATCAATGATTTCCTTAATCTTGTCTTTAAGGAAATGCGCGTTGGCATGATTCTCGGGGTTATTTACGGACTCTTTCTGGGGGTTGTTGCTTATCTTGGCTTCGCAGATCCTCCGCTGCTCGGTCTTGTTGTCTTTATATCAATCTTTTGTTGTATGACAATGGCGGCAACGATCGGAACGCTTATTCCGCTGGTTTTGAAGCGCTTTGATATTGATGCAGCAATAGCAACGGGTCCTTTTGTTACTACTGCTATAGATATCCTTGGTGTCTTATTGTACTTCTATGTCGCTAAATTTTTCCTTAATTTGTAAGAGGGTACAGGGTACAATAATCGCATAGGCTAACTATCCTCCAATTATTTTAGGAAAAGATCTATGCGCGGTCAATCACCTGTCCGGAAAATTTCACCAATAGCAATTATTCTACTTATTGCCATTGGTTTGTGGCTTATTTTCAATCCTTTCCAGAGAACTCCCAGAAATCCAAATGCCGAACCGCGGGCGATTACTGCCCGCGGCGATCTGGCTGCGGATGAACTAAATACCATAGAGATATTCAGAGAAAATTCGGCATCAGTTGTCTATGTCACCAGCATAGCGTTACGGCGTGGATTGTTTTCGCTGAACGCTGTTGAAATCCCTCAGGGTACAGGGAGCGGTTTTGTCTGGGACCGCGCCGGTCGGGTAGTCACCAACTATCATGTTATCAGCGATGCCAGTCGTATTCAGGTAACGATGGCTGATGAGTCGACATGGAAAGCTGTACTTGTAGGGGCTGCCCCGGATAAAGACCTGGCTGTCGTGCAGATAACTGCCCCTGCCGACTCGATATTCCCAATTACTATTGGAACCTCAGCGGATTTACTGGTAGGGCAGAAAGTTTTTGCCATAGGTAATCCTTTCGGTCTGGATCAAACCATAACTTCGGGTATTATCTCAGCGCTGAATCGTGAAATAACAGCAGTAACAGGCAGAAGCATACGTGGGGTCATTCAAACAGATGCGGCTATAAATCCAGGTAATTCCGGCGGACCGCTTTTAGACAGTGCGGGTCGGCTTATTGGCGTAAATACTGCGATCTATAGTCCATCAGGAGCGTATGCAGGGATCGGTTTTGCTGTGCCGGTAGATGAAGTTAATAAAGTTATTCCTGAATTGATACGTCATGGCCGATTGATAAAACCCGGGATCGGGGCGAGTCTCGCTGACGAGCGGGTTGCACGCAGACTCGGAATCGATGGTATCCTGATTCTCAATGTTGAAAATGGAGGTCCGGCTCAGAAGGCTGGGCTGCGGCCGACTACTCAGTATCGTGGTGATATCGTTCTCGGAGACGTCATTGTTGCTATTGGCGGGGAAAAAGTGCGAAGTTACGATGATCTTCGCACTGAACTGGAAGCGTATAAGGTAGGGGAAGAAGTGATGGTGACTGTAAATAGAGATGGGCAAATAACTGATATAGCTGTTCGCCTCGGAGCGATTAATTAATCTTCCCTATACACAATTTGCTTCTTCATCACATTCCTATACCATCATGATGAAGAAGCAATTTTTGACGGTTACTCTTTCTTGTTCATAAGATCAAGAGAAACTGTATTTCTGTTTCGGGCAAGTTCCCGCATATCGCATGCTTTATCTGACTCATCAATAATTTCACGTCCGACAATTTCTTCGATTACATCCTCCATAGATATTATACCGGTCATAGAACCGTATTCATCCACAACTACGAAAAGATGCTGTTGTCTGTCAAAAAAATCTATCAAAATTCTATTGAGGGGTGCAGTTTCAGGCACAAAATGAGCTGGATGAAGAAAGCTTTTTAAGGCGAGGGTATACTTACCTTCGGCCGCAGCTTGTAAAATATCTTTTCTCATAACAATTCCGGTAACATTGTTAGGTTCAGTGTCGTATACGGGGATACGACTGTGACTGCTCAATCTGTTTACCATTTTCATAGCATCAGCAACTGTCAGCTTATCATCGATAGAGAAGGTAACAGTACGTGGTGTCATGGCGTGCCGAACCATTTTGTTTTTAAGCTGAAGGATATTGGCGATGACGATTTCTTCATCTGCAGCGATTTCTCCAGATTCCCGTGAGAGCGCAGCAATGGTCTGCAATTCTTCTGCAGATATGTTTTCATCTCCGGCACGTCCTGGAAGCAGCCGTGTTATAGATCTGCACATCCAGACAATTGGTTTCAGTACGATAACCATCCATCGGAGCGGATAGGCAATGAATGGTGCGAGCTTGTACGCAAATGTCACGCCTATTGTTTTAGGCAGAATTTCAGAAAAAATGAGAATAGTCAGTGTGAAAACACCGGAAAACCAGATGACGTTTTGATCTCCATACAGTTTTGCTGCAGATGCTCCTGCAACAGCGGCTCCGACTGTATTGGCAATGGTGTTCAGTGTAAGAATAGCGGTTATCGGCTCATCGATATCGGCTCGAAGATTTTGAAGATGTCCGGCAGATGGAAAACCTGATTTTTTCAGCATTTCCACCTGGCTTGCTGTGAGAGTATAGAGAACAGCTTCACAAATTGAACAGAGGGCTGAGACTACAATAGCAAGAGAGACTGAGGTGATAAGCGTACTGAGCACTGAGACAACTCCTTTAAAGCGGAATTTTATACGTGTTTTATGTTTTAAGGCTATTTAGTTGCGGCCAGATATGCAGGCATTACAGTAAAGTGTAAAAAAAAAATGTTACGCTATGTTTCTACATTCAATCTGTGAGATACCAGAAAGATAGATGAAACTCAACAACTAGACGCGAAGGACTCATCATTATGCATAACACCAAGGTTACGGTTACAACACAGGATATACATGAATATAAAGGCGATATGCTTGTTTTTCATGCTGCTCGAAGAGAGGATGGCACTATTGATTGCGATCCTCGGGTAAGCACGTATGTTGCTGCTCTGACCGACTACAATGATTTTACCGCAAAACTGAACGAAACTGTTCTTTTTTATCCAGCTGAAATGAAAAATACAGAAATGTTAGCAGCCAGGAGGGTACTTGTTGTCGGTATTGGCAAAAAGGAAAGTAGAGATGATGAATCGGTACATCGGGAAATATTCAGAAGTGTTGGAGGAACTATCAGTAAAGTCTGTGAAAAGTTGAAGATAAAAGATCTTACTGTGGCAGCAGGACCAGATTTAGGTCTTGAGAGAGCAGCCATTGTTGAATGCATCACAGAAGGAATTTTGTTGGGTGATTACAGATTTGAGAAGTATAAATCTGAAGACGAGGAAACTCCGGTTTACCCGGGTGTGAAAAAAATCATATTTGAAGTGAGTGGCAAAGCTGCTGCACTGAAAAAAGCATGCCAAAGAGGGGCGAGTGCGGCTATGGCGGCTTGCATTGCCAGAGATATGGCAAATGAGCCTGGTAATAACTGGACTGCCAGCCATTTTGCAAGACTTGCTGAAAAACTGTCAGAAAAATATCCTTTGAAATGTACCATCCTTGATAAAACGAAAATGAAACGCCTTGGTATGGGTGGTTTACTGGCTGTAAATCAGGGCTCAGCAGAACCTCCAAAACTTATCGTTTTAGAGTATACACCTGATAAAGCGAAAGAAACAGTTATGCTGGTAGGTAAAGGGTTGACCTTTGATTCTGGTGGAATAAGTTTGAAACCTGCTGCTGGCATGCACGATATGAAATATGACATGTGCGGTGGTGCCGCCGTGATGGCAGCTATGCAGGCGATTGCTGAAGATAGACCATCTGTACGTGTTGTAGCTCTTATTCCAGCAACGGACAATATGTCTGGAAGCAAGGCCCTTAAGCCCGGAGATATTATACGTCATTATAACGGCATCACGTCTGAAATAGTCAATACCGATGCAGAAGGACGCTTGATTCTGGCGGATGCTCTGGCTTATGGGATAAAAACATATACCCCGGACTGTGTTGTGGATGTGGCCACTCTTACTGGAGCCGTAATTATCGGTCTAGGCCATCACCATACAGGTGTGCTTGGTAATAACGATGAACTTGTAGAACAGTTGGTGCGCGCTGGCAAATCGTGTGGTGAACCTTTGTGGAGACTTCCGCTGGGTAAGGAATATACGAAACAGATTGAGTCTCAGGTCGCTGATATCAAAAATGCCGGGGGCAGACCGGGAGGAACAATTACAGCTGCGGCATACCTGGAAAAATTTGTGGGTGATACACCCTGGGCTCATCTTGATATTGCGGGTACAGCCTGGGATTTCACTGAAAAAACATATATTCCCAAAGGGCCTTCCGGTGTTGCGGTCAGGACACTAGTTGAGTTTGTGCGTTGTCGAAAGTAGCTTTCGGCTAAAAAGACAATCCTGCACCGCGGCGGGTAGGTCGGTATACTCATGAGATGAGGTAAACCATACAAGGTTTCCTCATCTCAATTGTCAATCTTTGAGGAATGATCTCAGCATGTTGTGCAAGTCTGTGAAGGAGGGGCTGTCATAAACGTCCTTCCGGATTTTCGAACTTCCATGGAGTCCTCTGAAATAACGCCCCAGATGGTTTTTTATGCAGCCGATCATTTTGTCAACCGGCAGGAACTGCTTCATCAGCTCCATATGTCGTATGGCGCCTGCAATAATTACTCTGCTATCCTCAGGACGGCCATCAGGTGAAAAAACCCAGGGATTGCCAAGGGCACCACGGCCAACCATTACTCCGTCACAACCTGTTTCAGCCATCATCTCAAGACCATCCTGATAGCACAGTATGTCACCATTGCCTATGACGGGGATGGAAACGGCCTCTTTTACCTGGGCGATAACCGCTCGGTCAGCAAAACCAGTAAATCCTTGTGACCTGGTCCGGCCATGTACTACGAGAGCGGAAGCACCGGCCTGCTCTGCCATCAGACCGAATTCAACAGCGTTAATATGTTTGAAGTCTGGGCCGGACCGGAATTTAACTGTTATGGGAACTGTGCTGTTTGCCTTTACCTGAGTGATGATGTCTTCCGCGAGGCTTACTGTGCTCATCAGTGCAGCACCTGCACCTCTTTTTGTTACTTTTCTTACCGGGCACCCCATGTTAATGTCAATCATGTCCGGCTTGTATTCACTCATGATTGCAGCAGCTTCACCCATAACATCCGGTTCTGCCCCAAACAGTTGGAAAGCGACCGGTTTCTCTTCGGTGACTGACTGAAGCATTGAAATAGTTTTTTCCTGACGATAGGAAAGGCCATGGCAGCTAATCATTTCCGAAACACAATATCCTGCCCCAAATTCTTTACAGAGCAGTCGAAATGGCAGGTCGGTATAGCCGGCAAGAGGTGCGAGGACGAAGGGTGAAGAGAACGTGAGACCAGCAATGGAAAGCATAAAAGGTATAACTGTCTGAAGTAAATAACAATAAGCGAAAAGTACAAGAGCAGTGTGATCTGCGTGGGGGATAATCGTCTGATAACTACGGAAGAATATCCACAATGTTGATGAGCACTACCGGTTTTGAGAAAAAGATGTCAAAACCGGTAGTGGTACAGGCGTTTGTATTAGAGTTTCGGTATTTCAACCAGAGTCTTCTGGTAGATCTTCTGTGAAAGGTCATCTATAATGACATCCAGGGCTTCGTCCTGGTTGTCGCTTGTCTCACTGGTAGTATCACCAACAAGATAATCCTCCGTCCACATTTCGCTCGGCTGCTCAATCAGAATCTTACCGGTAGCGAGATCTTTTAAAATATAACGGGTCTTGAGCCGGATCTTTACAGAGGTAGCGCTACTGCTTGATCCATACGAAAGACTTGGCAGGTCAATTGATACGATCTCACCAGCAAGTATCAAATCTGCACCATCTTTCTTTTTGGTAATCGTGATAGAACCTGATTTTTGGTACCACTTAACCAGAGACTGATAAATTTTCGAGTCCAGACCTAATTCACTGGTACGATTTTTCCAGTCTGCAAGATAAATGACCTTTTCAGGGCCTGTATAAACATACGGATTATGGTATCCGCATGATGCGAGAAATAACACCAGAACTGCCAAAAGTGGAATGTATCGGCTGTATGATTTCAACGGAAATCTCCCATGTCTAGGTTTGAGTGTTGTGCTGCAGAAACTGGATGCAGAGGCAGTTGGAACCATTGCTTCTGCACCATGGAATAGTAGTATTAAACCACAATATTAACAAGTTTCTTCTTCACGACGATGGTCTTTTTCAGCTCCTTGCCCTCAATAAATCTGAGAACATTGGGGTCGGCAAGAGCCATGGCCTTGAGTTCTTCATCTTCTATGTCTGCTGGGACCTGCAGACGGGAGCGAACTTTCCCTACAACCTGTACAACAATTGTTAGCAGATCTTCTTTAGCTGCTTCAGCATCATATTGAGGCCACGGTTCGGATTCAATCGACTCGTTATTACCAAGCTGTGTCCACATTTCCGCACAGAAGTGAGGAACCATTGGTGAAAGGAGGATGAGTAAAGATTTTATAGCTTCAAGTACGACGGGAGTTTCGGCAGGTTCCTGTTTTTCACTGTCTGTAAGGCTGTTCATGCTGTTGAACAGCTCCATTCCGGCACTTATGGCAGTATTGAAGTGAAAATTATTTTCAATATTTTCCGTAAAACGCTTGATTGTCTGATGGGTTTTTCTGTGCAGGGCACGACCTGATTCACTTAATTCCGATCCTATTGCGTTGTCTTCCTTCAATTCAGGGCGGGAAATGATGAAGCGGTAGACTCGGTTCAGAAAACGTGAACAACCTTCGACTCCCTGAGCGTTCCACTCCAGATCTTTTTCGGGTGGTGCAGCAAATAAGCTGAAAAGACGAACAGTGTCAGCCCCGTACTCTGTAATCAGATCGTGAGGATCAACGACGTTGCCTTTTGATTTCGACATCTTGGCCCCGTCTTTGATGACCATACCCTGAGTAAGCAGGTTAGTAAATGGCTCATCTATATCCAGATAGCCGAGGTCACGAAGTACTTTTGTGAAAAATCGCGAGTAAAGCAAGTGCAGAATTGCATGTTCAACACCACCTATATACTGGTCTACTGGCAGCCAATGCGAAGCTTTTTCTTTATCTAGCGGAGCATCGGTGAAACGAGGACAGGTATAACGTGCGAAGTACCAGGAAGATTCGACAAAGGTATCCATCGTATCCGTTTCTCTTCTGGCCGCTTTACCACAAGCCGGGCATGTGGTTGCTATAAATGATTCACGCTGATGAAGTGGTTGGCAGGTTGCACCGGATGCATCTGCGTCATCAGGCAGAACGACAGGTAGTTGTTCAACCGGAACAGGTTGTACGCCACAACTGTCGCAGTGGACCATAGGGATAGGTGCACCCCAGTAGCGTTGCCTGGAAATACCCCAGTCGCGAAGACGATAGGTGATATGCGCTTTGCCGAAACCATGTGTTTCAGCATGATGAATAATCGCCTTTTTAGCTTCTTCTGTTTCCAAACCATTAAACTCGCCGGAGTTGATGAGAAGTCCGGGTACCGTGGAGGCATTTTCCATGGTTTGAGGGTCTAGTTGAATGCCATCCGGAATAACGACAGGCTTAATGGGGAGATCGTAGGTACGAGCAAATTCAAAATCCCGTTCATCGTGTGCAGGCACTGCCATTACTGCACCGGTCCCGTACTCAATGAGGACAAAGTTGGCAATATAGACAGGTACTTTTTCACCATTATACGGGTTAATGCAGTATTTACCGGTGAAGATCCCCTTTTTAATCTGCTCATCTTCAGGACCCTGCTGTTGCTTTTCAGCGAGGATTTCGGTAATGAAATTTCGGATATCATTTTCTTTATCTGAGCCGCTGATAAGCGTATCGACAAGAGGATGTTCCGGGGCGATTGACATAAACGTAACACCGAAGATGGTGTCTGGCCTGGTGGTGAAGATGGCGATCTTTTCATCCATGCCATCAAGCTGGAAGTCACAGGAGAGTCCAGTGGATTTGCCGATCCAGTTACGCTGCATGGTAAGGACTTTTTCAGGCCATCCGGTCAGTTTATCGAGATCAGAAAGTAGTTCTTCTGCGTAATCGGTGATCTTGAAAAACCAGCCGTTCATTTTTCTGGGATGAATGGCTTGATCACATCGCCAGCATAGTCCTTCAATGACCTGCTCATTGGCAAGAACAGTCTGGCACGATTCGCACCAGTTAACGGTCGTAGTTTTCTGGTAGACAATACCTTTCTTGTACATCTCGAGGAAAAGGATTTGCTCCCAGGTGTAGTATTTAGGGTTGCAAGTCGCAATTTCTCGGCCCCAGTCGTAGGAAAGGCCGAGTTGCTGCAACTGGTTCCGCATATAATCTATATTGGAATAGGTCCAGGCGGCAGGGTGACTGTTGTTCTTCTGAGCTGCATTTTCAGCCGGGAGTCCAAATGCATCCCAGCCCATAGGATGAAGTACATTGAAACCTCGCATGCGTTTGTAACGAGCAACTACATCCCCAATCGAGTAATTACGGACGTGCCCCATATGAATACGGCCGGAAGGGTACGGGAACATTTCAAGGACATAGTATTTTTCCTTATTCTCGTCTTCCCTGGTCTTATATTTATCGGTATCTTTCCAGTTTTTCTGCCATTTTTCTTCAATGGCTTTATAGTCATATTTACTGTTGCTCGTCTGACTGGTTGTCATAAGTGTTCCTCAATGGGAAAATAGTATCTGCACATCCTGCAATATAATTTTTGGACCGTAAAACAGTGTACAATTGGCTACCCGAAATGTTCTGAGTCATCATACATACTGAGGCTCTCAAACATAGTGAATTCTTTAATGAATGTCAATTTGACCGTGCCGGTAGGTCCATTACGCTGTTTACCAATAATAATCTCGGCAATACCCCGATTTGGGTTATCTTCAGCCTTGTTATACACTTCGTCCCGGTAGATGAATGTAATAATATCAGCATCCTGCTCGATAGCACCCGACTCACGAAGATCGGACATCATAGGCCGTTTATCTGTACGGCTTTCAAGGCCTCGGTTGAGCTGAGATAGAGCAATAACTGGTATGTTATGTTCTTTCGCCAGAGCTTTTAGAGATCGTGAAATTTCACTGATTTCCTGAGTTCTGTTTTCAGTGCTGTCCCGGCCGCGCATAAGCTGAAGGTAATCGACTACGATCAGGCCGATATCGTATTGGGCGGCAAGTCGTCGTACTTTGGCGCGCATTTCAAGAACAGAAACCGCAGGCTGATCATCAATGTACATCGGAGCTTCAGAGAGCATACCAACGGCCCTTGTCAATTTAGGCCAGTCTTCATCAAGAAGTTTACCGGTTCTGATACGTTGGGAATCAATACGTCCAACGGAACTTAGCAGACGCATTACCAACTGCTCTTTTGACATCTCGAGACTGAAAACAGCAACACCTATTTTTTCAACAATGGCTGCGTGCTGGGCAATATTCATGGCAAAGGATGTTTTACCCATAGAAGGGCGCGCAGCCAGAATGATGAGATCTGAAGGCTGTAGACCCGCGGTCATTTTGTCCAGTTCGGGATATCCAGTGGGTACACCGGTGATAAGTTCCTTTCGCTTGTAGAGCTGTTCAACCATCTGGAAAGCTGCTGGAACGATCTGTTTTACCGGGGTGAATTTATTGCCACTTTTGGAACCGGCAATTTCAAAAATAGCCTGTTCGGCCTGGTCAACCAAGCCATCGATCTCACCCTGTTCCTCATAGCATCTTGAGGCAATGTCAGTGTTGACTTCAATGAGTCTGCGCAGGATAGACTTTTGCCGGACTATTTTTGCATATGTTGCAATATTTGCGGTGACAGGCACAATAGAAGTCAGTGTGGCAAGATATCCGGCTCCACCGACTTTTTCGAGTTGGTTTCTGTCGTTAAGCAAATTTGTGATTGTAAGGAGATCCTGTGGTTCGTTGTGATCGAAAAGGTCGATCATTGCTTCATAAATAAGTTTATGCGCATCCCGATAAAAATCATCAGATTTCAGGATTTCCAGAACTGTACCAAAAGATTTGTCTTTCAGCAGGATAGAGCCGAGAACAGCCTGTTCAGCTTCAAGGTTCTGAGGGGGTAATTTGGCTGCTGGCAGGGGAGTGTTAGAAATAGGAGGTGGTGCAAAGTCATTCATAGTATCCGGCCATGGAAAAATCCAATGTGTAGCTACAGCCACAAACGAAAAACACACCATGCAGGCCGGGCCTATATGGTGTGTTGTATAGCGACTGTACGAGATCCGACGACGAGTTATCCGGCGGAGGGTACTGCGCCGCAACTGTCAGATGCTAAGAACTGACAGTTGCCCGATGCTAAAAGTTGAATTACGCTTCTGAAGATGCGCGTGCAACCTTCACGGTGATATCAGTTACCATCTGGAAACCGACCTTGACCTGAACAGTGGTCTCGCCGATTGTTTTGATCGGGTCGTTCAGGATGATCTGCTTTTTGTCGATTTCAATGTCCATATCTGCAAGTTTTTGACAGATATCAGCATTGGTGACCGAACCGAAAAGGCGACCATCATCGCCTGCAAGCTGCTCGATAACAATCTCGCAACCGGCGATTTTTTTGGCGAGAGCTTCGGCAACTTTGCGCTGCTCAGCAAGACGCGCTTCAATAACAGCCTTATTTGCTTCGAGAACTGCAAGGTTCTCTTTGGTGGCCAAAACAGCCTTGCCCTGAGGAAGGAGGTAGTTGCGACCGTAACCTGGTTTTACGGTAACTACATTGCCTTCCTGGCCAAGAGTACTGATGGTTTCCTTTAAAATGAGTTCCATTTTTAACTCCTTGTATTGTGTATGTAAAATCTATTCGGAATTTATGCTGAGTAGATTTTATTCGTCATTCATGTCCTCGTCGGACTTCTGTTTGGAAGGATTAAGTTTTCTAAAGTCAATCCAGATGTCAGCAATTCCGATCATGAGTAGCAGTAAAGTACCAAAAGACTGAAATACAATCATTACATAAATGAAAGACCGAAACAGAAGGGGTACATTCCATTTGTTCATGAAAAAGACACTTACTGCAAAACCTTGAAAGCAATAAATAACACTGAGCAGGATAAGCACATTTACTGCAATGCTTCGTGCAACTTCCGAAGGGACGAAAGCAAGTGCTGCAGAGGCTATTCCAAGCCATATCAGCTTATCCGGAAGCTGCCAGAAACGATATCTTGGCCAAACTTCAATCTTGCTGAATTTTAGTGCCAGCCTGTTGCCGAGCACCATCGTGATCCATGTGGAAAAGAGTGCACAGCTCAATAAAATTGCAGGCATGATGATTGGGATTACAACCTTCATTTGCTGAAGGGTAGTCTCAAGCATCAGCATCGCATCTGGTGCCAGTGATTCACTTTGCCGGTAATGGCTCATTGCTTCATCAATGCCTGAATTCATGGTATTGATGAGCGTGCCATATGGCGAGACTCCACTGACGAGCCCGATTCCTCCAATCAATAATATCCAACATGCAGCCTGTGTCGCAGCTCCCTTTAATCCTGAAATAGAGGGAGATTCCTTTCTAAACCCTGATTGAGCGAGAATATAGCCCGTCGGTATCAGTGAAAAAGAAAAAAAGAGGACATCAACTGCCTGTGTTAGAGCTCCAACGAGCAGCGCCAGAGCAGCCCCTGCAAGAATGAACCGGTTACCTATGTGCATGCCATACTTGGTCAGATAAATAAACACAAGCAGCGGCAGAAACACATGTATCCAGCCAAACAGGGACCACGCCATGCCAGGCAGCGCAAGAGCGGCAAAAATTATAATTATGTTGCCGAATATACGCTTAATTTCCGGCTGCGGGTTTGCCTGGTCCACCGTACTGAATTCCTTTGTAAACCGTTACCCCTGAGAAGAACCGGAGTAAGGCAGCAACGCGATGTGTCGTGCCTGTTTAATTGCTTCGCAAAGTTGACGTTGATGAGTTGCACATGTACCAACGATTCGACGAGGAATAATTTTACCTCTTTCGGATACGAAGTTTCTAAGTGTTTTTACGTCTTTATAGTTAATTTCAACTTCTTTGTCAGCGCAAAAACGGCAAACTTTTTTGCGTGAGAAGAGTTTTTTCTGTGGTCTTCCGGCCATGATATGTCTCCTGAAATACGATCAAATAGTATAGGAAGATTAATTATCTTCTTCAGTTTCGGTAGCGTCAGAGTTCTCGTCGTCTGCATCTTCGTCTGAATCGTCATCTGTCTCAGCCTGAGCCGCTTCCTGAGCTGCAGCGTTACGGGCTTCGGTTTCACCGATAGCCAGTTGTGCCTCTTCCTCAGTGATACTTTCAGCGGTTTTAATGGTGAGGTATTTCAGAACAGCATCATCAATACGGAATTTACGCTCTATTTCACTAACAGCAGCTGGAGTTCCAGCATACTCGCAATAGACATAGTAGCCCTGCATTTCCTTTTTGATAGGATAAGCAAGTTTTTTCATTCCCCATTTGTTGAGATCAATAATGATACCGTTCTCATCAAGAATGATTTGTTTCGAATAATCAACAATGTTGTTGATCTCATCTTCGCCAAGGCTTGGACGAAGTATAAAGATCATTTCATACCTTCGCATGTGTTCCTCCTCGTGGACTCATGGAAATGGGTGTAGCACCCTGATTGCGGCCCTCGCTTACTGGACTTCTGTGCAGAGAGCGAAGAGGTGTCTGACTCAATTACATAAAAAGTCAAACGGCTTATAATAAACTACAGTTGAGCATAATATGTATACATTGCTCACCTGTCAAAACTGCTTATAATACTGTTATAGTATAATAGTGTCAAACTTATTTTTTAGACTTTTCTTCTGCCTTTATCTTCTGCCATTGTTCTCGAAGTTCCTGTTCGTTTTTGACTTCAACTCCGGCAAAGACATGCGGATGTCGACGAATCAGTTTCTCTGTGACACCTTCAATAACCTGAGTGACATTGAATTTTCCTTCTTCGTCGTTGATTTGAGAAATCATAAGTATGAGATAGAGGAGATCCCCGAGTTCTTCGCAGATATTCTCAGTGTCATTATTATTGATGGCCGCAATGAGTTCGTCGAATTCAGAGTTGAGGTATTTAACGAGTGATGCGGTAGTCTGGCGCTTGTCCCATGGACACCCATCATCACCTCTTAAAGTGATGATGGTCTGCACCAGTTGAAAAAAAGCAGTATTATCTGACATGGTGGTATATATTGAAATGATAAATAAAAACGCCAAAAAATGCAGGATGGTCAGGAAACTCTTAAGTAATATTAGATTTATTTCAAAAATAATATCACGAAAAAAGTTGACTTTGCATCCCTGACCAACTAAGTAGCTTTCTTTGAAAGCGTTTTGAGGTTGCCAATCCTGATAAGGGCGAGATAATTACGAGTTGCGGCTCAAAACCTACTCGACTCGCATGATGATGTCATCATTTTTGGCGCAAAACCTCTTTAAGGTTTTAAAGAAGAAGAGGAATTAGATGGAAGAAGACAAGAGAGAAAAACTCCTGCTGGAAAAGCACAAGGATATCGCAAGGATTGATCAGGAATCGAAGAGAACTCACGGCTGGTACGTGAGAGTGAGATTCCTTGGCAAAACGCATTCCAAGTTCTTTTCTGACAAAAAGTGTGGCGGGCGATACTCAAGCCTCCTGTCAGCCATATCATGGCGTGACAAAATTGAGAAAAAACTTGGCAAAATTCGTACTAACAAACATATGGTTACCGTCAGTAATTCAAGTACCGGTGTCGTCGGTGTTCGGTTGAATGACAAACTGGAAAGGTATGAAGTCAGCTGGGTGACACGCCAGGGAAAACAGGGGAAAACCTCTGTATCGATAAAGAAGCACGGGAAAAAATCCGCTT
Source organism: Desulfopila sp. (assembly GCA_041582995.1). Taxonomy (GTDB): domain Bacteria; phylum Desulfobacterota; class Desulfobulbia; order Desulfobulbales; family Desulfocapsaceae; genus Desulfopila. Next base: position 29,711 of record JBFHGS010000010.1, on the reverse strand, counting down.
TCAATAAAGCCTGCGCAATTCGTCAGGAAAAAGAACGGGCCCGTCTCGAGTATTCGGTTTAAACTGCGGAAAAGCCAAACCTCCGGCAGTAAACGCTATCCAGCATTTCTGTCGGAGATTTACAAACGTCCTGCCATGTAGTCCTGTCATTATCTGTAAAAAGTGTGATAGCGTGGAAATGAAGCGGTAGCTGTGTATTTGCGGTTACTGTTTGCAGGAACCAGCAATGCCTAAGATTGCTCATGTTCTTGCCTATCCCGGCAAATAGTAGTTGACAATTTCGGCAAAAACGATTTTTATTTATTGTTTCGGATTTATACATTGCGCCGTTTGATTAAAATAACGAAGTTTCCATGTAAAGAGGTTTATATAATGTATGCAATAGTTCGCACCGGCGGAAAACAGTATCAGGTTGCTTGTGGTGACAGGCTGCGAGTTGAAAAGCTTGCAGGCAATATAGGTGACACCGTAGAGCTTGATGACGTTCTTATGGTCGTAGAAGGTGAAGAAGTTAAAGTTGGTCAGCCTCAGCTCGAGAATGCCAAGGTCGTGGCTAAAATCGCAGAGCAGGATAGAGCCAAAAAAGTAATTATCTTCAAGAAAAAGCGTCGTAAGGGATACCGTCTCAGAAAGGGTCACAGGCAGTCGTTCACTGCTCTGCAGATAGTTGAGATCAGCGCCTAATTCACAGGGATTCAATAGGCTGAATCGTTTTTTGATGAAATAATCCGACGGCATTATAATGAATCGTCGGTGGAAGGAGTAATACGATGGCACATAAGAAAGCTGGTGGTAGTTCGAGAAACGGACGCGATAGTGCCGGACAGAGACGTGGAGTAAAGCGTTTCGGCGGTCAGGTAGTTAAGGCAGGCAACATTCTTGTTCGTCAGCTCGGAACCAAGATTCATCCTGGTACAAATGTAGGATGCGGTCGTGACTACACTCTCTTTGCTAAAGTTGACGGCGTTGTAACATTCGAGGAATTTGGGAAAGATAAAAAACGCGTAAGTGTTTACCCTGCCGTATAACGTCAACTGACCGTTCAGATACCTGACGATGTATTTCAGATACATCGATACAGGCTGAGAGACTCGACCTCCATATTTGTGAAGGTCGAGTCTTTTTTTTTCTAAAATACTACTGCAGTACAATTTACATTTCAGTAATTTGACTGAGATAACACCCGAAAAGCTTAACGCAACGGTTAATTGTTATGGCTTTTGTTGATGAAACAAAATTTTTTGTAAAAGCTGGCGACGGTGGAAATGGCTGTGTCAGTTTCAGGCGTGAGAAGTTTGTCCCGAAAGGGGGGCCTGATGGGGGGGATGGTGGCAGAGGTGGGAGTGTTATCGTCAGAGCAACTTCTAAGCTACATTCTCTTATCGATTTTCGCTACAGATCTCACTTCAAGGCAGAACGAGGCACTCATGGCATGGGGAAAGATTGTTATGGTGCGAAAGGCAAGGATTGTTTCATAGATGTCCCTGTAGGTTCATTGATCAAAGATGATGAGACAGGTGAAATCCTTGTTGATCTCTCCGAGGATGGTGATACGTTTATTGCTGCCCAGGGGGGGGATGGCGGGATGGGGAATATCCATTTTGCTACCGGAGTAAATCGGACCCCGCGATACGCGACCAAGGGGATTCCTGGGGAAGAAAGATGGCTGCGGATAGAATTGAAACTTCTGGCAGATGTCGGTCTTGTAGGGTTGCCCAATGCTGGCAAGTCTACTTTACTCTCCAGGCTTTCTGCAGCTAATCCTAAAATTGCAAATTATCCTTTTACCACACTTGAGCCGCAGCTTGGAATGCTGCATTATAGCTTTTATGAACCCTGCATTATTGCAGATATTCCCGGTTTGATTGAAGGCGCTCATCAGGGAGTTGGGCTTGGACATAAATTCCTGCGACATATAGAGCGGACCAGCATTCTCCTGCATGTAATCGATTGCTCAGATGATATGTATAGGGAGAACTATGAAACGATAGAAAGTGAGCTCTTTTCGTATAAGGAAGAGCTGGCGGATCGCACACAAATTGTTGTTTTAAACAAAATTGATCTCGTCGACCCAGAAATGGTGATCGAGATGAAGAAAGAATTTAGCCGTCTGGGGATAAACTGCCTTGTTATTTCAGCCGAAACTGAAGAGGGAATAGAAGAACTTAAAGAATTCATTCTGGAAACTCTCATAGAAATCCAAGGGAAAAAGAACGATTCTAAAGAAGAAGAGTAAAAGAATTTCCAAGATAGAAAAATGTCAGGTAATCTGACAAGGTAGACTCAACGCGTGTTGTAGTTCTTCTCACGATTTCGCTTTCGATATTTTTGTAAGTCCATTTTGCCATTATGACTATTCAAATTGACAGAGAAGAGGGGCTCTATTTTCGACAGACTCTCTTTGATAAGGCCCGGCGAGTAGTTATCAAGGTCGGGAGTGCCATTCTCACGGACGAGAATGGTATGAACCTTGATGTAATCGATAATCTTGCCAAAGAAATTGCATTCCTTCATAACAGCGGCCGTGAAGTGATTCTGGTCAGTTCCGGTGCTGTTGCTGCCGGTAGGAGAAAAATATCCTACACACCGCAACACGAGATTGGAATTCGTGAGAAGCAGGCTCTTGCTGCCATTGGTCAATCTGTTCTCATGCATACCTACGACATGGCGTTCGGGAAGTATGGACAAAAAATAGCCCAGATTTTATTGACCCATTCAGATCTCGCCCGTCGCGATCGTTATCTCAATGTCCGAAATACCCTTAACACACTTTTTCAGTTTGGGATCATTCCAATAATTAACGAAAACGACACTGTTTCTGTTGAAGAACTGCGATTCGGTGATAACGACACTCTTGGAGCACTCGTCTCTAATCTGATCGAAGCTGATATGTTTATCTGTCTTACAGATGTTGTTGGTTTGTATAATGGTAATCCGACCAGTGATCCTGAGGCGCGTCCTATTTATACGGTAACTGAAGTGACCCCCGAAATCGAAGCGATGGCCGGAAATGTTAAAAGTAAATTGGGAACCGGCGGGATGCAGAGTAAGATCAAAGCAGCCAAGATGGTAGCTGTCGGTGGAGGAAGTTCTTTTATAGGCCCTGGAAGAGAAAAGAATATACTGCAACATCTTTTCAGCGGCGAGATGATTGGCACATTTTTTCTACCGAGATCAACTAAACTTCCCAGCAGAAAACACTGGATTGCTTATGTTTTGAAACCTAAAGGCAAACTCATACTAGATTCAGGTGCCTGCATTGCTCTCACCAGAAAAGGAAAGAGTTTGTTGCCATCCGGGATACTTGAAGTTCATGGTGGATTCGGCCTTGGTGACTCTGTAGAGTGCTGTGATCAGGAAGGTAAAGTTATTGCGGTAGGTCTGATCAATTATACATCCGAAGATGTTAGCAGGATAAAAGGTCAGAAGACCGAGAACATATTTGACATACTCGGCTATAAAGACAGCGATGAAGTAATGCATCGCGATAACCTGGTAGTTCTTTAATACAACCGATGTAGTCTTGCCCCTCTGTATAACGAGTTTTAGGGAGGCATGGGCGCTTAAGATATAATCGTTTTCAAACAGGATAGTGTGCATGGCTGAGAATACCAATTTGGAAAAGACAATAGTGACCATGGCGGCTTTGGCTCAGGATGCTGCTGCGACCCTGGTTTCTCTGACAAGTGAAGAAAAAAATACTGCACTGCTCAGGATAGCTGATCTACTTGATCAGCAACGTGCTTTCATTCAGGCAGAGAATGCGAAGGATCTGGTGGCAGGAAGAGAGAAGGGGTTGAGCTTAGCAATGCTAGACAGGCTCGAACTGTCTGATTCGGTTGTTGATTCTATGATTTCAGGAATCCGGGAAGTTGTTGCACTTCCTGATCCTGTTGGTGCGATAGATAAGCTTTCCTTGAGACCAAACGGGTTGCAAGTCGGGAGAATGAGGATTCCCCTCGGTGTTATTGCAATGATTTATGAGTCTCGCCCAAATGTGACTATAGATGCTGCAGCGCTTTGTCTGAAAACAGGTAATGCAGTAATTCTGAGGGGAGGCTCCGAGGCGATTCATTCGAATCTTGCGCTCGCCCGTGTTCTTCAGGAGGCTCTTGCGGAGGTTGGGATCGTTAAGGAAGCTGTTCAGGTTGTTCCTGTAATTGACCGTGAAGCTGTGCACGTGCTTCTGCAGCAGGAGGAGTCAATTGATCTGGTTATTCCCAGAGGGGGAGAAGGGCTTATCCGGTATGTGAGCGAGACGTCCCGGATACCTGTGCTCAAACATTATAAGGGCGTATGTCATATTTATGTAGATAAAGATGCCGATCTTGCTAAGGCGACTCCGGTTATTCTGAATGCGAAGACTCATCGCCCGGGTGTCTGTAACGCATTAGAGGGATTATTGATTCACGAATCTGTTGCCGCGGAGTATGTCCCTCTGTTGATCCAGGAACTTGACAAAGCCGGAGTTGAGGTCAGAGGATGCGCAAAGACTGTGAGCTTGAGTCCTCTTGCCAAAGTTGCTGAGGAAGGGGATTTCGGAAGAGAATTTCTCGATCTCGTTGTCGTCATGACTGTCGTAAAAGATATGGCTGAAGCTTGCACATATATCAGGAAATATGGTTCAAAGCACACAGAGGTAATTCTTACTGAAAATTATACATCAGCACGTCAGTTTGTCGGCCAGGTTGACGCCTCTGCTGTAATGGTGAATGCCTCCACCCGTTTTAATGATGGTGGCCAGCTCGGACTCGGTGCTGAGATTGGAATATCTACCACCAAATTGCATGCCTATGGCCCCATGGGGCTTGAGGAGCTCACTACTCGCAAGTTCGTCGTCTTTGGACAAGGGCAGGTTCGGGACTGATGCCGCGGATCGGATTGTTCGGTGGAACCTTTGATCCGGTACATGATGGTCATCTGCAATTGGCACAAGCCGCCAGAATTGAACTTCAGCTGGACAAAGTTCTGCTTATACCAGCGGCCGATCCGCCCCATAAAAGCAACGTGGAGGTGACTCCGTTTAATCACAGACGTGAAATGTTGCGTCTTGCGCTCGCAGGAGCGAATCATCTTGAATTATGTCTCATTGAAGATGATCTGCCGACACCATCCTATACAATTGATACCGTCAGGTACTTACAGGCAAAAGACAATGACAATACTGAACTCTATTTTATTATAGGTGCGGATGCATTTGTCGACCTCATGAGTTGGAAGTCATATCAAGAGCTCCTTAAGAGAGTTACGCTTGCTGTTGCGTCAAGAAAGGGGTTCAGGTCTGAGAAGAGGCTGGAAGAAATATCCGACGCTCTCGGTTATGCGCGTGAAGATCACGTATGGCGACAGGGACATGGTTTTAAGGATATCGTATTCATGAAAGACTCACCTGTTGAAGTCTCGTCTTCACGAATAAGGGAGCTCCTTGGAGCGGGGTGTGTAGAAATTATTGGCTTAAACAATGACGTTTTTCAATACATTCAGAGGAATAAGCTCTACAGTTAATTGCGTTGAATGCATGTATCCGTGAAAGTGTAGAAGGGATGAGTGCTGAAGTTGCTGGGTTTTTTTATAAAGTTTACATTGGAAATATGTTAGAAAAATCATAGAAGGCAATAACATGTCAAGTCCAGTTATAAACACATGCTAGATACCGGTCGATTCCATGCAAAAGTACGCATCAACCGAGAAAAGAAAACCAGTTAGCATCCTTGTTGCGGATGATTCCATAGTTTTTCGCCGTTTTCTCAGAGATATGTTTACTGACTCTCATGAGATTACAATTGTTGGCGAGGCTAAAAACGGAATAGAGGCTCTTGATATTGTTTTAAAGGTTCACCCTGATGTTATTCTAATGGATATGGAAATGCCAATAATGGATGGCATGACCGCGCTTCAGCATTTGATGATTCATTGCCCTACACCGACCATCATGCTCTCGAGTCTCACATCGGGAGGAACAGTCAGATCGTTTGATGCTTTAAAAAGCGGTGCAATCGATTTTCTCTCCAAAGATCTGTTATTTGAAAAAAATGATCAGGATCTTTTCCGGACGGTTCTTACCAGGAAAGTACTGAGTGCATCCAGAATACAGGTGCATTCCATAGAGCCAGTATTTGATTTCAACTCAGATGCATCGTCACAGCTCCCAGAATCTATGATAGTTTTCTGCGAGGAATGCGGGGCTCGGAACGTGATACATCCTGATGTAATAGACAGCGGTGTGCATGCCTGTGCAGAGTGCGGTGATAGCTTGGAATTTATGGATATTCAACGCTACAGACGTAATACCTTTGTCACAATATTGGCTGGTGGAGAAGATTGCTTCCGAAGCTTGCTCAACGTTATTCCCAGACTTGATGCAGATATGGGTGGATCGATTATCACCGTTATTAAAGGAAATGAAGGTCATCTGGAGACGTTCACCGACTACCTTAACTCAATAAGTTCTCTAAAGGTTATTCGTGTTCGTGAGGGAATGAGTCTGGAAAGCGGCTATTGTTACGTTTCATCACCCCGGGATAACATTTGCCTGCGCCCCCTGTCTGCTCATTATACATTGCAAAAAGTTATCGTATCTGATGCTGAACAAAGTTCCGTTGATCTGCTAATAACATCAATTTCGTCCGTCTTTAAGGAAAAATGTGCCGCAGTGCTCCTATCAGGCAGTGGAACCGATGGCGTGAGTGGAATGGTAAATCTTGCAGATGGAGCCGGGGTAACTCTGGTATTGCATCCGTCCAAATGTCTTTCGCCCGAACGTGTACACCATGCTATTGCAGAGTGCGGGGATGTTGAAGTCGTTGAAAGCGAGGAAGCGTTGATTGAAAGGATAGGTCAATTACATTATCAAGCAAAAACAGGACGGTCTGCAGCCTGACTTGAGGGGATGATGTTGGTTTCTGATACATTCATCCAATTATCTTTTCTGATTGCGGCAGGTAGGGTTGTATAGGTTGGCCTTCGATGAATGACGGTTCATGCTTCACTCCTCACCTGATCAAACTGAAATTCAGGGGTAATCAGATTATCTTTTATCGTGAATAATATTTGAAAAATATAATGCTCTGGGAACAACAGGTACCATTACTACGACAGGGATATCACCGTGAACTAGTAGAAAAGGCATATGGATCAGCTTCACAGGGAGGAAAAGTATTTCCTCCCCGAGATGTGGTCTTTCAATCTATGCGGACTACGTCGTTTGCGTCTGTGAAAGTTGTTATTATCGGACAGGATCCGTATTTTAATGAGCATCCCGGGGTTGGTCCGGAGGCACACGGGCTTTGTTTTTCAGTAAAGCAGGGTGTGCCAATGCCCCCATCTTTGCGCAACATCCTGCAGGAAATAAACAACACTGTTTATAAAGGAAAGGAAGGCAGAACGAAAACTGACCTTACCGACTGGGCTGAGCAGGGTGTACTGCTATTGAATGCGAGTCTTACCGTGATAGCTAAAAAACCAAATAGCCATGCAAACCTCGGCTGGCATCACCTTACTGATGACATAATTGAAACGGTATCGAGAGAGAAAGAACACGTTGTGTTTTTGCTTTGGGGAGCTTTCGCGCAAAAAAAAGAGAGGCTGATAGATACTCGTAAACATCTGGTGCTGAAAACAAGTCATCCATCGCCTCTCTCGGCGCATCGTGGATTTTTGGGATCAGGTGTATTTGTTACATGTAATGAATATTTAAAACGACACAAACTGGCCCCGGTGGTTTGGTAAGCCAGAAAGGCCGTTCCTCCTGCTACGATATGATCGTTTTGATAATGTCCCGTTTGCCGACAATACCAGTCAGTTTACCGTTTTTCAGCACTGGCAGGGTGTGGATATTGCGCTCCGACATAAGTGTTGCTAATTCATCTATCGGGGTTAACTCATCTACCGTTACGATATCTGCTGTGTAAATATCGGCTACTGTTGAGCCAGCTATTTTTCTAATCTCCTGCTCCATTTTGTCCGTGCTTTCCAGAAAAAGAAACGAATCAAGTATAGATACTACCGTTGGAATGTGTACCTTTTTGTTTTGATCGATAAGGTCACTTTCCGTAACCACGCCAATGACATCTCCGGAATCATTTACAACAGGAACGCCGCTGATATTGTTAGCTGTGAGTAACGTTGCAAGTTCCTTCACTGTAGTTTCAAGAGTGACGGAGATCACCTCGTGGGTCATAATGTCGGTTGCTGTCTTCATGGCAAGCCTTTTATACAAGTAAAGATTTCAATGTAAACGGTATCGCTTCAGCCACTTCACCTGCAGTATATCCTGAGCCACTTTTTCCGTAAAGAAAATCAGCAGCTGCACCGTGAAGAAAAACTGCGGTTGCACAGGCATCAAGAGGTTTAAGGCCCTGACAGAGCATGGCACCAATAATGCCGCTCAACACATCCCCCATTCCGCCTGTTGCCATTCCAGGATTACCAGAAGTGTTTATAAGAGCTATAGAGCCGGGAGCAGCAATAATAGTTCCAGCTCCTTTTAATATAATAATGTTTTGAGAATTTCCCTTGTTGAAAGTTTTGCATGCCTGTCTGGCGGCTTCAAGTCTGTTTCCCTGGATTTCATCAATTGACCAACCGAGAAGCCTGCTGAGTTCTCCGGGGTGCGGAGTAAAGACCCGTAAGCCGGCTGTGGTTTGTATTGACTCTTTGTTGTCTGCAAGAATATTCAAAGCATCTGCATCTACAACCAGAGGTATTGTGAGGTTTTGGTAGAGTGAAAGAATAAGCTGGGACGTCTCCGGTGCGGTTCCGGTACCGGGACCGATAACTGCTGCCGTTTTAGCTTCGAGGATTTTGTAGATCAGGTCCTTATCTTTGACTGTAAAACATGAAGCAGAATGAGGGAGCGGGATGGTCATGGCTTCTATGAGATTTGTCTCAAAAATCGCGTTGAGCTCATGTGGAACACAAAGGCTGACCAGACCACATCCACCTCGCAATGCACCTTTGGCACTCAGTATAGCTGCCCCTGTTTTACCCGCAGAGCCAGCCAGTATCAGCAGGTGACCATGACTGCCTTTATGAGAAGAGTTCTTGCGGGTGAGTATTGGTACTGCTTTTCTAATGATCTTCTGGTCAATCAATTCGTTGGATATAGATATTTTATCGAAGGCTTCAGGCGGTATTCCAATATCAATCACTTCAAGTGTGCCAGTTAATTCACGGCTGTCGTGAATAAAATGACCAGGTTTGGCGCAACCGTATGTTGCCGTGAAGTCAGCGCGGATGCATGTGCCAAGAATTTTACCGTTGTCTGCATTCATACCGGATGGGCAATCTACTGATATGACAGGCACATCGTGAGCAAAGTCCCTGTTGTTAAACAATTCAATGATTGCCCCGAAATGGTTGGTAACCGCCCGGACCAGGCCTGTTCCGAAGATGGCGTCAACGATTGCGTAACAAGGGAGACCCCTGGATTCAATCTGCTTGTAGAGTACGGGAATAGCAGGGACACGTGAATCTGTATCGATGACATGGAAAGGAAGTTTTAAATTCTTCACTATAGCAAGGTTCACTGCTGCTTCACCCTGCAATTTGTCGGGGTTGACCAGGAAGAAGAATACAGGCTTACAGCCAAGCTGATGCAGGTGTCTGCCGATAACGAGCCCATCACCACCATTATTACCGGGGCCAACCAGGATGCAAGCAAAGGAATCTTTGCAAGAACCAAGAATCTTTTCCATCATTCTGACTGTTCCAAGTCCCGCATTTTCCATAAGCACGATGCCTGGAATGCCAAAATCCTCAATAGCGCATTTATCAAGCGCCTGCATTTCCCGGGCCGTTGGAAGTTTCATCGTTGCTCCTTTATTGTCAGAAAAGAATGAAATACACCAGGAAATAGTATTCTGTATATTGTCTAATTGATTGCACATATCTCATGATGTCTATGAAATATGTGCAATCAATTCAAGTAAAAACAAAAACATTTAACTGAAAACGTATTTTCGATGTTGTGCGCTTCAGTTTTATTCTTTCTCCTTGAGGAGAGTACGACAATACTCACATGGGGAAAATCCTGAATTTCTGGCAAACTCTGCATCTTTGAATTCAATTGAACAGTTTTGACAGTTGTATTGTTCACACTGCGGCAGATGAAAAATCTTGCTTTTCACATCACCCTTTATTGCAAGAGGGGCCGGGGTAGCTGGTTGTAACCGTTTTTTGCCGATTAACATTTTTCGAACAGCATGTGTTAATTTCACCATTGCTGACGTCAGCGGCCGAAAAGTAATCGAGTAGACTTCCCGAAACAGGTGTTTGATTTTTTCTGAAACCAAAGGCTTTTCGTGGGTTACGCGCCGTATGCAGTAAACTGCCATAAGTAAAAATACTACATTAGGCAACCACATTGCCAGAACGACAGGCGCGACGCCATCTGTTCCTATAGTTTTTCCAGCAGTGAAAAACACATAATAAAAAATGAATACAGCGAGGCCGATAGGTATTCCTATCGCTTTTTTCCCAGGGCCTGCCAGTAGCCCGAGGGGGAGGCCGAGTACGGTCAGAATGAGGCAGCCGACTGGCAGAACAAGACGTTTATGATACTCAACAAGCATCACTCTCTTCCGCTTGGTATCCTTTGTATATTTGTCAGCAGCGGCCTTTAATTCTGTCATGGAAAGTGTGCTGCGGTTAGAAGAACTTCCTTGTGATGGTAGTTGCAGGGGAACATTAATAATATATTTAGCAAACCTGACAATCTGAGCATCTTTGTCGTCAGGTCGGTGCAGACTGCCGTTGTTGAGTATGATAGTGACATTCATCTGCTTCATATCACTTATCATTCGCCCTGTAGAGGCCATTGTGATTGTCGGGTTGGTCTGGCCGCGCATATCAGAGACCCAAACGTTTTTCCATTCACCGGTAACTTTATCAATTTGACCGACGTGAATAACCAGATCCCCGAGCGCTTCAGTAAACTGGTACTCTTTGATTCCTTTATCAACCTTTTCTTTCATAAGGTGATAGGTGAGCTGTTGCATGGCTGTTTCACTCACCGGAATGAGCTTTGTAGAGAAATAGCTGGTTGCAAGAGCAATGACTACTGCCAGGGCAAAGACGGGGGGCAGTATTTTATACATGCTGACGCCGCTGGCCTTTAATGCTAATATTTCGGCATCATTAGAGAGTCTTGAAAAACCGATAATAATTCCCATCATAGAGGACATGGGAATGGTGTAGAGCAGCATGTTCGGTAACATGTAGGAAAATAACCGTATGAAATCGGCAGAACCTATGTTGAGCTCTAGGGCAAAGTTTAAAAAAGGGATGAGCTTTACAAGGAAAAATACACCGTTCATAATGATGAAACTGGCAAAAAACGGTGCAAGCATCTCTGTGGTGAGATAGCTATATAAAAGAAAGGGAATACGCGAAAATAATTTCATAAACGCTCTCGAAACGACACTTCTGAGATCGGTTTCTTAAAGGTTAGAGACTGATGTAGAGACAGGGCGTGTACTGCTGCCGACAATACAGAAAATGAGCAAATTCGACAAGCTGGTTAAGCCTCTTTTCGGTAAAGATCTGATCGGCGCGTAATCGAGATTGATAAGGCATGTGTTTTTATACCAGTAAAATCAATACATCAAAAAATCCCCGCTATCGACGGATGTATGATGCGGGGATTTTGCCAATCAGAATTTTGAATTAATCAAAGGCGCATCAATAGTAACCTCTATCCAGTGTGGGTCCCACCATTCAATAGGTGTGGTAAAAATGCCGTTTATCAGCATAGAAAAATGAAGGTGGTCGCCTCCGGCCATACCGGTAGTGCCTGTTAATCCCACGACGTCTCCTTCTGCAACCATGTCATCAACTGCTACAGTTATCTGGCTAAGGTGCGAATAAAGACTGAATACCCCTTGACCGTGATCTATCATAACCATGTTGCCGTAAATGCCCAGATAATCGGCAAATACAATCTGGCCACCATTAGCAGCTTTAACTTGGGCGCGCTGTGTTGAGGCTATGTCGATTCCAAGGTGTACCTGTTTGTCGATTGGTTTGTCATTGTAGTAGTAGGTTCGATGGTCAGCAAACCCTGCGCGACCGCTACCGGGCATGCGGAGAAATCTTCCTTTCCACAGTCGATCCTGGTGTGGGGAGCTACAAATTTCAGCAATTTTAGCATTATTTTCATCACGGATTTCCTGATTTGTATACAGGTATTTTTCCACAATATTACCAGGGAGATTAGGATAGTATTGTTCAAATTCAGGGATTTTCGTAGAAAGGAAACCGTCACTAATATTAATTCTGTCATGTTTTTGCTGAGGTTTTTTGACGACGACTTCAAAAGGAACCTGTGTACTATTTCCAGCTACATCTGTTGCTTCAACAGCTGAAGAATCTATGGTGGCAGAATCATACGGGAGAGCAAAGTAGGCAATAAATGTATCTTTTCTGTTATCCCCTACAGGAAAGCCGTTATTAAGTTTTCCGTTGATCCTTACACCATGCTCACTGTTACTGTCTGTCAACGTGTAAATGGCTATTCCGGCTCCGCCTGGGAACATGTATTTCTCGCTATGCAGAATCCGGACCATAGGTGGCTTGGTATCAAGTGTGACCGTTTTACTTGCAACAGCGGAATTACCAGAAAACATCCCCCGGAAAGAGAAGTCATGGACAGTAACTGTAATGTCTATCGGCCCTTCTTTGAAACCAAGTTTGACCGAATCAAAAGGCAGAGACTGTTTATCCGTAAGAGGCCCAATCTGCCCTGTATACTGTGATCGTGGATTAGATTTGGTATACAGTTCTTTCACGATTCCTGCCTGGGATGCTGTAACCTCAATAGCACGAAGACCACTGCCTATATCTGATACTTCTATATCGACAGTATCTGTTTTTCCGAGATAATCAGGCACCGCAGTCAGGTTGATTGAAGGTGTATGGCCTTCAAAAAAAAGTAGAAAGGATGCTCCACCTCCTGCAATTAACAGTATAAGTACAATGAAAAGGAGTAACTGGCCGGGTTGTCTGGATGAGTGTTGTCTTCTGAGTCCCATGAATAAGTAAAAGAATGTTGAGTGAATGGCTTTGCTGTGCTTCAGCGCTGCCAGATAATTTCATATTTTTCTATGTGCATATCTTTCGCTGGTGCAAGAATAATACGTTTCCCTGTATCAAGCTCAAGCTGAGCAGTGGTACGCTCTTCTTCTTTGGAAAGCATATCCGCAATTCGTGGATGCACCCTGATAGTCACCGTATTACCGCCAGCCATTTTGGCGTTTCGATGAATTTTCCTGAAAATGTCGTAACAGATAGTGCGTCGGGATTTTAACATCCCTTCACCTGTGCAATAATGGCATGGTTCGCACATTAACTGGTACAGGCTTTCACTATTACGTTTCCGGGTCATCTGAACTAATCCGAATTCAGAAAGCTTTAAGATGTTTATTCGACTCTTATCTTTCTTAACAGCTGCCTTGAAAGTTGCAAACAATTCTTCCCGGTGGGCTTCATCTTCCATGTCGATGAAGTCAATAATAATTATCCCGCCAATATTACGTAATCGCAGTTGGTAGGCAATTTCTACAGCAGCTTCAAGGTTGGTTTTGAATATTGTCTCATTAAGATTGTTTTTACCGACAAAGCGACCGGTGTTGACGTCGATGACAGAGAGTGCCTCTGTGCTCTCTATAATTATATAGCCTCCGGATCTTAACCAGACCTTTTTCTCAATTGCTCTATTTATTTCTCCTTCAATCCCATGCGCTTCAAATAGTGGACTCTCTCCTTTATACAGGATGAGTTTGCTATGTAATTCGGGAGCAAAGGTGTTGACGAAGGTTTCGATTTTCTTATACGCGTTCTCGTCATCAATAATCAGGCGATCGACATCTATGGTAAAGAGATCCCGAACTGCACGTAACGTTATGTCTAAATCTTCATAAACAAGTGCAGGGACGCGCGGGGCTAGAGATTTATCCTGGATTTCTTCCCATAAATGAAGGAGAAACTCCATATCCGCTTCAAGTTCTTCCAGGCGGGCATTCTCCGCAACTGTCCTGACAATAAAGCCGGTACCTTTCGGACGTATGGTTTCGATCTTTTCCTTGAGACGATTCCGCACATCTTCTTCTTCGATTTTTCTGGATACACCGATGTGATCCGTCAAAGGTATAAAAACGAGATTTCGGCAGGGGAGAGTAATATGGCAGGTGAGTCTGGCCCCTTTCGTGCCAATCGGGTCCTTACTTACCTGAACAAGAATATTCTGTCCCTCTGTAAGCAGTTCTTCGATATGGTACGTTTGCGAACGCCTTGAGATCTTTGCATTGAGATCTTTTTCAGGTTCACAGCTGTGCAGAGGAGGGGATTCTTCTGTTGTTTCGACATCCGGAATGGATTCATCCACATGGATGTCATCAACGTAAAGAAAGCCAGTGCGTTCAAGGCCTATGTCAACAAAAGCTGCTTGCATTCCTGGCAGAACACGAACAACCTTGCCTTTATATATGTTTCCCATGAGCCCTTTTTCGGTAGGCCGCTGGAGATGGAATTCGCTTAGAACCCCGCTCTCCACAAGTGCGAGACGCACCTCATAGCTCCTGGAATTTATAAGAATTTCCGTGGTCATGATGTTTTCGTAAATCAAATATTTATACTTCCCGTGATTGGGAAGGAGAGTGTTGATGAATCGTTCAGTATACAGTATTTATAATGTAAAACGCCATATGTAATAATGATTTATTGCTAATCTGTTCCATTTTAAGGTTATGACTGTACAACCCGTTTCTGTAATAATTCCTACGTTCAACCGTAAACATTTTTTAGCCCGTGCCCTGAATTCGGTACAGAGGCAGACGTGTACCTGTGCGGAAATTATCATTGTTGACGATGGGTCGACAGATGGTACAGAAGAATATCTGGAATCCTGGAAAAGTCAAAGTTCTTTACCTGTCCGTTATATTAAGCAGTCCAATATGGGGCCTGCAGCTGCACGGAATTGTGGAATTGCACACGCTGCGTTCCAGTATATCACGTTTTTAGATTCCGATGATCATTGGCATAAAAGGAAACTAGAAAAGCAACTTCAGGAGATGTCCAACAATCCTGAATACCTCATTAGCTATACGCGAGAGCGGTGGATGAGGAACGGAGTGCATATAAACCAGAAAAAGAAACATTTGCCAAGGCATGGTGAAATTTTCAGACATTGTCTGGATATTTGTACTGTTTCAATGTCAACTGTGATGGCCAGGAGAGAATTGTTTGATTTGGTTGGCAGGTTCGATCAACAATTTCGTTGTTGTGAAGATTACGATTTTTGGTTGAGAGTCAGCTGCAGACACCCCTTTCTTCTGGTTGATGATGCCCTTACTGTTAAAGAGGGCGGAAGGGACGATCAGGTATCATATCAGTATCAGGTTGGAATGAATAAGTTGCATATCCAGATTATTTTAAAGCTGCTGGAACAGGAGGTGCTCGATGTCGGGCAGACAGAGATGGCGCAGAGAGAGTTGCTGAAAAAGGCGCTTATTTATGGTAACGGCTGCATTCGTCACGGCAGAGTTGAAGAAGGCCGAAAGTATCTTCAACTGGCTGCCTCATTACAAGACAAGTTTTTTGAGAGTTATGAATGACTATAAAATCGTGGCGTGACCCTTCACGTTATATTCGGGAAATTCACGTTGAAGAATCGTGCCTTGATGATCCGTATACGCAACAGATCATAGAGCGTGCTCAATTGCCCTGGGATGTTGTGCCCGATGGCGGGCCACCCCGCAATTTCGATAAGCCGTATCCTGAGAATCTGACTGAAGGGAAACAGCATCTTTTTCTCACACGTAACCGGGGACAATTTTTTAAACCTTGTCCTGCAACGCGGGAATACAGATGTTGCGATTACCACGTACTTAATACGGGAATGAATTGCCCGATAGATTGTGTTTATTGTATTCTTCAGGCCTATCTGAATAACCCCTGGCTCTCATTTTATGTCAATATCGATGACCTGTTACGTGAGGTTGACGGTGTGCTGGAGGATAACAGAAACAAAGTATACAGGATAGGTACAGGCGAATTTACTGATTCACTCGCCATCGACAGACTGACAAATCTAAGCTCAATTCTTGTTACGCACATGGCGACTCAGGAAAATGCGATGCTTGAGTTGAAAACTAAATCAGCAGTTATAGAAAATCTGCAAGGTCTTACGCATAATGGCAGAACAGTGATTGCCTGGTCGCTGAACAGTACTCAGGTGCTTAAAAGAGAAGAACTGCGTGCTGCGACATTGCAGGAAAGACTTGAGGCAGCCGTGCAGTGTGCGGAATGGGGATATAAGCTCGCATTTCATTTCGACCCGATAATTGATCATGAAGGTTGGGAGGAAGGGTATGCTGAAACTATAGATACCTTGTACAGAACTGTTCCTGCTGAGGCTATAGTCTGGATTTCACTCGGAGCTCTTCGCTATTTGCCAAAACTGAAAGATACCGGTATTTTACGATTTCCTGGGTCGCGTATGTATTTTCAGGAGTTTATAGAAGGTCTAGATGGTAAGTCACGGTATTTTCGTACGAACAGAGTCGGGATGTATAGGAAAATATATGATCGCCTGAAAAAATATGCAGCTGAGAAGACCTGCATTTATTTTTGCATGGAAAGTGATGAAATATGGCAGGAGGTGATGGGTTTTATTCCCGCTGATAAAGGCGGCGTTCCGGCAATGCTCGATCGTGCTTTCTTTGAGCATGCATTGAAGCTGTGAACCGCAACCGATGCTCTTTGGCCCAGGAACACGGCAGTGATGATATTATGCTTGTTGTTTCTTTTTTCTATCTTATACTTGTCGGCTTGGATTAAAAATACTGAACCGCACATAGAGATGCGTTTCCAATCAGGAGAGAACATATGATTAATAAAGCAATACTTATTGGTAACTTAGGTGCCGATCCCGAAATTCGATACACCCAGAGCGGTACTCAGGTTGCGACATTCAACCTGGCCACAACTGAGCGCTTCAAAGGAAAAGATGGCCAGATGCAGGAGAGTACTGAATGGCATAGGATAGTCGTTTGGTCAAGATTAGCTGAGATCTGCGGTGAATATCTGCATAAGGGGTCGCGGGTATATATCGAAGGAAAAATTCAGACTCGGAAATGGCAGGATCAGAACGGCAACGATAAGTACACGACAGAGATTGTTGCTCGTGAAATGAAGATGCTTTCGGCTCGTGGTGGTGAAGGTGGTGGGCAGGGTTCTTCATTTGGTGGTGGCCAGGATAGCTTTCCAGAACCTCCTGCCGGGTTCATGGGCGGCACCGGAGAAGACGTTCCGTTCTAGGTCTCATTGAAGCAGCTGAAATTCAAAGGTGGTCTCACGGATGTGAAGCCGCCTTTTTTTTGTTTCGGGTGTGTATTCAGCAGACTGTTATGACAAAGGAAAGGGACTTGACGATAACCCTATACGTCCATATTGTGATGGTATTGATTTGAGGCCCGAATTACAACCGTCTATTAAAAACGTATTCAAGTAATGTGAAGCAGGAATGGAATACTACGAGACTCTGGGTGTGGCTAAAACAGCGACACCTGCTGAAATAAAGAAAGCGTACCGTAAGCTTGCCATGAAGTTTCACCCTGATAAAAACAAGGGTGACAAGGCTGCTGAAGAGAAATTTAAAGAGATCAGTGAGGCGTATGCCGTTCTTTCAGATCCCGAAAAGAAGCAGCAATATGATACGTATGGTTCTACTAATTTCCACCAGCGCTATTCGCAGGAAGATATTTTCAGAAATTTCGATCTGAACGATATCCTCAGGCAGTTTGGTTTTGGGATGGGAGGGCAGCAGCCATCCGGTTTTGGTAATGGGATGGGTGGTGGTGCTCACTTTAATTCCTTTTTCAATCAAGGGGGCGGGCACGGTGGCGGTTGCGGTGGAGGTTGCCATCAACCGGCAAAAGGTCAGGATATGACCTATCAGATTACCGTTACCCTGGATGAAGTACTGAATGGTGCAGACCGATCAATATCTCTTAGAAAGAACGGTCAGCCACAGCAGGTGAGCGTTAAAATCCCTAAAGGTATTGAAGAAGGGAAAAAACTACGTTTGAAAGGTAAGGGCGGTCCCTCGCAAAATGGAGGGCCACCAGGTGATCTGTATCTGAAGGTTGGTATTTCTGAACATCCGGTATTCAGTCGGGAAGGTGATAATCTGACTGTAATTAAAATGCTGAACTTCAGTGATGCCTGTATTGGGGGAAAGGTCGAGGTAGAGACCCTTGAAGGTAAGAAATTTTCAGTACGGGTAGCGAGCGGTTCTGTTAATGGATCGAAGCTGAGAATACGCGGGTATGGGCTACCTTCAGGACCATTAGGAGAACGTGGGGACCTTTTTGTGAAACTGGCCGTGAACGTTCCTGAGGAGTTAAGCGATGATCAGTTGGCTGCAGTGGAACGGCTGCGGGAAGTCGGACTGTAATGGCTGAAACCGATCACCAGACCGGTTCAAGATAAAAAAAGGGGCTGCACGTCAGGTGCAGCCCCTTTTTTTATCTGTATACATTAAGATTAAGATGCATCAGTATTTCTGATCCGCGAAGGCGAGCCAGCCGCCAGCACTTACCAGGTCTTTATCAAATGCGTTAATCTCAAAGCTACATACTACTTTTTCTGTGGTTGTATCTGACGATGTCGCGACCATCTGACATTTCTTCAAATCAACTTCGATCGCCACTGTTCCTGGAATGGCAAAAAGTTTGTCGATTTCTTTTTCCGGAAGTTCAATTGCAAGTATTCCGCAGTTGAACATGTTTTGCCGAAATATCCGGGCAAAACTCTGAGCAATGATAACATTGATGCTGTTTACTTCAAAAGCCCATACAGCGTGTTCGCGGGATGAGCCACAGCCGAAATTAGCCCTGGCCACAACAACTTTGGCGTTTTTCAATTCTTCGGAGTCAGAATTAAAGGCTTCGCCATCAAGAAGAAGATCTTCAAGCAAATGCGGTTTGAGTGCAGTTTTTGTAATCTCTGTAAGGTATTTTGCAGGGATTATTTCATCGGTGTTGATGTCGTTTCTATCGAAAAATATAGCAGGTCCGCCAAATTCTTTCATGAGTCAGCCTCTTATTTGTTAAGGAATGCACGTGGGTCGGAGATGGTTCCTGATACAGCCGCCGCAGCTGCGGAATAAGGACTCATAAGATGAACCATGCCTCCTTTGCCCATGCGACCATTAAAATTTCTATTTGTAGTCGAGGCGCACACTTCACCTTCTGCGAGAACTCCGGAGCTCATACCGAGGCAGGCGCCACAGGTCGGGTTTAATACGCAGAAACCGGCATCCATGAAAATTTTAATAAGACCTTCTTCAAGGGCCTGGCTGTATATGGCAGGAGTTGCGGGGGTGACTATACCACGAACACCCTCGGCAAGCTTTTTGCCGGCAAGAATTTCAGCAGCATCACGAAGATCCTCTATGCGACCGTTGGTGCAGGAGCCGATATACACCTGATCTACAGGTGAGCCTGCCAGGTCTGTTACGTCTTTTACCTGATCGGGTTTGAACCCGTGTGTTACCTGAGGTGTGAGGCTGGAGACATTGAAGTTGATGATTTCTTCGTAGGTAGCATCAACATCTGAATGCCATTTTGCATAGTCGGCAACAGCATCATCAATGGTGGTATAATCACCTTTAATAAATGGCCAGAGGTATTCAGCTGTAACCCTGTCCGGCATACAGATACCGCAGGTGCCACCAGCTTCAACTGCCATATTGCACAGGGTCATTCTGGCTGCCATGGTCATTGTGTCGACTACAGGTCCGGTAAATTCGATTATTCTGTCTGTAGCGCCGTTTACTGTCACTTTTTTGATGATGGCAAGGATAACATCCTTGGCGGTAACGCCCTTGCTGAGTTCGCCATCAAGTACTATTTTCATGGTTTTAGGGGCTCTGAATGAACAGACTCCCTTGTAGATGCCAACCTCAAGGTCTGTGGTACCTACACCTGCGGCAAAAGCACCGAATGCTCCGTGTGTGCAGGTGTGTGAATCACCCATGATAATTGTGTAACCTGGACGAACGAAACCTTTTTCAGGAAAGAGCGCATGACAGACGCCGTTAGCTCCGACATCAAAGAAATCTTTAATTGCATGTCTTTTGGCCCATTCGCGCATTATTTTGCCCTGCATTGCGGTTTTGGAATCTTTTGCAGGGGTGACATGATCAATAACAGCTTTAATCTTTGTGTTATCAAACACCTTATCCATGCCTTTTTCCATCAGGTCCATGATGGCAATTGGAGTGGTGATTTCATGACACATGACGACATCAAGATCAAGGACCATGTTTTCCGGTGTGGGCTGATCCTTGAGGTGTGTCTCAAAGATTTTCTCAGCTATGGTTTTTCCCATGGGATAACTCCAGAAGTATAGTTAAGTTGGATGTACTGCACAGTGTGGAATAGATTATACTGCAGCAGGAAGTGCCGGAACAGTACATGAGTAGGCTCGTGAATTCGACATATTACCTGAAAAATGGTAATCTTACCAGCGTATATTTGTTAACAGAGATAAAGCCATTTTTTGAATAATTTCAGCCGAAGGGTACGATATGCAACCTTTTGTAATCGTGGTGACTTGTTTATTGGTATGGGGTAGTTCAGTTCTGTCATCCTGGGGTGCTCATGGCATCACACTCAACGGAGAACTCAAGTACGCTGCAGGATTCAGCCAGTTTTCCTATGCCTCTCCACAGGCAGAGAAAGGCGGGACGCTTGTTCTGCATGATCTTGGCAGTTTTGATAAAATGAACCCTTTCACATTGAAAGGTGAAGCCCCTTTTGGTGTGGAAATGCTGGTGTTTGACTCACTAGGTGTGGAATGTCTTGATGAACCTTCGGCAGAATACGGCTTAATTGCCAAGGATGTAACAGTTGCAGATGATCTCCTGTCTGTTGTGTACACACTCAATGATAAGGCGAAGTTTTCTGATGGAACTGCTGTTTCGGTAGAGGACATTGCTTTTTCACTGGCAACCTTGAAGGGGCCGACGGTGCACCCCCATTATCCCTATTACTATAAGGATATTTCAGGTTCAGAGATTATTGATGAAACGCATATACGATTTCGGTTCAGTCAGCCTAATCGTGAACTGGCGATGATTGCCACGCAGATCCCTATCTTTTCACAACAAAGTTTCAAAGAGCCAGGAGATCCTGGTAGTGATGGATCGTACATGCAGCCGCCAATAGGTTCCGGCCCTTATGTTATATCGAATGTTGTTCAGGGAAAATCAATTACGTATACCAGGAATCAGGAGTATTGGGCAAAGGATCATCCTGTCCGTAAAGGGATGTTCAATTTCGACACCATCATGGTCAAATATTACAAAGATCAGGTTGTTGCCCTGGAAGCCTTTAAGGCTGGTGAGTTTGATGTGATATCAGTTAATATTGCAAAGCAGTGGGCCAGGGATATGGTCGGCCCGCGATTTTCTTCCGGTGAATTGGTGAAGAAGCTCTTTCCTCATTCTAACAATGCCGGAATGCAAGGTTTTCTTATGAATACCCGAAGGGCGATATTTAACGATAGAAGAGTGCGGCAGGCAATAGGTTTAGCACTTGATTTTGAATGGACTAATAAGTCTTTGTTTTATGGCCAGTATACTAGGTCCGAATCGTTTTTCAGTAATTCTCACCTGGCGGCTGTAGGGGTGCCTGAAGGATTGGAGCTTATTTATCTGAATGAATACAAGGATGATCTGCCCGAAGAGGTATTTACTGAGCCGCTGAAGGCACCGGTTACAGGGGATAGGAAAGAACTCAGAGAAAATTTGCGTAAAGCATCTGAATTACTCCGCTCGGCAGGTTATATTGTTGAAAATGGGGTGCTTGTTGATAGTACAGGAAAGCCATTTTCTTTTGAAATAACTCTTGGCTCGCCTTCTTTTGAAAGAGTAATGGCCGCCTTCCACAGTAATCTGCAAAAACTGGGCATGCAGGTCTCGTACCGTACCATTGACCAGACATTGTATATAGAACGTATAAAAAAATTCGATTTTGATATGATTGTTGCCAGTTTCCCCCAGTCATTATCTCCCGGGAACGAACAGCGCAATTACTGGCATTCAGAATCAGCAGACAGGCCGGGATCGAACAATTATGCAGGGATACAATCAAAAGCGGTTGACGGTCTGGTTGAAAAAATAATATACGCAAAAAACTCCGAGGAACTTATAGCTGCATGTAAAGCTCTCGACAGGGTGCTGTGGTACGGGTATTACCTCGTACCCAACTGGTATATGAATGGTTACAGAATTGCCTATCATGATAAGTTCAGGCAGCCGGACATGTTGCCGACTAATTACATTCCGCAGCAATTGATTATGACATGGTGGTCCCGAAAATAAGTTTAAGAAAGCAGGTTCCTGCGATGTTCAATTCGGAGGCTATCGTGGGAGTGTGAACTATTCCTGATTAAGTCGGTGTTTTGGTATTGAAAATGTAAGCTCAACCCTTGACGTCCTAACCAATTATTTGATATGAATAAATGTGTTCCATCGCTTGATTAGGGGCATGCACCATACGGGTGAAACCCGATTTTTTTCTGCGGCGAGCTGAATTCGCTATGTCATTAATTGGAGGATTGTGGGATGTCAGATCGTGTGAAAGGTAAGGTGAAGTGGTTTAATGCCAGCAAAGGGTATGGTTTTTTGGAGAGACCAGATGGGCAGGGGGATGTATTTGTACATTACAGTGCAATTGACGGGGACGGGTTTCGGAGTCTTGAGGAAGGGGAGCCGGTTGAGTTCTCGGTTGCAAAAACAGACAAGGGGTTGCAGGCCGAAAAGGTCTCGAAGCTGAACTGAGATGCTCTATGCAGAGTTTTAAGCCCTGCCAGTCGTAAGTTATACGATTGGCAGGGCTTTTTACTTTCTATGATATCGTGTTACTCTATGATGAAAAAATGATCTAATGTATTATTGATTATATTTAACCTTCTGTTTGCTGTTGGTATGACGAGGCATTGCCACCCTGTGTGAGTAACTGGTTTGAGGCAGGCTCATGATGGCGTAAGGTGCTAGGCGAAATATAATGGAGTTGTATTGGGATAGATATTTTCATCGCTATAACTATGCTTATTATGTATGTTCACAGGCCCTGAAATATAGATACGTTTCATCCGGCAACTACTCTTCTGTACAATGTCAGCGTACAGTTCCAAAAGATACCTTCTGAAGACTGTTTATTTGGCGGTGAAGAATTGCGGACTGGACCTTGATTTCGAACGATATCTCTGCATTTAGATGGAAACCAGAGATATAATGTGATGATCTATATGTGATCATTTACTGGACCACTACCTGAAATTATTTCATGAATACCAAAATTTTTACTATTCAAACAGTTGAAGAAACACAAGAATTCGGTATTGCTTTAGGTAAATATGCAATCCCCGGCGATGTAGTCTGTCTCGATGGTGATCTTGGGGCCGGAAAGACTACACTTGCGCAGGCTATAGCAAAAGGGTTGGAGGTTCTCGACAGCTGTTATGTAACCAGTCCTTCATTTGCTATATTTCATGAATACCCTGGCCGGCTTCCCATGTATCATATGGACTTTTATCGCCTTCAGGACTATACAGAAGTCGAAGATCTTGGATTTGAAGAATATTTCTATCTTTCAGGCCTCACTGTTATTGAATGGTCTGAACGTGCCTATGAAATTCTTCCGGAGTCTCGGTTACACATTAAAATTGAAATAAAAAACGAATTAGAACGAATTATTACCTGCACATGTATTGGTGGGCATTGGCAAGAACGTCTTGTCCGGATACTGTTGGAAACCGGGTTGCAGGAGTAAGTACGTATTTTAAAAGAGTGAATTATGGATGTATTTGTAGCGCGTCAGCCTATTTTTGATATACATAAAAATATTTACGCATACGAGTTGTTGTTTCGATCGGGCATGTCCAATGCTTTTCCTGATATAGATGGTGAAACCGCTACTTCCAGCCTTTTGTCTTCTTCGTTTTTCACTGTTGGGATTGAAAGAATTTCAGGCGGCAAAAAGGTTTTTATAAACTTTACAGAGCAGTTGTTGAAGCAAGGTACAGCTGAAATGTTTCCGGCTGGTAAGGTCGTCGTCGAGATCCTTGAAGATGTGCCGGCGACCGATGAAATTGTTAACTGCTGTCTCCAGC
Source organism: Desulfopila sp. (assembly GCA_041582995.1). Taxonomy (GTDB): domain Bacteria; phylum Desulfobacterota; class Desulfobulbia; order Desulfobulbales; family Desulfocapsaceae; genus Desulfopila. Next base: position 5,534 of record JBFHGS010000010.1, on the reverse strand, counting down.
TTGCCAGGGCAGGATATACTTTGGCTCTTGATGATTTCGTGTATGATAAAAATCTGCAGCCCTTGATCGAACTTGCAGAAATTATCAAAATTGATTTCCGGCTTACTCCGATGACGAGAATAAAAAAGCTCGTGCATGACCTGAAAGAGTACAATTGTCAGTTGCTGGCAGAAAAGGTTGAAACCTATGATGAGTTTGAGCAGGCGCAGAAGCTTGGTTTTACCTACTTTCAGGGGTATTTTTTCTCTCGCCCGGAAGTGCTGCGTAATAAGGAGATCACCTCTTCAGAACTCACTATTCTGCAACTCATCAGTGAGGTGAATGATGTACATTTCGATATCGATAAGATTGAAAACCTGATTGCTCAGGATGTCTCCACATCATATAAGCTGTTGACGTATCTTAATTCATCATATTTTTCGAGATCTCAGCCACTCTCATCAATACGGCAGGCTATTGTTTTTCTCGGTGAACGGGGTGTTCGCATTTTCGTTTCTCTGATAGCCACAAGCAGGCTGGCCGAAAACAAGCCGCATGAACTCATAAAAACGTCAATTATTCGCGCTCGTTTTCTGGAGCAAATTGGTCTTGCATTGCGTCAGAACAGTGGGGAATTTTTCATGTTGGGCCTCTTTTCGCTCTTGGACGCCATGCTGGACAACCCGATGGATTATCTGCTTGCAAAGCTACCTCTTCCTGCCAGTGTTAATGAAGCACTCATCCATAATGCAGGGGATTTGTTTCCGTATTTGAAGCTTGTTGAGAAATATGAAACCTGCCAGTGGTCCTGCGTGGATTCTCAGCTTGCGGAGAGTGGAGTTCCAGCTGACCGAATTATGGAATTTTATCTGGATGCAGTGAAAATGGCAGATGTATATTAATGTGAGCTTGGCTCAACGAGTTATATATGGCTGGAAAGCCTGCTACGATGTGGTATGGTGTTCGGTCTGTAATGTATCTGCTGCAGAGTGCTGAAATAGAACTGAACACGCAAATATAAAGGGTTTGAAAACAGAATGAAAAAGAAAACCATAGTATTTAACGATTGCCTAAAAACGTTTACCCGGGATCAGGATAAAGCCATTAGCCCAGAGGATACTCTTGAGCGATTTTACAAAAAAGTCGAAAACCTTGATGTGAAGATTCTCAATGAAGTGAATAGAATCGATAATGGCCGATTGGATATTCCTGTATATTTTAGTGTCTGCGGAAAGGACGCAAGCCTGCTGACCGGGACGAAAAAGCAGATGGGTAAAGGAGCATCTCCTGTACAGGCAGAAGCCTCTGCATGTATGGAGCTGGCAGAGCGATTCTCATTTTTCTCATTCAAAAGCAATCCCGGAAATTTTATCACGGGTGATTATCATCAGATGAGAAAGGCTGGTTATCCGGTGATGGACATCAATCTGTTGCTTGAGTCGGTTCACGACACCACAACTTCATATGAAGTTCTTGAAAAACTTCTCGAGGATATCCCAATGCAGTGGGCATGGGCCACTGATATATGTAAAGGTGAAGGCGTACTTGTGCCTTTCTCCTGGTTTTTTGCAATCAATGAGTTCAATGGTCCTTCAGCGGGAAATACCTATGAAGAGGCTGCCTTGCAAGGACTCTGCGAGATTATTGAGAGACATGTATGTTCTCTTATCAGTCATCAGGAAATTGAAACACCCCGTATTGATCCGGCTTCTGTTAAGGATCCGGTTGCTCGTGAGCTGCTTGATAAGTTTGAGAAGAACGGTATCGAAATGTATATGAACGATTTTACTCTCGATACGGGAGTTTGCACTGTTGGAGCACTGGCGATCGATCGATCAACATTTCCAGGAATGAGTGAAATTGTATATACAGCAGGAACTACCCCGAACCCTGAGAAAGCGATTATTCGAGCGATCACAGAAATCGCTCAGCTTGCAGGTGACTTTAATTCAGGATCTAATTATATCGCTTCCGGTCTGCCCAAGCCACTTTCTATGGAAGAGGTGACTTATATTACAGATTCAGGAAAATGTACTGCTATTCATAAGATGAAGGATCTTTCTGACAATAACATCAGAGTTGAACTTGAAAATTGTGTGAATGCATTACAGGAAAAAGGGATGCAGATATTCATGATTGACGTAACTCATGAGCAACTGGATATCCCCGCCCTGTATACGATTATTCCGGGAGCACATTTCCGGGAAAGATCGATGATTCAGGATGTCGGACTTTTTTCTGCAAAATTGCTGGTAGAACTTGTCCAGGACAGTGAATTGCTTGAAAGGAAATTGCTGCAGATGGAATCTCTGCTCCCTGAGGCATACTATCTTGAGTTTTATCGAGGTAAGAATTTCGTAAATATGGGATTCCCTGAATCCGCCCTGGCTCATTTTGACAAGGCTCTCGGGTTGCAGCCAGAGCAGGAAGATCTTCCGTATATCCTTTCATATAAAGGGTATTGCTTGAAAGAACTTAAACAGTTCGATTTAGCGATTGAGGTGTTGCAGAAAGGGCTTGCTGAAGATGAATCCCGACCTGACATTCACAATATGCTCGGAGTCTGCTATTTTAAAAAGCAGGAACATGAAACCGCCATATTCCATTTTAAACGTGCGGTAGACCTGAACCCTGCGTCAGGGATTGACTATGCTAATCTCGGGGTGAATTACAGTCGAATGGGCAAAAGGGACGAGGCGGTTGAGTATTTCACTGTAGCACTGACTCTTGACCCTTCTCTTGATTTTGCACGCAACGAATTGGCGGTGCTTACGGCGGAGGATAAGTCATAAGCAGAAAAAGTATTTTCTCGCACCGGTTAGGGATTTCCCGTTAAAAAACTATGCCAGTTTCAGATTCTCGTCGATTTCTGTTTATCGGTATCACAACTTTGCTTCTCAGCTTGAGTTGTTTCTGGGGAATTGCGGCGACGGAGCCAGGGGGGAGCCTTAAAGCCCGTGCGAGAAGTTATTATTATGGGCAGGGAGCCCCGCAGGATTACAGCAAGGCTTTGTCTCTTTACAGGCAGGCGGCACAGGCTGGGGATCCGGAAGCCCAATATATCGCCGGAGGCATGTATTTTAAAGGACTGGGAGCTCCGGTTGATTACACTTCTGCCTTTCAGTTGCTCTATAAGGCTGCTCTGAATGGCAAGAGTACTGTTGAGTCGCAGAAGATACTTGGCCAATCGTTTCTACTTGGACGAGGGGTTCCTAAGAATTACACAGAAGCAAGGCGTTGGTACAATCTCGCTGCGGCCAAAGGTGACAGAGAGGCTCAGAATGAACTGGCATTTATGTATTTTGTCGGTAACGGAGTTGAGCAGGATTACGATCGAGCCTATGAATGGTTTCAAAAAGCAGCCAATGGTGGATTGCCTCTGGCTCAGTACAATATCGGAATAATGCTGTATTCCGGAAATGGAGTACCTGAACAGGATCTCGTTGCAGCTTACGCCTGGTTCAGTCTTGCGGCTTCTAATGGTCACGCACAGGCCGGACCCGCTCAGCAGTTTATCGAAACAATCCTGACAAGAGAACAACTTGAAAAAGCTCAGATGCAAGCGCGGAGTTTGTATCTGAGTACAAGTTCTGCCAGCGAGAAGTAGCAAAAAGGGGAAGTTCCGTGTGTCCGCCTTCTGATGTTGTCCGGTGTCAGGCAGGATTCAGGTATACAAGTCCCTGCTCAACAGAATCAAAGGTTACTACTTTCCCAAGATTTTCTCTCATCTTATGTGTTGCAAAATCTTTTCCAGCACCGTCATCTGTGATGACTCCAAATCGTTTCAGAATATCTTCAACTGAGGGTTGAATTCCACAGAGGGCAAGCAGGTTTATTTTATCATCCATAATCAAGGAACCGAATATCCCGATAAGGCTGGAATTAATGATGTTGAACCCGGAGAGATCGACAAAAAGGAAGGTGTCTAGATTGCTTTCCTGTATTTTGGCACTGGTCGAAAAATCACTCAGTGCATTTTTCATTGCTTCCAGCCCATCCTTTACTGAAGTAACTTCGGTGGCTTTGACGATACATACCCGGCCATCGCTTACTGTTATTTCTGTCATATCAACCTCTAAGAGTTAAATGTAAAGGTTATTGCATTGCGTTTTTCGTTAAACGTTACACTATCTGCATACGTTTTGATGGAAAACAGGCCGCGCCCTCGTTTCTCAGACAATGATGGAGGGTGAGTCGCAATCTCACCTTGAAACCCATCACCTTCATCTGTAACACTGTATTGGTATACATTATGTATGTGCCAGCATCTGATGGTGATGGATTTGTTTTCGTTCTTTTTGTTGCCATGTTCATGGGCATTTTCGATGGCTTCCATGATTGAAAATTCTATCTTATCTTTGAGTTGAATAGGAATTTTTAACCATTTCAGGTAGCCGATTTTAAATTCGTGTAAGAAGCTGGTTATTGCGTGTCGCTCCGAACGGATTGTTTTTGTAAATACAATCATGGTCTCAGTGTTTCTCCAATACTATCAAACTTAGATCGTCATTAAATACAGCCCCTCCCGCGAATTTCTTCAAGTCGTCTGCCACCTGCTCAACAACTTCCGAGCAGGTTTTTAGAGCGGATGCTGAATTAATGGAGGCATAAAGTCGATCCTTGCCATACATCTCCTCATATTGATTAGATAATTCGATAATTCCGTCTGTAAAGAGTACCAGCCTGTTTCCTGCACTGAATTGAAACTCTTTTTGACTGTACGTGATACTGCTGTTGATGCCAAGTGGGAAGCCATCCATGACTATTTCCTGTATTTCTCCATTAACAATAAGCAGTGGATAAGGTTGAGCAGCATTGGTAATTGTACAGAGTTCAGGTGTGAATGAAACACATGATGCAGCCACGAATTTATCAACCGGGAGAAGGCCGCAGATATCTCTGTTTAGCAGTTTCATAAGTTGAGAAGTGGAGTAGGAGTATGTTCCGAGTCGCTGCAAAAGACCAAGGATTCTCATAGATATCAGTGCTGCGGACAGTCCGTGGCCAGAGCTGTCTCCGAGAAAGAAACAGAGATTTTCCTGATTTTTAAATGTGTAAAAAAAATCCCCTGAAACGGTACAGTAGGGTTCGTTAAAGATTCCTACATCGATAGAGACATCACCGAAGAGTGCAGTTGTTTCAGAAGAGTCTGTCAGAAATTTCGCCTGAATTGCTGCTCCGTCTGCGATATCCTGTTTTATTTGTTTTTCAAGGCATCGATTCTTTAGCAGAGTTTTGACTCTGGCGACCATTTCTTCTTCAGCAAATGGTTTTTTCAGGTAGTCATTGGCTCCGAGTTCAAGTGCTTTTACAATACTTTCAGTTTCTGATTTTGCCGTTAGCATAAGTACAGGAATGTCGGCTAAAAGTTCTGTTTTTCGAATAATGCGTAACATTTCGAAACCATCCATGACGGGCATCATGATGTCCAGAAGAATGAGGTCAGGGTGTACTTCCCTGGCGACAGCCAAACCTTCTGCTCCATTTTCAGCAAAATGTATAGGCAGAAGAAGTTTTTCAAGGTTGATGGCGCAGATATCTCTATTAATATCATT
>JBFHGS010000009.1:0-50610 GCA_041582995.1 Desulfopila sp. | reverse complement strand
TTTTGTTTTCGCAGTATGTGCCGTACGTGAAGAGTTTTGTATTAAGCAACCTGAAACACTTGAAGCAATCTATCGGCGATTTGTTGAGTGTAGAGAAGAAGGTAGTGGCAGGTTGAAAGATATCTGTCAGATTGCTGCTCCGCGAATTCCGATGGAAGTATGCAAGTGCTTCAACTACCTTAAAGGTATTGAGTATGATCTGGGCGACAGTAAAATACAGGCGCTCGAGAGATTCTTCGGATATCTCATAGAACGGGGAGATATCCCTGCTGCCGCGTTGCCATTGAAAATTCATTCTTTCGGCTGATGGGTATACGTCCTCCTCGCGCTGAATACAGGTACACGAGGTGAATATGAGTACAGAACGGAAAAAAAAATTATTACTTGCCATAACCGGTGCCAGCGGAATGCTCTTTGTCAGTTCATTTCTTAAAGAACTGGCTCAACTCGACCTCATAGTGCATGGTATTTGCTCATCCTCAGGACGCAAAGTTCTGAAGATGGAACAGAATCTCAGTCCTGAACAATGTCCTGTTGTGAGTCACTGGTTTGCTGAAGATGATTTTGCTGCCGCGCCAGCATCCGGTTCCAGTCATTACGATGCGATGGTAATTCTCCCCTGCACCATGGGTACACTCGGTGCTATCGCCGGCGGGTTATCTCTAAATCTTATCCATAGGGCAGCTGATGTCATGTTAAAGGAGCGTCGCCAACTTGTTCTGGCAGTACGTGAGACGCCCTTCAATCGAACTCATTTGCAGAATATGCTGCAGGTTCATGATGCGGGCGGTATACTCTGCCCGCCAATGCCAGGTTTCTATATGAACCCCACAACTCTTGATGAGGCCGCTCAAACGTATTCCTGGCGTTTAGCCGATCAGCTGGGCCTGGAAATTCCAAAAAGAAAACGTTGGGGAGATCCGACAGTATGTTGAAAAAAATTGGTATTCTGTTGGAGATGATCAAGTTCAAACTGACCATTTTTGCAATGCCCTTTGCCTTTACCGGTGCATTTCTTGCCGGTCGGGGCGTGCCGAAGATAAGTGTGTTTTTCTGGATTATTCTGGCTATGGTCGGGGCACGCACCAGCGCCATGGGCTTTAACCGGATTGTTGACGCCACGTTTGACGGTGCAAATCCCCGGACAGAGGATAGAGCATTACCCGCAGGTAAAGTAAGCATGAAGGAAGCATGGGTTATGGTTATTCTGGCCGGTGCACTGTTCTTTTTTGCCTGTTACAATCTTAATGCTCTGACGCTGTCACTCTCACCGGTTGCGCTTTTTCTTACCTTATTCTATTCTTATACGAAACGCTTCACCGCCTTCTGTCATATTGTGCTTGGTGTGGCGCTGGCATTTTCACCGCTTGGCGGCTGGGTAGCTGTAAGTGGTTCCATGGTCGGATTCCCGTGGGTGCTCTCTTTGGGAGTTCTTTTCTGGGTTGCAGGTTTTGATACTATTTACGCCTGCCTTGATGCCGATTACGATCGGAATGCTGGTCTCCACTCATTGCCGTCACGGATGGGAAGATTACGGGCGTTTCGTCTTGCCGGGCTTTTTCATATACTGGCTTTTATCTTTTTTACACTTACAGGTGTTTATTCAGAACTGAATGCGTTTTATTATATCGGCATTGTTCTGACTGCAGGGGCTTTGTTATATCAGCACTGGCTTGTTAAACCTGATGATTTATCAAGAATTCATATGTCGTTTTTCTCAATGAATGGTTTTATAAGTATTGCACTGTTTCTTGCAACCTGGCTTGCACTTTTCACAGATGGAGGTTGAGTGAGATGAACTACCGAATGACGGTTGCGGTCTGTTGCGCTGCTCTGACATTTTCTGTAGGGGTAGGTTATGGTATTGCCGAAGAAACAACGACGCCGGTAAAACATGATATCCCGTATGGCATTATTGATCCGACCCTAGCTAGAATTGCCTACTCCGGTGCGGAAAAAATGATTTACGAAGTAGCCTATACCGGCGGAGTTAAACTCGGAGAACTGCATCTTGAAATTCGCCCTATCCCGGGTACTGAAGACGGTTTTGAACTTTATGCACTCATAACTACTGAAGATTCGTTTTTCGATACTGTTTATCCCATACATGATGTACATGTTACCCGGGTAAACGGAGAAGAACGGCTGCCATATTTTTATGAGGTCTGGCAGAAGGAAGGGTTCAGTTATGAGGCACATCGTCAAACCCGTTATGATCAGACCGCAGGTCGGGTTCGTTATCAGAAAAATGCAGGGCGACCGATTGATTATGATATTTCTGGCCCGACCCATAATGAGTTCAGTTCTTTTTTCAGCAGTCGACTGATGCAATTTGATGTTGGAAATTCTTTCTTAATTCCAACATTTGCAGATAAGAGACGAGTGGATGTTGAGGTTAAAATACTTGGCAAAGACCATTTCAAGAAAACTGCTCTCGGTCCTGTAGAAACTGTTGAGGTTTCACCGATTCTTAAGTTTAAGGGACTTTATGACAAACGTGGAGACACGACCATCTGGTACACCAATGATGAGTGCCGCGTACCTGTCAAAATCACCTCTAAAATTGCCATTGGCTCTATAACTTCAACGTTGAAGTCATACGATAACCCCGCTTGCACCAGATATACACAATTTGCAAAACTGGATAACTGATATTTTCCGAATCCTGGCATAGCTGCTCTGCATTGTTGCCTGGTCGGGAATTGTCGGTATTGCGTAAAAAAGTCCTTGAAGGAGAATTACCAGATGACAGATCCGATAGTAAATACTGATTTTCCCGAACTGAACCTTGTGCACCGCGGGAAAGTACGCGACATGTACATGATACCAGGGCATGATGATATCTTGCTGATGGTTGCGACCGATCGTATTTCAGCCTACGATGTGGTGATGGGTACGCCGATTCCGGGAAAAGGTGCAATCCTGACCAGCCTTTCGCTGTTCTGGTTTGATCTTCTCGGTGACATTGTAGAGAATCACCTGATTACAGCTGATGTGGATGAGTACCCTGTTGTATGTAAGCCCTATGCAGAGCAATTGCGAGGTCGTTCCATGCTGGTAAAGAAGACCAGGCCGCTGACTATTGAATGCATAGTGCGCGGATATATTTCGGGCTCATTCTGGAGTGCTTACAAGAAGAGCACAGTTGTTTGCGGATTTGAGCTTCCTGAAGGACTTCAGGAATCCGATAAGCTGCCTGCGCCGATCTTTACTCCTTCGACCAAAGCGGAACTTGGTGATCATGACGAAAATATCTCGCTTGAGACCATGGAGAAAATTGTCGGGGCAGAACGGGCAAAGGAGATTGCCGATATAAGTATCCGCCTCTATCAGCGGGCTGCGGATTATGCTCGGGAGAGAGGTATTATTATTGCCGACACTAAATTTGAGCTTGGCGAGGTTGATGGTAAGCTTATTCTGATTGACGAGGTGCTGACACCTGATTCTTCACGTTTCTGGCCTGAAGATAAGTATACCCCCGGCCAAAGCCAGCAAAGCTACGACAAGCAGTTTATGCGGGATTATCTCTCTTCTCTTGACTGGGATAAGACTCCCCCGGCACCTCCGCTCCCTCAGGAGATTATTGATAAGACGAAATCCCGTTATGAAGAAGCTGTACGACGTATTACCGGGAAGTAGCACCATCAATATATATTCGGGCTGAATCGTTGTCTTTCGTCCCGGATTGCCCTGCAAAGCCGGCATATCAAACATATAGCGTTTGGTGTGCCGGCTTTTTTTATATATTTTCAGCAGATACCTTCACCGTGTTGGAGCGATAGAGTCGATTCGGGTACCTGTTAGGATATATTCGTATAAATTCACATGCTGACAATGATATAGTTGAGTGTAAGGTAGCCGGGTTTCCGGGGGTATTGATTGTTACATGAAGTTGTTACGCGTGTTCGTCTGCTATGCTTCAGGGTTGGGGTGCAATGTTGAAGATCTTACTTTTTGGACCGATAATACTGCTTCTGGGTTATGCCATGATAGCCAGCAATGATTTTTCAGCAATTGCAGCCGGTATAGCCATATTTATCGTCGGAATGCTTTTCATGGAAGACGGCTTTCGTTTTTTCTCAGGAGGGGTTCTTTCCAGAATACTCAGAAAAACTACTGATACAGTTTTCAAATCGCTTTTCAGTGGCTTTATGGTCACAGCTATTATTCAAAGTTCTTCTCTGACCAGTGTAATTGCCATTTCTTTCGTAACAGCTGAACTTATCACACTGTCGCAGGCGATAGGTATTATCTTCGGCGCAAATATAGGTACAACCGCAACTGCCTGGATTGTTGCAACGGTGGGCATGAACATCAAGATTTCCGCCTATGCTATGCCAATGCTTGTTTTCGGTGTTCTCTTTACCTTTCTGAAAAGCTCCACAGCCCGTGGCGTCGGCAATGTCCTGCTCGGGCTTGGCTTTATTTTTCTTGGCATTTCATTTATGAAAGATGGCTTTGAGACGCTGCGAAACGGAATTGATCTTGCCCGGTTCTCTGTTGACGGGTACGCCGGTATCGCAATTTATGTATTTGTAGGTGCTGTAGCCACCGTTATTATCCAGTCAAGTAGTGCCACGATGGCACTTATTATTACTGCGGTTGCCACTGGTCAGATAGATTATCTGAATTCACTCTCACTTGCCATCGGGGCTAACATAGGCACTACTGTTACTGCAATACTCGGGGCACTTACCTCGAATGAGAACGGAAAGCGTCTGGCTGTAGCGCATTTTGTTTTTAATGCTGTTACGGCAATCTTTGCGATTGTTTTTATCTATGCCCTAAAAGATGTTGTTGATGTAATGAGTGAAATATTAGGTATAAGTGACCGAGATATCGCTATGAAACTGTCATTGTTTCATACAGTGTTTAATGTTGCGGGGGTTCTGCTGGTGACGCCATTCATCTCGCAGCTGGTGTTTTTCCTGGAGAAGCTATTTGTCTATAAAGGTGAAAAGCGGGGGCGACCTATGTACCTCGATCATGAGGTTGTCAAAACAGCTGGTCCGGCTCTGGCTGCTCTGACAAAGGAAACCATACATCTTTATGACATTGCCAGTCATACAATTGTCACCGCCTTGAGGTTGCGTAAGGAGGATGTTTTTTTAACGAAGGATTTACGTGAGGTAGCCGAAAACGCAGGCGGCAGCGATATCAATATTGACGAAATATATGAGCAGCGTATCAAGCGGTTGTACAGTGCAATTTTACATTATGCTGTTGTTGCTGAAGCCAATATGGACAAGAAGGAGCGCAAGCATGTATATAAAATTAAGCTTGCCAGCAGGGAGATAGCAGAGGCTGTTAAGGATATCAGGGAGTTGCAGAAGAATTTAGTTCGCTACATGGCCGGAGACAATACACCTATCAAGGGAGAATATAATTTTCTTCGGGAAAATCTGGCGGAAGTGTTGAGAAAAATTGAAAAAATGCGGAAAAACCCGGGAGATAGTGATGTGGCGGCCGGCATTGCGGCGGTCAAGAAGAAGAACAGGAATCTGGATACAATCGCTTCCAAACGTTTAAGCGTGCTTCTTCGTGATGGCAAAATTTCAGAGAAAATGGCTTCATCACTCATGAATGACAGCTCGTATACCCGTATGGTATCGAAGAATCTGCTGAAGTGTGCAGCTATTCTATGGGCAGGAGAGGCTGAAAAAGAGGACTCGCCTGACACACCGGTTGTGAGTGAACGAACTACATCAAACGAGGCAGATTTGCCGAAAAATATTACCTGAGATACGCATCTGTAGAACTACAGGTTACCCTTCTCTGGTACAATAATCGAGTGTCTGGCTCAGGTCTGAATCCTGATAACTGTAGCCTGCTGCAAGGAGCTTGGCAGGAATGACTCTGCTGCTGGCCAGAAGAAGTTCATCCGCCATTTCGCCAAGAAGAAGGCGGAGGGCAAATGGGGGGGCCGGCAATTTTGCAGGTTTATTCAAAGATTGCGCAAGTTTTTCGGTAAAAACCCTGTTTGTCACCGCATCAGGTGCCACAACGTTTATGGGGCCGCCAAGAGTTTCCGCATTAATAATGAAATCAACTATCTCAACGAGATCGCGTATACTGACCCAACTCATGTACTGCCGTCCCTTTCCTATCGGTCCGCCAAGACCTGCTTTAAAGGCCGGGAGCATTTTGTGCAACGCTCCTCCTTTAGGGCTGAGAATCATTCCAAAACGCAAATTAACTACTCGTGCACCAAATGATCTGGCTTTCTCGGTTTCAGCTTCCCATTTTCTGCAAACCTCTGCCAGAAAACCGTTACCTGGATGGCTTTTTTCTGATAATACCTCGTTGCCGCGGTTGCCATAAAAACCAATGGCGGAAGCACATATAAACGTGCTGGGTGGGCTCTGCAGTGTGCTGAGATATTCAATAAGTTGCCGGGTTCCTTCAACGCGGCTGTCCATAATCCGTCTCTTTCTGGCATTTGACCAGCGCCCTCCGGCGACATTTTCGCCAGCAAGATGAATCACTGTCTCGAACGGCTCTTCGGTATCAGAGGTAAAAAGTTCATCGGTATTCCACATCTTCAGGTTGCCTGGGTTTTTGTCTCTCTGCAGGCAACGAATGGTGTGACCTTTGATATGAAGCGATTCAACCAAGGCGCTACCAACCAGGCCGGTTGCACCTGAAATAAGAGTTCTCATTTACTCGACCTCCCTGAAGGATCTGTATCTAGTTGTACAGGTTGTTTTTCTGTTTGACGTTTTGCTGGCAATTCAGGCGGTGTTCTGCGGTTATCAAGCAGGTGGCGCAGGGCCATTACCGGGTGGTGGTAAACCATACGGGGGCCTGCATATCGCATGACCTTACGAATGGTTTGACGCATTTCAGGTTTGTAGCAATGTACCGTACATTTGCCACAGGTTGGTTTGTTGGCCTGAAATGGACAGTGCTGAAGACGTTTCCGTGCATATTCGATGAGCTCAATACATCTGGGGCAGGGGTGTGCTTCAGATGTATGATGTGCTTTGCAGTAAAGCAAAACCATGGCTTCTATAGTTTTGAGTTCATTTGCCAATCGGGGTAACAGTATGCTGTTGTGTTTTTTTGTGGGCATCTGCAGTTTTTTTAAGTTCGGGTCAAGAGGCCTCTGCAATCGCCTGGATAATCTCAGCACACACCTGTTCCTGAGTGAGTTGAGAGCAGGTCACAGTGACATCAGCGTAGCGCGTGTAGAGTTCATAGCGCTCAGCAAAGAGGTCCTGGAAACTTTGATCGGGCCGTTTTGCAAGCCCCCGGGTTTCGTAGTTCTGGATGCGCGAGCGTAAGCAGGGAAGGTCAGCATTCAGGAAAACGATAAATCCATCCTTTTTAAGATGTGTCATGGCCTTGTCGCTGTACGCGGCACTTCCGCCTGTTGCAATGATATGATTGCGGTGATTAACACCCTGCAGAACCCGTTCTTCAATTTTACGTAATTCCATATGACCGTCAATGTCGACGATTTCCTGCAGGGTACGGTTTTCAGCTAACTGAATGAGCACATCGGTATCTACAAAATTGCGGGCTGTCATTTTGGCAAGAATAATGCCGACTGTGCTTTTGCCTGAACCGGGCATACCGATAAGTACGATATTTGATTTGTTACAAAGTGTATTCATGACCTTGAAGTGATGTGGTTAAAATTTACATTTCTATACGATAAGTGTTCGGTCTCATTTCGCAAGTAGTACCAATAGTTATCTCGCAATTATGAACCATGGACTGAATTACAGTTTTTTCGGGATTATACTGTGGGCACAGTGCTGTGTTCTGCAAGTTGTGAAGAAATATTTTGAACAAGCAATAGGGAGATGCAGCAGAGTACAGCTCCTGCCAGAAAGGGAATCCTGTAATCAATCAGCCACAATATCCCGCCGAGAACTGGTAACACAACAGCGGCAATATGATTGATGGTAAAACCGACAGCCATGCTTGGGGCTATATCTGCAGGTTCAGCAATTTTCTGGAAAAACGTGCGTATTGCGATGGCAAAGTTGAAAAAGATGTGGTCTGCGATATACAGCAGGGCAGCTATGACTTTACTGTCTACCATTGCATAAGCTATAAAAATGAAAATGAGGGCACCATATTCAAGCGAGAGAACTTTGCGTTCACCGAATGTGTTGATGCATTTGCCGATAAACGGTGCGAGAAAGAAATTGACTGCATTATTCAGAAGAAAAAGGGCGGCCACTTCCTGCACAGTGTAATCAAATTTTTTAACGAGAAGAAAAACTGCAAATGCGATGAAAATCTGACGTCGAGCTCCGGCCATGAATGTGAGGCTGTAATAGAGCCAGTATTTTTTTCGAAGTACCATGTGCTTATGTTGGGGAACCACGCCCTGCGTAACAGGTTTTTTGCTGAGCATCCAGATTGCGGTTACAATGATAGTTGCGCCAAAGAGCAGGAATACCTGTTTGTAGCTGAGCACAGGTGAAAGTACAAAGACGATAATGCCGACCACAATGCAGCTTAGTGCTGCCATGCTGTGCATCTTACCAAAAACGAGCGGGGCCTGTTGTTTGTCGAAGTATTGAAGGGTAAGTGATTGGTTGGCCGTTTCGAAGTAATGAAAACCAAAACTGAGCAGCAGGGTGGTACAGATAATCCCTGTGAAGCTTGGAAAAAATCCGGCCAGAGCTACACCCGCACCAAGAGTAAGTACAGAAAATGCTGCCAGGCGGTGTTCACGTACCAGAAGTAGAACGTAAACGACAAGAAGGCAGAGAAACCCTGGTATCTCACGGATTGACTGTATTATGCCGATATGATAACCGTCGAGACCGATGATGTGTACCGAAAAATTATCAAAGAGTACCTGCCAGACCTGAAGCCCGGATGCGGAACAGATTGTCAGAACCATCAGGTAGAAATACATAGGTGTTTTTGGTAGTGAGATCATATTGACACTCTAAAAGATAGAAAATACAACATTTGCAAGGTCAGGAAAGTATACATGAACACAGATGTTTAAGGGTTGGCAATACTACTTCAAGATCTGATCCAGGGCAGGATTGAAGAGCATAAGCGGGAAAGGAATACATCCAATGTTTCATTGCTGCAAGTCAGCAGAGGATTTTGTAACACAAGAGATGAGTAGAAGGCAAAAAAAAGGTGTAATATGGTAAAATTTCAGGCTGAAGATAGATTGTCACTACTTTTGATGTTATGGTATAGACAACTTAAAGCCTCGTATAGTGACTGTTATACTTTTTATGCCGATATTACTCGACCCGCTCTGTAAGTTTTAGGTTGTTTGCACGGGTTTAATCCTTAATTAATCAGAAAAAATAGTACAGATTATGGCTGATATGTTTTCTAGTATCTCAAACTGGTTTGATTCAACCCATCTCCATGAACAAGTAGTGGAAGTAGATTTCGTAGGGCTTTTTACGAATCCATGGTTCATGGTTCCTTTTGTCGGCCTTGTGCTCTACATGCTTTATAAGCAGAGTTTCAAGGATCTGATTCTGATAGCTATAATGATTGGAGTCTGGTGGGTTTCCGGTACGGAATATATGGACTCTCTTATTGTGGACAATGAGTTACAGATGGATAAAATTCTACCGGTAGTGTTTGGCGGGGCTGCGACTCTCGGGCTGGTTATATACATTTTGTTCGGCAGATCTGACTGATTAGGGCCTGAATGCGTTTTAGAAATGGCATATTCATAATTACAGAGGATAATCATTGTCCTCTGTACAATGTCGGTGAAGAACTGAGAATTCACGAGGGGATACTGACTTTGCCGGTGGCTAAACCTACCTGCATGACGTTGGCGAATGAACTGATCAGAATTGCCTCAGAGGACGAGAGGTTCGAACATCTTGAAGATGGTGAGAGGAAGAAAACAAAATTTGATTGTGGTGGATGCACCGGGCTTATCCGTTTTGAATTCAAAAAGGATAAGGGCTTTTCAACCTTGCAGATGAAGCTTCTGGCTGCCTCTGAAAGAAAAGAAAAGATAAAAAGCGTTGCGCGATTTGCTGGCTTGCTACGAACTATTGATATTTTCGAACCTCTCAAGGACGATGACCTTCTTGACCTGGCAACTCTGTTGAAATTCGAGGACTTTCCCTGGGGCTTCCCGATAGTTCAGAGGGGCGACCCTGGTACTAATCTGTACATTATTGTCAGTGGAAAGGTCGATGTTCTTGATGACGAGGGCATAACGCTTGCTGAACTTGGGCGTGGCCAGGTTTTTGGAGAAATGAGTCTTTTGTCCGGTGATCCGGTAACAACTACAATACTTGCTGCTGAACCAAGTAAACTGGCGATTATGAACCAGAAAGACTTTCGCCATATCCTTACCAGATTTCCGGCCCTGCAGGTATTTTTCTATAAATTACTGGTTAGCAGAATTACAGCCATTAACCTGCAGCGAGCAGAAGAGCTTGCTTCGGGAATGATTGGGCAGATTGCTGATATTTCAATAGTGGAACTCTGTCAGATGATAAACTCTAATCAGAAGACAGGGGTTTTGAAACTTGAACACGATGAAATTCGCGCCACACTGATGTTTCATGAAGGTGAACTTGTCTATGCAGAAATACAGAATTTGCTCGGGAAAGAAGCTTTTTTCAAAATCCTTGCTTTGCGACACGGGAGGTTCAAGTTTTCTCAAGGGCTCTCAGCTGCGCAGAAAAGATATAACGTTGTCGGTGGTTTTATGGCTCTCATTATGGAAGGGATGAAACGGTTGGATGATGTTAACGGTCGATAGTCACATCTTCTGAATTCTTTAGTAGTATTCTTCTCTGTCTCAATCTGTAATTATTTCCTCCTGTTTTTCTGCTTTCTTGAAACCCATTCCTGTTTGACAATGTTCACTCAGAGTCAATCTACGTGGTGTCATCTTTCGCAAATTTTTGTCAGTAAACATAGCTAACTATAGGATGCCGGCAAAAACGTAAAATGCGGCACAGTCTGAGTTGATGAGAATTCCTTAAGATCTTACATGAAGGAGAGGCATGAAAAGGCGTAAAATTAAACAGGAAGTATTCAAAATACTCGAAGGAAAGGATGTGGCGGCAATCGAATCTGCTCTTGCCAAATATCAACCGGTTGATGTTGTAAATCATCTTTTCTCTGCGTTATGTTCAACATCCGAACGGGTACGATGGCATGCGGTTACCATGTTTGGCATGGTTGTTCCGGCAATAGCGGCTTCAGATATGGAAGCTGCCCGAATTATCATGCGGCGTTTTCTCTGGACGCTTAATGACGAATCAGGAGGCATCGGCTGGGGTTCACCGGAAGCGATGGCGGAAATAATGGCCATGAATGAGCAACTGGCAGGGGAATATGTCCATATGCTGATTTCCTATATGCGCGAGGATGGAGTTGAGCTTTTTCAGGATGGTAATTACCTGGAGTTACCTATGCTGCAACGGGGATTACTCTGGGGTGTTGGTAGACTCTGTCAGTCGCGTCAGAAACTTATGAGGGAAAAAGGTGTAGTGGCGGATCTGCTCGCCTATCTCGATTCAGATGACAAGGTTGTTTTGGGAATGGCTATCTGGTGTCTGACCTTATTGGAAGATAGTTCCGCGAGGTCTGAAATATCTGCTTTGGCGTCCGATTATTCTGAAGTACCTATCTATCTTGATCGGCGTATTCGGATGTTTACCTTGGCTGAGCTTGCAGGTAGATATATCTCACAGGCAACTGAATCAAAGACCTCAGTGCCCTACTGAGTTGAGCCATTCATCAGTGTTTGCGGCTATATATTCAAGAGCCTGGTGTACTTCAGCCTGCAGTGCTATGGTCTCGGCCATAATCGTGTCGTTGAGCGAATCCGTCTGCTCGGTTTCCGCATCTTTTTCAATTCGCTCAAATAGTTTTGAAAGGCTGAAGGCTCCGACCTGCGCGGAAGATGATTTTAACGTATGGGCAATCAGTTCGATTGCTTTAAAATCAAGAACATGAACTTGAGTGTTTAAATCGGTGATAGCTGATTGTGAATAGTTAAGAAATTTCCCAAGAATCAACTGGACGATGTTTTTATTTTTGCTTTTGCTGATTTGCTGGAAAGCAGCAATTGTTTCAGGGTCAATCAATTGAGTAGCAAGATCTTGTGCGTGAGAAGTTTTGTCAGCGTGGTAACTACCTTGAGTTGAGTGGATTTTGGGCATGCCGTACAGATCCAACGTGATGTTTAATGTTCGTTTCCCTCCTGCAAGTGTCCCAATTTCCGTTTGAGGAGTCAAGTGCATAAGAAGCTGACTTGCATTTTGTCAGGTCATTGCCACGTGCATTTTTCACCATGGCAATCTGGCAATCCAGATGAGAAGGTCTCGAGAACTTCCCTATAAAATACCGGGCGGGATGGGGGGAACCCTGTCTCCTCCGAGAACATAGCCACCATCAACACGAATAACCGTTCCGGTTATATAGGTCGCTTCCACCGCGAGAAAATAGACAATTTTCGCTATTTCTTCAGGAGTACCCAGTCTCGCCAGCAGGGTGTGGTCAGATAATGCCTGTTTTTCCTGCTGTGAAAGAGCAGTCCAGCCTCGGGTATTGTCTCCATGGCGACTGTTGATGAGTCCGAGCATTACTTCATTTACCCGAATATTCGGCGCGCACTCACGTGCCCATGTTTCTGTGAGTGATTGAACCGCGCGGTTGGCTGCGCTGTACCCATCATTGAAAAAACAGGCTGCCGGGCCACTGCGACCGGTAATGCCGGAGATTGAGGAGATGTTGATAATACTGCCGTTGTCACATTCGTTCATCAGAGGAAAAGCGCAGTGAAAAAGGTTCCACTTAGCTTTAAGAGTGGTATCCATTTCCAGTTCCCACTGATGTACATTATGCTCATTGTCATATGAACCATGCACAACCGGCATCCCGCCTCGTTCGATATTGTTAATAAGATAATCGAGAACATGAAAGCGCTGCTCTACTTTCCGGATGAGCGCTTTGACGCTCTCAATATTCCTCAGATCACATTTCTGAGAGATGACTTCAATATCTGCTTTAGCAAACTCGGCCTCCATCTCAGCAACAGATTCGGGCCAGTCGAACCAGGGGAGGATGAGGTTGGCACCTTCCTGTGCAAAATGCCTGGCAATGTGTCGACCTATAGGGCGGGAACTGCCTGGGATCAATACCGTTTTTCCTTTAAGACGCATAAGTGTATCCAAGAGTGAGGAGTGGTAAGCCTGTTAACTAAACTGGTGTCAGGAGTATCAAAAACGTTCAGGGACGGAATTCGTCAGCATTGATTCCGTGCCGCTTGATGATTTTCTGTAATGCAACCCGGGAGAGTTGAGAAATTTCAGCAGAATGACTTATGTTACCATGTGTTTTCTGAAGAAGATTACGTATGTAATCCGTGGTGAATTTTTCAACGAGTTGCTCTTTTATAGTTTTGTATGGTTCTATATCATTGTCAGCGCAGAAAGAGGATTGTTGATTATCGTTATAGGTCAACGCCGGCGGTTCTATGCCGTGAAGGTGATCGATGGAGATGATATCATCAGGACAAAACATCACAGAACGACGTACAACATTCTGTAATTCTCTGACGTTGCCGGGCCATTTGCGAAGGCACAACGCTGTCAGAGCCCGTTGACTGAACCGCTTCAGAGGAAGGTCGAGCTCACAGCAAACTTTTTGTGCAAAGTGCGCAACCAGTAACGGCAGATCCTCAGAAATTTCCTCAAGTGACGGTGTCGTGAGGGTGACAACATTCAACCGATAGAAGAGATCTTCGCGGAATTGCCGTTCAGCTATCATGGTTTCCAGGTCAAGATTGGTAAGCGCTATAACCCGAACATCTATGTTTCTCGTAACTGTGGCGCCAAGAGGCTTGATCTCCTGCTCTTGTAATACCCTGAGTAATTTGGCCTGGATGCCGATGGGTATGTCGCCTACTTCGTCTAGACATAGTGTGCCTCCATCGGCTTCAGCAAAAAGACCGTTCTGGTCATGGGTTGCGCCAGTAAAAGCACCACGGGTGTGACCGAACAACTCCGATTCAAGAAGATGCTCGGGTATAGCAGGGCAGTTTACCATGATAAGTGGCTTATCCGAGCGGGTACTGAGAGAGTGTATGGCACGGGCGGCAAGCTCTTTGCCTGTTCCGGAAGCACCTCTTACCAGGGCAGTGTAGTTGGATCGCGCCACCGTCTGCAAGTGTGAGAGAAACAGCTTCATCGGTTCTGATTCACCCACAAATTCGGTGGTAATTCTCTTGTCACAGACCTGTTGCTTGAGGGTAAAGTTTTCGCGCAACAAACGTGCACGTTCGAGTGCTTTGCTTATGGTGAGGCGGAGCAGTTCCTTATCAAAAGGTTTGGTGATAAAGTCATACGCACCGAGTTTAATCGCCTCTACTGCGGTGGCAATGGTGCCGAAGCCCGTCATCATGACAACCGTGAGCCAGGGGTCGGTGGAACTGAATGCTTTTAATAACTCAAGGCCACTCATACCAGGCATCTGAATGTCGAGTAATGCCAGGTCTGCACCTGTCTCTTTCGTATGCCTCAAAGCCTCATCAGCACTGTTGGCGGTGATGATGTCAATGTCGGGAAATTCTTTTGCAATCATTCGTTTGAGGCCGTTGCACATGTCCTGCTCGTCATCAATGATGAGAAGTCTGTGTTGATTACTCATGTGTTACCTCAGCGGTTGGCAGAATGATGATGAACCGGGTATTTTTTCCCGGTTCACTTTCAGCGCGAATGTCACCATTATGATCGTTAATAATTCCATAACTCACTGACAGACCGAGACCTGTGCCTTTTCCGGGGGGTTTGGTAGTGAAAAAAGGATCAAAGATTTTAGCGATTTTGTTTTCCGGAATACCCTGCCCTGTATCCTCTATTGTGATTCGGCATGAATGGGTAGCGGAATCATATGCAGCAGCAATAATGATTAGACCGGATTCGCCAATTGCGTGTGAACTATTGATAAGCAGGTTTAGTATGACTTGCTTGATTTTGTCAATATCCAGATAGAGCAGGGGGATGCTATCATCAATCTGCAATACGATTTCGATATTGTTCTGTAGAAACTGTGGTGTTACCATCAATACAACATCTGTAATGATGGCTTTGACTGAGCCAAGTGCCTTTACCGTTTGTTGCTGATGGGCGAAATTCAGCAGATCGGCAATGATTGTTCTGCAGTTTCCTGCGTGTTTTTCTATAACGGCGAGATCGGATTTTGCCGTATCTGAAAGCTCTCCTTCATCCTTTAATAGGTCTATATGGCAAAGTATGACGCCGAGAGGGTTATTGATTTCGTGAGCAATTCCCGCTGCGAGTTGACCGAGTGAAACGAGTTTCTCGGTCTGTTGTATTTTGGTTTCCAGTTTCTTCTGTTCCGTTATGTCTTTCACGTAACATATGAGGTTGTCAACGACCCCGATGGTTGACTGGATAGGGTAGAAGTAAATGAGAAATACCTCGCCGCTGGCGACTTTAACCTCTTTTGTAACCGGGTAGTCCGGCATTGATGTAAAGATATCCGTGCAGAGTTGCAGCGGGCAGCACTTATTCAATTTCAATTTCAGCGGAGAACAATGAATAACCTCAGTGAGGGTGACGCTGTATCGTTTTTGAAACTCTGCATTGACAATTTTGATACGGGCGTTGTTGTCGAGCAGGACTACCGGGTCGGTAATGCCGTCAAATACTGATTGCAGCAACTCTTTACCCTGCAGCAACTGTTCTGCGTATTCTTCGAGTTTTTGACGATTATCCTTTAAATAATGGGCAAGAGTACGGGCGGCATCATTGAGTTCGTGAATCTCATCCATGGAGTCAGATTGAACGAGTGGTGCAAGGTCTTTTTCATCCTTTAATGTTGACCTGAAGATATCAAGAATAGTGTGCAGGTTCTGAACAATGAAGCGATTAAAAAACACACTGATTATCGCATAGAGAAAGAGGATAAGTGGAATGCCGGCCATGAATATGGCAATAGATGATTCACGGATACGTGAAAGGCTGATATCAACAGGGACTCCAATACTGATAACCCCTGATACTGTCTCTGAGTCTCGATAAAAGCCCCTTTGGTCTCCGTATATCTCGATAATCTTCTGAGGAGCATCTTTGGGGTCCCCATGGCAATATGTACATGAAGGATCAAAAAATTCAGGTTTAAAACGCATAAAGTATCTTTCCGAATCAAATTCAACGATGCCGTGCCATTCATTAAGAGACGGGTTGTCAGTAAATTTTGTTATCATTTCCGACTCTATCCGGTTTGCTTCGTAGTTGGGATTGCGGGCGTTTATTGCCACTCGTCGGTATGTAAAATCCCGGAGTGTCTGATTGACACGTTCCATTACTGCACGACTGATATATGATGAAGACATTGCCTCGATAACGAATGTATCATCGTCAAGAACGTCATACATTTTCGGTCGCAGCACGTCCCGGACATAACTGCGGTTTGCGGCCATGGCGGTCATGATAATTTCTGTTTTATCATATGCCTCCTGCTCTATTGTCTGTTTTGCAAAATAGTAAATTGTAATAGAGGTCAAACCGCTGAAAAATATGAGAATAGCGGCAAGGCCGAGAAGAAATTTGGTTTGTACGCGGGTTTGTTTGCGAAGAGGCAGCTCGTCAGACATTTTTTTGGTACATCCTTATCCTTTCAGATACATGAAAGGAGGTAATCATAAATATAAAATCAGGCGTAGAGGAGGAATTTATTTCGAAAAGATTAACTCCATTAAAACCGTTTGATCGGGTCAGATGCAGAGCCCGCGTCAGGATAGTCGATACGTCAAGCCTGGTAATTCTGTATCTTTAACGGATTTAGAAGAATCACGCTTTAACTTCAGTAACCCCGGTGTCCGGAGCAGTACATGACAGATCGGTCAATTGAATGTGTGGATATGAGTACTTCAACTGTTTAATTTCAAGCTGTGTATCATCTTGTTTAATAGGTCCTTAACTTCAACAGCAAGAGGTATGGCACGGTATTTATAGAGATTTCGTATGGCGTCATGATTCCTCTGTTTACTATGCAGAGACATGATCTGTAAGGCGGAGTGAAACTCGATGTGACAGTTCTCAATATCGCTCATTTCTTTTTTGAATTCAGGAATGGTTTTAGCATTTTGTAGCCAGCGGCCCAGAGGACAGCTGGATTCATCAATGATAGCAGGTGGTTTGTCTGATTTTAACAGAGTGTGACTGAGTTGGCTGAGCCAGTTAAGGTCTTGCACCCAGCTGTCATAGAAAAAGAGTTCTAAATTCTCAAGTTCCGTTTGAGTGAGTTTGTTGAGGCTTTGAAGCCGGGGACCGAAAACTGGCTTGGGATTCCGGGCTATCTGTATGCGGTGAAGTCCTGAACGTATAATTGTATCGAGCACAGAATTGCACAACAGCCTGGTAAAAAAAGAGCGAGGCCGCGGCGGGCCAACCACTACGAGGTCTGGATTCAGTTGCGCTGCAGTTTCCATAATTCCTTCAGCGATAGCACCTTTTTTAAGGCGCAGGTCCGGACTTAAGCCATACCTTTTCAAGGTGGAGATATAACTGTCAATACGTTTTGAAAGGCTGGCGCCTTCGATTTCCACGGTATACTTTTCATATTCTGAGGGGTCTTCCTCCTCTAGTATATGCAGCAGCGTTATGTGGCCTCCGTGCAACAGGGATTCCCGACGTATACTTTCCACAACTACGTCACTACTATCGTGATCTGTGATACAACCGAGCAGTTGTCTTGTCTCTCTGACAGGTGACTGTCTACGGGGGGTGTTGTGCAGAATAGTGGTGCAGCTGGAGAAATCGAAATAGGAGAGTAGTGATAACGGTTTTGTGATTATATGTCCTTGGGTTCCGGTCGGTAGAAAACGATAATTCTGCAGATCATCTTTAAGATGACTGGCGTCGTTGTAGCGCTGTAGCGGGTTGCGATTAAGGCATTTCAGGATTATTTCCTGAATTGCAGGTGGAATCGAGTGGTCAAAATAACGAGGCGGAACGGGATCCTTTCTGAGCCGTTCACGTACGTTGGAGAGCGATAAGGATTTATCAAATGGCAGAGTACCTGTCAGCATTTCAAAAAGTATCACACCCAGACTGTAGATGTCACTTTGTTTGCAGTCCCGCACCCCGCAAAGTTGTTCAGGGGAAATGTAATAAGGTGTGCCTCTGGGGCTGGTGAAATCATTGCCAATATTATCAAATTCATCAAGATTGTTCGATATTCCGAAGTCTATTATCTTGATTCTGTCATCGGGCGTGACAAGAATATTCTCGGGTTTCAGGTCCAGATGAACAATCTGTTGGCTGTGAAGGTGGGTGATGCCGTCAGCTATCTGGCAACAGAGCGCAATGGCCCTGTCGAGAGAAAGTGTTTTACACCTTCGCAACAATACTCGCAGGTCACGGCCTTCAATAAATTCCATTACCAGATATTGATGTGAGATGTCGCGCTGCAGATAGGTGACAACAGACGGATGCTGCAGGAATGCACTGATCCTTTCTTCGTTCTGATGATGGTAGAAGAGAACAGGATTACTTTTTATGTCATCGAGAGGGATTTTAAGCACAACCTCATCCTGATAGACGAGGTCGACAGCTCTGTAGAGGCAGGCGACCGCGCTGGTGTTGAGGAGTTCTTCAATCCTGAAGTTATCGAGCAGATCACCCTGTTGCAATTCTTTCATGGGATTCGTCCCTTCAGGATCCTGCGCCTGGTTTCAGTACAAAATATACATAGCCGATAACAACGATCAGGATGACGAGTAGCTCAACTGCAGTAATACGCAGAAGCATCAGGCAAATTTTACGTTGAGAAGGTGACATTCCCAGAACTATTTTGTTCATCATGTACCGAAAAAACAGTGTGTTGGGATTTTTTTTGAGATATAACCTTAAGTATTCCTGGATTCCTCTAAGCCATAAAACTGTGTGGCGTTCCTCTTCTGATTCTTCCAGAAAGTCAGGGTCGCTATATACCACAGTGGCTGAATAGCTCTCCCCATCAGGCTGAATAGTCAATACTTCATAGCTGCCTCCTGTAAAATTCACCTGCATTTTCTGTGATTTTTCTGAAGTGATTGAACCACTGATGGTAAATTCCCTGTCTGTTGCATAGTCCTGTAGGTCTGCCTGAAACTCATTGCCAGAGGAAGTGAACTCTTTGATTGTCCAGATTGGATTGAGTCGCAGCAGTTTTTCAGCATCTATAAGGTCTGCCACTGCAAGCGGTTGTGCGCTGTTTTTGCGGGGCAGGTTGAGCGGGTATGTTTTTTTCATAATATCAGGTAGCAATCAGCAATGGGCAAGGGAGGATTGGGTGTAACTTGTCGTTTTTTATTGTCGCAGCAAGCCCGGGTGACATTTTGACGGAAGTGAGACGAAACGGTTTTTTGTTGAAACCGCCGACAACGATAAGGTCACTTGCTATTTTTTCAGCTACTTCGGCGATGGTCACTTCGATATCTCCGACAACTTTGATGAAACGCACATGATCCGGGACCGGGTATGTGCTTCGCATCCTGTCCCAGTCTGCCGAAACTTCGCGGCCAAGTTGCTCATCAACGTAATTCATAAAACGGTTTCTGGTACCGGATGAATTGAGCCAGTCATCACCCGTCATAACACACCAGTCCTTGTCAATTATGGTGAGGATGGTCAGGCTGATGTCAGGATTTTCCTGCATTACTTTTTCAAACACGTATTTTTCAGCTTTCTGTGCACCTTCTGACCCGTGGGTGCAAAGAAGAATGTTGTTGAACATGATAGGTCTATCCTGAGAATAAGTGAAAAACCCGTGATTGCACATTAATTGTGCAATCACGGGCCGAGGTTGTCTAGCTACCAATCTCCCCGTTGACGACAGCGAGGAAGGCAAAATGGAATGTTAAACGAGCCACTTTGTGAACAGTAGCACAATAAAGGTGGTTATGAGGCTGAGAGCAAGTGCAGTCAAATCTTCACTGCGTTCGCTGGAGAATACGGAAAGCGCTCTCTCTTCGAGCTCGTCGGTGTTCGCGCCATTGGAGTGGTTGTGTTCTCCTGTAGCGCTGTTATTTGCCTGAACTGTTTTTTTATCACTCATGCTTTGCTCCTATCAATGTAAGACAACATCTTTAACAAGCCAGAGAACAACAAAGAATGACAATGTTGCCTTAGCAATACCTGAAATGCCACCAATAACGAGTGGCCAGCCACCTGCCTGGAATATAGCTTTCTTCGTTATCTGCATACCAAGGCCGATGAGGCCGAAAGCGAAGAACCAGATCATGCAGTCAGTAAGTACCGTGACAGTTTTTGAGGTTTTGTGTACCTGCTTAATAGCATGTGTGAATACTGCTTGAACCTCTTTCTCGATTGCAAGTTCTTTAACTTTGGCAGCTGCAAGAATTCCCTCGAGTTCGGTCATACGCGAACGGCCTACCTGATCAAAAAGCTTTTTATTGTCACGTTCATTGAAATTACCGGCGATCTGACGCTGTTTGTGCAGGTCGCTCACGGCATCCATCTGTGCTGCAGAGAGACCGGTCAACGTGCCTTCTGCGAGAACGGTGTCGAGAATTTTCCACTCTTCTTCTGTTACCTGAGTGCGCTCATTGTAGCTGACATCGATAAATTTACCTTTGTAATGCTGAGGCGGAGAGAACATACCCATGGAGGACATGCCGAAAAGAAGCAGGAAACCAAGAATGAAGATTGGGAACTTGTCGATGACAACAGATTTGAAACTCAGCTTCTGTCCAGTCTCCTTACCAAACCAGGTGGCAAGAACAAGAACGATTACAGGCAGGAAAAGAACGCGGGTGATGTTGAAGATCTCGGCAACTTTAAGAGTCTTAATGTCTACTGCGTTAAATGCCAGTGCTGCTGCTGCAACCTGTGCAGAGTTCAGAATGCCGGTACCGGCCCAGGCGCCGAACTGAACCGGGTTCATACCAACCATCTTGCCGACGGTCGGAAAGATAAACATGCAGATAATGCCAAAAGAGAGGATGGTGCCGATGGTGTAGGCCATCTCTTCACTTTTCGCTTTTACAACAGGAGCAACAGCAACAGTTGCGGAGACACCGCAGACACCCATACCCGCTGAAAGAACACCTGTCATAGTTTTAGGCTGCTTGAATACGCTACCAAGCCAGAGTACCAGAAAAACTGTACCGAGAACGAAGATCCCGATAAGCCACACTGAGTAAACGCCAAGTTTTGCAAGCTCTGCAAAACTATAACGGGTACCGAGCATGATAACTCCCATTTTCAACACAAACCGTGCACATTTAACACCGTCACCGGCGAACTTAGGAATGCCGACAGTGTTTGTGATAATAACACCGGTCAGAAGTCCAAGAATAACATAGTTGAGGTTCATGACTTTATAGAGAGAAAAGCCAATAACACCCTCAAATGCTTTACTCCAGATTTTAACCATTGGCTCTGCGTACCAGCGGATGAACATTGCGAGCAAAAGGAGCAATATGATACCACCGAGTGGACGTAGAAAAAAGCGATCAAACAGTGTGGACTGAGGCGTGCGAATAGTATTAATGAGAGCCCCTAAGATACCGATACCTGCAAGTATAAGGCTGAGAGTTACCTGCAGATCCATAGTTTTATGGGTATGCAGGTATTTCATTGCCGGCAACAGGGTACCTGTTGAGGCAATGAGCCCGTAGACCAGGAGTACACCGGACATAATAAAGACCGGCATGTTTTTTTGAACATGAGACATTGAATGTCCTCCTTAAAGTGAATAATCGGGTGTTGTCCTGATCCTATCCATGACTCTGCATAGAAATTCGGTCAACACCATTGTCTGTTATCGGGCTCTACGTAAGCAGTTTTTGTGCCACAATGTAATATTAGAGGATAAAAGTAAAAATTATGGAATTCCGTAATGTAAAGGAGGGAGCAGGTTGGGACGGTAAGTGTGGTGTTGCAGGATGTATGCACAAGAGTTGTAATCTCAGGGCAACACTGTTGCCGGAAGTTAGCAGCAGGGGAATTGCTTGTTATTCTACTGTTGTGACATATAGTAACCCTCAACCTGATTGTTCTACGACTGTACATAGGCTGTAGTGGTCATATACAAATACATACTGTTCGATCTGGATCCTCCTATCCATCAGGTTTGGAAGGAAGGTGTTTGTATTTTTCTGTACTTTGTAAAGGTTTCGTTCCAGGACGTTACTCCTCGCTCCTTTCATCTTACGCATGGCTGCGTAGATCTGGACTCCGGGAGCAATAAGACTCTTTCTTTTTAATTATGTAGACATGCAAAAACTTCATCGTACTTCTTATTTGCTATTTGTGTTTCTTTTGGTCCTGTCGGTTTTAGTCTGGAGTAATTCGCTATATGCTGAAGGATTGCGATCTGATTGCATTACCTCCGGCTGGCCAGCTGACAGAAGCGATCTTCAACCTGACCCTGCTCTGGTTCGCGGCACCCTGAGCAATGGCATGCGTTACGTCGTGATGCAGAATAAAGAGCCGGAAGACCGTGTTGCTGTATATCTCTACATTAATGCTGGTTCGTTGCATGAAGCTACGGACCAGCGTGGTGTGGCTCATTTCCTCGAACATATGCTGTTTAATGGAACTACTCATTTTCCTCCGGGGACGCTCATAAAGTTCTTTCAGTCTATAGGAATGAACTTTGGAGGTGATACGAATGCACATACCGCCTATGACGAAACTTCGTATCATCTGATATTGCCTGATGGCACTGAGGATCTTCTAAGGAAGGGATTTCTGGTGATGTCAGATTATGCCCGTGGAGCACTTCTTCTCGAAGATGAAGTGGCGAGAGAACGAGGGGTTATTCTGGCTGAAAAGAGAGCACGGGACTCGGCTGGCTACCGCACCAGCGTAAAATCGAGTGAATTCAAATTCCGTGGCTCGCTTTTACCTGATCGACAGATAATAGGTGATGAGACAGTTCTTAACTCAGCGGATAGTGCATTGTTAAAACGGTATTATGATGGCTGGTATCGTCCTAAAAATATGATGTTGGTCGTGGTCGGCGATATTGAACAGGAGACGGTGCTACCACTTATTACCGAAGTGTTTTCCCCATTACAGGCAGAAGGAGACGCACCGGAATGTCCGGACTACGGTCAACTGGAAAGCTCAGGTCTAGAGGTTTTTTATCATCATGAAAATGATCTTGGGCGAACAGAGGTATCAATTGAGTCAGTGTGGAATAGTTTTCCGCAAGATGATTCGTATGCACTCCAGATGCAGGATCTGAAAAGATATCTGTCGATCAGAATGTTGCAAAGCAGGTTGAATAAACTTCAGGAGAAACACAGCGATGTGCTGGCCGGTGCCGGTTATTATTCTGGTGATCTCCTGCAACGTATCCGTTACTCGACTCTCACAGCTACAACAGACTCGGACGAATGGCAAACTGCTTTGGCTCTGTTGGATAAATTGCTACGTCAGGCATTGCATTATGGATTTTTCCAGGAGGAATTTGATCGAGAGAAAAAAGAAGTACTTTCACTCCTTGAATCGGCAGTTCTGACAGCGGAGAGTCGTGAATCTGATGATATTGCCAGGGCAATTATACGTCAATTCAATGACAATAAGGTGATGCAGTCACCTGCTCAGGAGCTTGAAGTATATTCAGGAATGCTGACAAAAATGAGTTTACTCGACGTGAACGAGGTGTTTAAGCAGGATTGGCAACATGACAGCAGGATTATATCCGTAAAAGGAAACGTCAGGCTTCCGGAAGATAAAGCGCAGCAGATAATCAGTTCTTTCTACCGTGAAACTGCTGATCGAGAACTGATGCCATATACTCTTCAGGAAAATGGAACTTTTCCATATTTGGCAATCCCCAGTGCAGATTCGGGAGATATTATTCTGGAGGAAGTTGTTCAAGATATTGGTGTTGAGCGAATAGTGTTTAAGAACAATGTATCAGTAACTCTGAAGCGCACAGATTTTGAGCCGAACACAGTTCGTATTGCAATTGATGTCGGCAGGGGGCATTTCTCAGAACCTATCCCCGGTCTTGGGCTGCTTACCGAGGAGGTTGTAAATGATTCAGGCACAGGAACTTTGTCTAAAACAGCACTTGCCGAGATTCTTTCAGGGACCACAGTGAATGTTGGTTTTAATGTCGGGGAAGAGAGCTTTCGTTATACCGGCAACGCTGTTTCCAAAGAGACAGAAACGCTGTTGCAGTTACTTTATAGTATGTTGCAGGATCCTGGGGTTCGGGAGCAGGCATATGTTCTGGCCAGGAATCGACTGCGGCAGATGTATGACCGATTGGATAGTGATATCCAGGGCGCAGTACAGACTCGTGTCAATTCATTTCTTGCCAGCGGTGATCCAAGAGTGGGGTTGCCCCCGTGGGAACAGGTGAAGACCCTCGAGTTTGATCAGATCAGAAAATGGCTGTTTCCGGAACTTGCAAATGGGAGTCTGGAGGTTGCAATAGTAGGAGATTTTGATCCGGCTGAAATGAAACGGTTGGTCCTTCAATATTTTGGCACCATGGATAAACGGTCGGCAATAACGGTCGACTCCTCCACACTCACCTTTCCAGAGGGACAGCATCTCACAACTCAGGTAACTTCATCAGTTGAAAAATCTCTTATCGTTGTCGCTTGGCCGACAGCGGGATTCTGGGATATAAGCAGGACCAGACGGTTGCATGTTCTTGCTGAAATATTTCGCGAAAGACTGCGGCTTGTAATTCGGGAAAAACTCGGTGCAAGTTACTCGACCACAGTTTTTAGTGTCCCAAGCAGGATTTATGGAGAATATGGCAACATTCAGGTCCATATAGTGGTTGAGCCCGGGAGAGAACAGGAAATTCTGAACGAGGTTAGCCGTATAAGTGAACAGCTTCAATCCGGGGAGATTTCAAGTGCTGAACTGGAAAGAGTAAAAGGACCGTTTCTGACGTCTCTTAAAGACAGTGTAAAGAGCAATCAGTACTGGTTGCACTCAGTGCTGGCAATGTCGGGGAGGCATCCTGTACAACTTGTGTGGCCAAAATCAATATTGCCAGATTTCTCTGCAATTACGGCTGGCGAGATTGATGATCTTGCGCGAAAATATCTTCTTCCGGAAAAGAAGGCGACTGCAATTGTAAAACCGGTAGCGAAAGATCTGAAAGGTAAATAATGAGATGAATATTGCGGCAGAGACTCTTTGGGTGTGTCTCGCCGGAGTCTCTGCCGCAATTGGAAAAATCAGATATTCCCAGTATTATCAACAAGTACAGTCGATTTAACCTATAACCCACAGGGCCAGGTTTTCAGTCTGCATGATTGTTCTCTTGGAAACTCCACCAAGTATTCCCTTCTTTGCGTTTCCTGGACGTCTACCTATCACAATCGTTCCACAACGGTTTTTGCGGGCGCTGCTGATTATGGCGGTACTCTCTTCAATTGCAGTAGGTTCAGGGAGACTCACTATGCATTCTTTCGGTATTCCGGCATTGGTGAGGATTTCTGTCGGTCCGGTAAACATGCAACCGTTGCCTGAAAGATTTATATCGCACCACTCCTTACCCCACTTGTCATAGAAGTCTTCGGGTTTACACACTGGTGGCGCTGAAAGAAATCCCCGGGCATGGAACAGGTAGAAAACTACATCGTTTCTACCCTGGAATATATGTGCAAGATGATCGACAGCCATGAGCGAAGATGGGGTTCCGTCAACTGGAACCAGAAATTTATGAGAACTTATAGAGCCATCAATAATCCAGAGCGGGATTGAGCGGCAGTTGTCAAAGAGAGAGGATGAGACTGAACCAAGCAGGAGTTCTCCAACAATTCCGACACCGCGTCTTGCCATCACTATGCTGTCGACCAGGTGTTTTTCAGCATATTGCTGGATTGCGAGTGCGACACTGCTGGCAGAGAGTGACGAGGAACTGATTCGGTCATTTGTAATACCGCTGGCCTCAAGTTTAACACGTGCCTTTTCAAGAAGTATTTGAGCGTTGTAGTGCCGTTTTCCTAAAGGGCGGGAAGGAGTGAGAGAATTTCGTGAATCCTCGGGTTCTGGCAAAACTTCCGCACCGCATCCCGTGCAGTTCTGAATAATGAAATGAACATCCTCATGTTTTGAAAAAAGATGGGAGATGTAGTCCAGTGCTTGGGAGCTTGTGGGAGAATCATCAATTGCAATCAGGATCTGTTTTTTCATAAATGCCTTTTTAATTGGTATTTAGAGAGGTTGTTCACTCATAATATGCATTATGGTGATATCTGGCCAACTAAAACTGGAAAGACATTGTGGAATGTGCAAGCGGGAGACGTGGAAGCTAAAAATACTGCTGTATGTTGAGAGGCGTGTTCGGAGAACTGCCACAGAAACCGGTCATGTGTTTCTGTGGCGGCAGTCTCGTGCTTCAGGCGTGTACGTCATCAGGTAAAGTGAAAGATGACTGCAACTCTGCCGCAGGTCCTTTTCCACGCTTCCTTACGATAATAGTTGAGAAATAATGCGGATTCTCAGGTATTTTAGATAAGTCGCTGATTATGCGTTGGTCGTGCATTCCTGCTTTCTCCACATAAATAGCATTTCTGGTAAGGCCTGTTTCTTCAAGGAGTCTGCATATGCGATCCATAACCCGATGAACTTTCATCAATACTATAGCGTCAAAATCAGTCAGAGCCCTGCGTATCTTCTCTTCACAAAAAGTTGCAGGTACCACTGCAAGCATATCATCACCGAGGCATACTGGTGTCATAGTGGATGCGGAACAACTGCTCATGGCGGAAATACCGGAAACAAACTGTACTTTGACCTCGGGTCGCAATGAGAGGATAGTGTCGTAGAGATAATATCCTGTTGAGTAAATTGCAGGGTCTCCCAATGTCGGAAAGGCAACATCTTCTCCGCTGTCCATGAGGTCAATTACCTTTTGTGCGGCATCAGTCCAGGCTGCTTCTATTTCCGGATGAGGCTTTTCGTCGAGTTTGACTTTTTTCATTGGGAAATACATTTCATGAACCTGTTTCGTTGAGACATCAACTACTCTCTCAATGATTGACAGTGCTGTGGAACTGCCATTTTTCGAGCCTTTTGGGGCTACGACGATGGGACAGTGGGTAAGCGTCTTGAATGCCTTCATGGTAAGAAGGTCAGGGTCGCCGGGTCCTGTTCCGACAATAAAAAGAGTTGATTGCATGTTCATTGCCATTAGAGCTGAGGATTTTGATGAAGTTCATGTCTGACTACCTGCTGCTGGCTTGATTGGAGCCGTGGATACAGGAACGACTGAATTTTGCTGATTCCTGTCAGGAGTCGCATGGTGGGTCTGGATACGAGTTCTTCTTCGATAAGAAATACAGACTTGTTTTGTATTGCCTTGATAAGCTGAAAGCCGGGTTCATTATAGATTTCATCGACGGTAACTCTGTTCATCCTGCCGGTTTGGCTGAGAAAAATGTCAATGGAATCCGCACGTGAAAGAATCCGTTCCTTGCCATAAGGTGCAATATTGCTGTTGTTTCGGCCAATGGCATCATCTGCGACATTTCGTCCTCCTCCTGCAGTAAGAGCAAATACTGAAATTGCAGTGGGAGAGAATGTTTTCATCTTGTCATGGATTGCTTCAAAATAGACAAGGGGCCTGTCAGATTGTTGCTGAGGAATGTTTGCCTTAAGTTCAGCGATTGTATCTTTGAACTGCTCTACCATACTTGCTGCTTTTTCGGTTTGACCGCAGAGTTGACCAAGCTTCTGCCAGTAGGTAAACATTTGGTCAATACTGGTCGGTTGCAGAGATATGATCGTAATGCCGGAGGCTCGAAGTTGTTCGATAAGCTCAGGTTGGGATCGTGATATCATGGGCCGAATGAGGATGAGGTCAGGTTGTGCGGCGAGAAATATTTCGGCGTTATCCCTGTAGCTGAAGAGCGGTTTGCGACTGATACTTTCAGGATAGTTATCTGATTCACCAACACCGATGAGTGCGGTGTCACAGCCCATAAATGCAAGGTTCTCTGTATGGGCCGGATAGAGAGAGATAATTCGTGAGAAGGGTGTGGTGACAGTAATAGTCTGGCTTTCGTCGTCAGTTAACTCAAGAGATACGGCGCACGTCGGCAGACACAGAGCGAGTAAAGCCATCAGGAAAGGGAGAAATGTGAATAGTTCTGAATGTTTACTATGCATGACTGTACCTGTATTGAATATGGGGCGTGCTGTTAACCGGGGTAAGAACATCGGCTTCAACTGCGAAAATATCACGTAGTAATTCTGAGGTAAGGATTGTTTCTACATTGCCGTGGTTGTGAATTGTGCCATGATTCATGACGATGAGTTCATCACAGAAAGCGGCGGCGAGATCCAAATCGTGAATAGCAGCCACCACCGTGACATCTTCAGCATCTACGCGTTGCCGAAGAGCTTTCATTATGTCTATTGAATGCCGTACATCCAGGCTTGCTGTTGCTTCGTCAAGTATCATGACCCTGGTATTTTGTGCCAGGGCTCTGGCTACTAGTACACGTTGACGCTCGCCCCCGGAAAGTCTGGTTACATATCTGTCCTGGAGATGTTGTATATCCAGAGTTTTTAAGGCTGAAGACACATGAGTTACGTCCTCTTCTGAAGGTGCACCAAAACGATCAATGTACGGGTGTCTTCCCATCATTACAATCTCAAAGACTGTGTATTCAAATTCCATGGTGAAGCTTTGTGGCACAAGTGACAGGAGTCGGGCTAAGTCGGTTTTTGCATAGTCGCAAACGTTTGAGCTGTAGAGATCTATGGTGCCGGAAGTCGGTCTTGATGTGCCGGTGAGCAAATTTATAAGAGTGGTCTTGCCACTGCCGTTGGGCCCAATAAGGCCGTAAAATCTTCCCTGCTGGAGGTTGATATTCACTGCACGCAGACACGGGTTTCCCCGATATGCAAAGCCGCAGTCAGTAACGGAATAAGCAGTCGGATTGTCAGCGACCATAAGCTGCACCTAACTGACGTTTGCGGAAAATATAGCAGAAGCAAGGGCCACCGATCAGTGCGGTTAATACACCAATCGGTATTTCGTGCGGAAGGATTGCTCTGGTAATAGTATCTGCGGTAAGTAGCAGTATGGCACCGGCGAAAAAAGAAGCAGGTAGCAGAATGCGATTATCAGGCCCTGCAAGCATGCGCAACATATGGGGGACAATCAGGCCTATAAAGCCGATAACGCCTGAAACTGCAACGCAGATAGCTGTGACGAGCGAGGCGCTGACGAGTAACTGACGACGGATTTTAGCACTGTCTACTCCCAGTGTATCAGCTGTGGTGCCTCCAAGTGCCATGATGTTGAGGTCTCTGGCAAAGTAACAGGAAAATATGAGGCAGGGAATGAGGATTCCCAGCAGAAGAACTACATCCTGCCATGATTTGCCGATAAAGCTCCCCATCAACCAGAAAATAATGATGTTAACTTCTTCATCGGCCATATACTTAATAAATCCAATTGCAGCCGAAAGAATGGCAGCAACAATGACACCGGAGAGTATCAGCGTATTCGATGAAAGTTTTGCATCACCGGCAGAAAGAAAAAAGACCGCATAGAGGGTGCCGATAGCTCCAATGAATGCGAAGACAGGTACAGAAAGGGAAACCGGAATCGCAACACCGAGGATCGAGAGTATAAATGCTGTTGATGCACCAAAGGCTGCCCCTGATGATATGCCTAAAGTATACGGATCAGCCAGAGGGTTCAGTAAAATTGCCTGAAAGACCCCTCCGGCCAGAGCGAGTCCGCCCCCGACAAGAGCAGCGGTGAGTATACGCGGCAGGCGAACGTCCATTATTATTACGGAAAAGGTCTGGTCAGAAGCGGAGGATGTGCCTGAAATAATGCCGGTGAGGCTACCGAGGATTGTCTGAATGACACTGGAGGGCGGAATGGAAATGTATCCCAATCCTGTTGCTGCAATAATTGTTGCAGCTAGCAGGAAAGAGAGAGAGCCGAAAAGTATTTTTGAATTGCCGCGCATCCTTACCCCAGTATAACGAATATTCCGGACAACAGATGTATTGATTTGGATATACTTTGAACTCTTGCAACTGAATCAAAAGAAAGATTCAGAGGGGGCAAGGCTAAAATACAAAAAAATCCCGGATCACGTTTACAGTGATCCGGGATTTCCCTAACAATCCAAAATCGGCTTGCCTGCAGTATCTGTCCGCGATTCTGCATAGCGTATTTTCAGGCAGGTCTTCTGACTCCCGGGTCATTCTCATCCTGAGCCTTCCCATTCAAAAAGCGAACAGTGGCCTGTGTTCAGGAGTTGTCTCCGGTTACAGCGGCGGGCCCGTCTTCGATTTGCACGAAGTTCCCTATTATGCTCGTGGACAATGGCAGTGTCTTATAATGAGCACCTGAATTCTATGCTTATTCGTTACCCATAACATGTTTGAATGTCAAGTGGCAAAAGAGAAGGTTTGTTGTTAAACTTGTATTAATAACGGTTTTTTATTGGCAATTAAACTTTGAGGTATGGTATAGAGTTTTACTGACTACCTTGGCATAAACTGTTGAAATGAGAAAAGGTTCTGCATTAACCTATAGCTGGAGTTCTTTTTATGGATCGTTTAAGGCTGCATAGTTACCGGGAAGCATCGACGCGAATGGGAGGAATTCACAGGCGGTACCATCGCGGCAATGTTTCAGGCTATTCGTGTGATATTGCCGATGGACAGCGGTTTTTCGAAGGAATTGTTCAGGATGTATCTTCTAACGGCTTTAAAATGTCTCATTTGAGTGATTCCTTCCTTGCAGACGAGCACTGTTATCGGGCTGTGATGTCTGGTAACGGCAAATATTTCAAAATGCTGGTCAAACCTTGTTGGCAGAGACAAACTTCAAGTGGTCTCGAGATAGGGTTCAAGATAGTTGATGTTTCCTGGGAGTGGACCGAATTTGTTCTGGAGATTATCCCCGGGAAAATACTTCAAAGTGGAATCGAGGGGAATGCCTGATTCGACGTACCTGCATTAACGCTTTATTCGGCCATCGCTTTTATGAGAAACGTGAAAGAGCGATGGTCAAATGAAGTGCTTCATCTTTTGATACTCTTCTGCAATCCTCTGTATACCGGTTTTTCTCTTTTTGCTATTTTTCTATGAAAGATAGATATGCTGTTCTGGCCGAATGCCACCGGTCTATGCGGTTGCATAATAATAAAAAATTCCGATAATAATCAGGCTGACAATACGAAAGGCCTGACTGCAAAATATCAGTTGTGCAGCGATACGTGGTTTAAATATTCCGGCATAGTACGGAAATTGATGCCGTACTGCACGCAGAGGGGAAGAGAGGATATTGCCAACAAGCAGAGCCAGGATGATTTCCCGCTGGGTGAGAGTGCCTTCCTGCAGTAATGCTCCCGCAGCTGCGAGTCCGGCAGTAAGTTCCGCTGCGAGGTGGAGAGTGATAATCCCCATGGACTGGGGGGAGAGCCATGGGATAAATGTGAGGAATCCTGCCGCAAACTGTTCAATATCACGAAAGAAACCCACTCTGTGCATGATGAAAACCACAATGTATATGGGAACAGTGTAGATTATGATCTTTCGTATACGTTTTTTAAATCTTTTCCAGCTCTTTTCAGCCGCGCCCCGCCAGTCGATACCGTCGTTCTTGGTTTCAGAAGTTGTCGTGAATACAGCTGTTCCAGGTTGAGGTAATACATATCTGCTGATAACGACAATGCTGAGTGTTCGCAGCATTGCGGCAGCCAGAGTCATGCCTATGTAAATAAATGCCGCTCCGTGGATAAGAGGTACTGTTATGAAAAATATAGTTGGCAGATGAATAAAATAGGTTGGCAGGCTATTGAAAAGGTTGGCTAGAATGAGTTCTCCTTTGCTCATCTGTTTCTTGTCATACGCTTCCGCCAGCATTGTATTTGCCGAAACTCCGGAAAATAACGCCATGGAAAATGAGGCTCCCGCAGTGTCTGACATATTACCGAGTCGAACAAGTGGTCTGGCAAGCAGAGCTATCCAGCGTGTCCAGTTCAGCGCTTCAATGAAGTTCGCAACTAGCAGGCCGATAGAAATGTAAAATATAAGACGTATGAGAGGCCAGCAAAGCCTCTCCCAGAGCATCAAAAGGAATTCAGGTGATATATCCATGATAGAGATGTAAGAAAAGGGCAGAAGTAACCGATGCCGTAAACACCTCATCAGGTGCATACGGCAACAGTAAAAGATGAAAAGATGATAGTTTATATAATGTTACAGAGAGAGTTGCAACATTGAGTGAGCATAAATATTATTGGGGTCATCAATCAGTAGAAAATCGGTAATGCCTTTTCGTATCTGATGATACATAGTATGCAGCGGAGTGGATGAAGAAA
The DNA here is from genome assembly GCA_041582995.1 of Desulfopila sp. Taxonomy (GTDB): domain Bacteria; phylum Desulfobacterota; class Desulfobulbia; order Desulfobulbales; family Desulfocapsaceae; genus Desulfopila. The sequence continues at coordinate 18,320 of JBFHGS010000009.1, read as the reverse complement.
AAAATTCTGGAAAGAAAGACGCAGCGGATATCCGGAGGGTCTGCAGGATGTGGTCACGCATGGAGCCTTTCTGTTCGACATAGATGACAGAGTGATGATCCAGGCCTGCAAGCTTCGCTGTGGCCTGTACTGCATCATCGAGTGAGCCAAGGTTATCAACCAGATTGAGCTCCTTTGCTTTTTCTCCAGAGAAAACCCTTCCTTCTGCTATGCTCGATAGTTGGTCCCTGGCTATTTTGCGGCCATTTTCAACGATGGAGAGAAAGCGGGCGTAACCATTATCTACGGTAAGCTGGATGGATTGTTTCATAGCTGGGGTAAGAGGCTGGGTGAGGTTCATTCCAGCTGACAGACTGGTTGTGCCGACACCGTCACTATGGATGCCGAGTTGATCGAGAGTTCGCTCAAAAGTCGGGATGGCACCAAAGATACCGATTGATCCTGTGATCGTGGTTGGAGATGCCCAGATCTGGTCTGCATCTGCTGCGATCCAGTAACCTCCGGAAGCAGCCATTGTACCCATGGAAACTACCAGCGGTTTACCTGTTTTTTTCAGTTCGAGTATTTCCTGCCGAATGACTTCAGAAGCGAAAGCTGAACCTCCACCAGAGTTAATACGCAGGACGACCCCTTTGATTGCGTTGTTGTTTCTGGCACTGCGAATGCGATCGCCAAGCGAATCACTGCCGATAAAACCTGCCGGCTGTTGACCGTCCAGAATCGTTCCTTCAGCAACGATTATTCCGATAGCATTATTACCAACTTCGGTTTCATGCAGGGATGGTTTTATCTTGGCGAAATATGCTTCAGTTGTAACCGCTGAATATGAGGATCCTCCATTGAGGGAACCGAGGTAGGTCTCAACGCCTTCACGTGTGAGGAGTTTGTCAACAAGATGGCTTTCAAGTGCCAGTTTCGCAGTATCGCCGTTTAATGCTGCAAGTTTGACCTCTATATTTTCAATATAGTTTGAGATTGCATCTGCAGGCAGGCCACGCTGGCTGGTGACGTCTCGGGTGTAATTTGACCACAAAGCATTGAGCCATTCCCCATTGTGCTCTCGCACCTCGTCTGACATCGAATCACGAATGATGGGTTCAATAGCGGATTTATATGTACCCACCCGAAAGACATGATAGTTGATTTGAAGTTTCTCAAGGGCTTCTTTGTAATAGAGCGGATACACTCCAAAGCCGTGCATCTCGACACCACCCATCGGATTGATGATGACAGTATCTGCATATGAGGCAAGATAATATTGTTTCTGAGTGTAAAAATCTTCAGCAGAGATAACCTTTTTGCCCTGTTGTCGAAATAGGCTTAAAGCATTACCAATAGCCTGCATTTGATTGAGTCCAACATTGCCCAGATCGTGGAGGTCCAGCAGTATAGCAGATATAGCAGAGTCTTTTGCTGCTGTCTGAACGATATCAAGGATATCCTGTAAGACAAGTTGCTGTGGCTCGGGTTCCATGCCGAGGAGCTCTTCAATAACAGCGTCAAATGGTGCAGAGGGGCGTCGTTGTTCGACAATATCTCCACTCAGAGTGAGGCGCAGGATGCTGTCTTTTTTCACTTCATGCGTATCGGAGGTGAAAAAACTGATGGCTATAAAAACTATAATCAGCAGAAAAATTGTATTAACGATTGTATTTCGTATGAGGCTTATAATACGACCGGCGTGATGAAATATATTCAATATCGAGAGGATGAGGTCTTTCATAGTAATATTCTTTATGTTGAGTGAGTGTGTGCTTAACCTTTGGTACAATAAACACTTTTGGTCATCTCTACAAGCTGTGCGGGAACGAATAGTTACGGCTCATCTGTTGATATTTGAAGTGGAAATGGTAAGCGTAACTGAACCGGGATTGAATTTCTGGTGGTTAACCCAGAGACAGACACTCCAAGGAGCCTTATTTTTCGTCTGCCTGCATCAGTGTTTACCAGTAATCTCGGCAGGTAGAACATGATATCATCAGTGGTCAGTATCGGGGACTTCACAGTGACGGATCGGGTTATGGTCAGGAAATCGTGATAACGTACTTTCAAGGTAAGGGTAAATGCATAAAGATTGCGTTCCCGGAGCGTTGTTGCTACCGATTCGGCTTGATAACTCAGTAACTCGCGGATGATATTCATATCGAGAATGTCTTCCGCGAGAGTAGTTTCGCTACCTATAGATTTACGGGTGCGGGAACTTTTTACAGGCCGGGGGTCGTCTCCGCGGCAAATAGAATAAAAAAAATCACCTGATTTACCGAAGTGGAAAATGAGTTCGTCCTTTGTGAAACGTCTCAGGTCAGCTCCTGTTTTTACGCCAATACGCTCCATTTTCTTTTCAGTTGCTTTTCCGACACCATAAAATTTGCCGATTGGCAGACGTGCCAGAAAGTCGAGAACTTTAGAAGGCGGAATAATTGTGATGCCATTAGGTTTGTTTACATCAGACGCTATTTTTGCGGTAAATTTATTACAGGAAACTCCTGCAGAGGCAGTGAGACCGGTCTTGCTGTAAATCTGATGCCGAATACGCTCTGCAAGGAGAGAGGCTGAAGGTTCGTTGAAATGATTGCTGGTGAGGTCAAGGAATGCTTCATCAACGGAGAGTGGTTCCACCAGGTCCGTGTAGTCGTGAAAAATTTCCATGATCTGTCCAGAAATTTCATGATACCTTGACATTCTTGGTCTGGTAAATATTGCCTGCGGGCAGAGCCGGGCAGCTTTGGCGCATGACATCGCAGAGTGTACCCCGAACTTGCGTGCTTCATATGAGCAGGCGGCAACGACGCCGCGACTGTCTGGCCGACCGCCGACTATCACTGGCTTACCAATGAGCTCAGGGTTGTCCAGTTGTTCTACTGAGGCGAAGAATGCGTCCATGTCGATATGGACAATCTTTCTGTTGCTATACATGAAAATGACTACCGGGGCTTCGTAAGATCCAGAAAAACGGCACATCTGTCGGTGACGTCTGATGAACTGGTTGAATTTCTTTTTTGCTGCCTGCAATTGAGTGGATATATTTTACAGTGATGATAATAGCTGGTATAAACTGAGGCAATCTTAATATGAACATCACCATCGAATAAGACGGGTTTATTTATGCGGTCTATAGGAAATATATGATGAAATTGAGTGTGATTGCTTCGAACCGATTGTTTCAAGGTTTACCTGAAAATGAGTTGTCTGCAATCGACAGAATTGCTGTCGAGAAACGGTATGGTAGAGGTGAGACAATATTTTTTGAGGGCGACGAGGGAAACGGTTTTTACCTCGTCATGGATGGCAGAGTAAAGGTGTTTAAAATGTCTTTACAGGGGAAAGAACAGATTTTACACATTTTTGGTGAGGGAGAACCTTTTGGAGAGGTGCCTGTCTTTCACGGCCAACCGTTTCCAGCCACAGCAGAAGCTCTTGTGAAAACACGAGTTCTTTTTTTTCCGCGTAAAGAGTTTGTACAGGTGGTTACGCAGTCACCCTCCATCGCTCTGAATATGCTGGCTGTTCTGTCTATGCGGCTCAGGCGGTTTGCAAGTCAGATCGAGTCACTGTCGCTTAAAGAGGTGCCGGCGCGACTTGCATCATATCTCTTATACCTTTCAGAAGAGCAGGGCGGGGTCGATAGTATCGAATTGGAAATATCCAAAGGGCAGCTCGCGAGTCTGTTGGGTACCATTCCGGAGACTCTGTCCCGAATTTTCGGAAAGATGTCTGAGGAAGGACTTATTGAAGTTCAGGGCAGGAACATCCATCTCCTTGACCGTACCGGTTTAGAGAACAGATAGTAGAAAGTATCAGCTATTGTCAGGGGCTCTGTTGTATATCATGAGATTTTTCAGGTACATGTAACTGTCCATGTCGAGTTCTGTGAATTTTACCGCGGCGCCATAGCTATCCTGGCGGAGTATCCTGCCTTTTGCGGTTAATTGCAGAGTGCTTGATGGTCCTGTTATGGTGATTTCCACATCGCAGATGTTGTTGATCGGTAGTTTTTTTCCTGTGCTGATGCTTACACCGTCAAGGCTGATATCTCTTAAATCTGTATCCGCAGCAAACAGTTCCCCCTCTATCTTCAGATTTACCGATGCCTGGAGTTGTACACGAGACGCTGAGCGGCGGTCTGATTTCACCCTTGTCATGACTTTCCCTTTATTTCAATATATAAACTGTATGTTCATTGGCGTTATGTCGCTTCTGGCGCTTGTACAGCGCGAAGTATTCCTGAACCATTCCTTCCGGTCAGAAGACATATACCATACACATTTTAAAACCCATCGACAATTCTACATATAGAGAGATACGCAGAGTGAGAGCTGGCAGTTGTTCTCTGCAATGTTATGGTAACAGGCGTTGAATGTAGCAGGACTGACTGGGAGTGGAATGGTGAGAGGTTACGTGTAAGGAGTATGCAAAGCAGTGTGTATAGGTTGTCAAAAGTATCGAAGATACATTTGTATCTGTTGGTCTTTGACGAGTGCAGTTCACACTTCACTCGTTACTCCTTACGGCTCACCTGTTAAGTTGGAGTTAAAAGGTTATTTATGCCGTTTCGTGCCGGTATGAGTAAAGGTGTTGGCTATCATTCTGTAGTGGCCGCCTTTGTCTATGCCGATTTCTTTGCCGCATAAGCAGTGGATTTTATGTTTGATAATTTCTGTCGCATACCACTTTTTTATTCGCTCTTTGTGACAACGAACAACATGGCCATGACCGACTTTGTCATACTTCCAGAGTTTTCTTTTGCAGGCAGCGCAATGAATTGTCAACATTTCAAGAGAAGACGTCAGATTTTTTGTCGCAGGCGAAGGAGTTCTTCGGATGAAGAAAATTTAAAGAGACGTATTTTTCGACTGCGAGGGAATTCTCGTTTGAGGATTAATTTTAGTTTTTTACTGAGTGCAGAGAAGTCTTCTGTCGTTTCTTCTGTAACATATCCCTGTTCACGGATACATACGGTATCTTTATTGGTTCTTATGAGTGCTACTGTTCTATTGCGTTTATAGGAAAGTAGCTCGATGCCGCCTCCAGCAGGGCTCTTTTTGATGAAACGAAGTGTTTCAGTTAAGGCTGTATCTATATTGATCAACGCCATGAGAAAAAGGAATAGTGCGGTCGGATTAATACAGCAGTGAGTTAAGTACAGACCTGCGCGGTTCTTTAATTTCGGAACCACTGCCGTCTTCGCGTTCTAATCCGAACATGGCGAGAACCGTATTATCCATAATGAGTCGGTAGTCGGCTGAAGACAGTATCACGTTGTTCGCAGGATTAACAAGTCGAGCAGAAATATACATAGTCCGGTTGGTATAAGAAAATGTTCCTACAAGAATTGCCTGGGTTTTCATTGATGGTGCGATTTTACTGAGATCTCTTGAAAGAATGGATTCTCCGGATAGTTCTTCAATGAGAAGGCTACCGGTCATTTTAATTTCTTTTACCGCATATCCAAGCTGAACAAGCCGTGAGCTCGTGTGTTCCTGCAGGATTCGACCTAATTTTGAGGTTTTCTTCAGATCATTGTTGTCGACGAAGGTCGTAACCAGTAGAGGCATATCCGGGTGGTGTGGCACAAGGGGGGGGAATGCAGCATCCGTGAGTTCATCAGCTATTGTGTAGGAAAAGGCGATCAGGTCTGCTTCACCGCCGATAAAGCGCTCAAGGGGGGTGCCGTTGAACCTTGCACAACCAGAGAACAGCAGTAAGAGAGCAGCCGCCCAAAGTATAGAGAGGAATCGTCTTGACACGTGTATCTGAATAGATCGCTTCATGAGAATCTGCCTAAATGCCAGAGGAGTTGGTATCACTTTCAGGAGTGCTGTCGGTTATTGGTCCTGGTTCCTCCTGCATCCTCTGTGACATGTTATTTTTGATGGGTACATCAGGCGCTATAAAAGGGAGTTCTGTAGCCTGGGAACGTATGTCCTGATATTGGAAATAGTCTCTGTCGTTAATGTAATAGATGTCTGATTTTCTATATAAGTATCGATCTTTCGCCACCATTGACGTGGTGATAATTACTTCGTGAGCAGACGATTTTACAGCCGCTGTGTTCAAGAAGTCAGCCATGCCGGCGGCTGCAATGGTTTTGAACTGATGGGGGACGTTTCTGAATACCATTATGCCGGTTGCGATACTGGTCATCAGGCCTGGCCGAATTGTTCGAACCCGATTGGCCTTATGGTAAATAACCTGCACCTTGTAGTGAACGGTTATCGCTTCTTCGATGTTCTCCTGCTGGACGGGTACTCCGAATTTTACAAGGTCGGTTATAAGTAAATCACGAAAAGCTTCGTTGAATGAACTTGTCTGGTTGGGCTCACATGGTGAGTTTTCATCTCCACAGGTTGCTTTAACATATACCGGAGTCTGCAGATAATCGTTAATGATGAGTTCGTTATTAATTTGATTAGCAACATCGCTGGCAAGAATGTCCCAGTGGTATGCCGCCTGCATTTTAGGCTGTTCGGAGTACTCATACCCGACAGGTTCCGGGATTCTGGCACAGCTGCCAAGCAGCAGGCTCAGCAAGGCGACGAAAGCGGTTATTCGCATCGAAAAACTCCGGTTGACATGGGACGGTTGAAAATCATGAAATGTTAAACTCTCTGTTTCATTTCTGATTGCAGGCAGAGCCTGTGGCAATGCCTGATGCCATGAGGTAAATGCCTCATGGACATGGTCAATTTTTGATGAGATGATAGTTTACAGATATCACCAAAAGGTGATGAGACTCTATCGGACAACAAACGGAAAAGTAAAGGATAAATTCCTTCGGTCTCCTGAATGGTGAGCATTATTGCAGTCTCAGGTATCGATAATCGCCATAACGGTTGCTCTTGTACAGTCAAATGTATACTTTCAGAGATGGTAAGGTACTTCTTCTCATTCATCTCCATCCTGCATACACTCATGTCATTAGATTTACATATTCATTCGACGTTTTCAGACGGAACGCTGCGGCCGGACCAGATAGTGAAACTTGCTCTGGATAAAGGTTTAAGTGCAATTTCCATAACAGATCATGACACAACTGAAGGGGTTGGTCCGGCACTTGAATTCGGATCGCAACTGGGGGTAGAGGTGATTTCCGGGATTGAGTTAAGTATTGTGCATAGCGAGCAGCATATGCATCTGCTTGGGTATTTTTTTGACCATAATGATAGCAATTTGTCGCAAATGTTGCAGGAAATACAGGGCGCACGTACTGTGCGTAATCTGGCGATTGTTGAACGCCTTCAGAAGCTTGGTTTTGATGTTAGCTACGAGGAAATAAAAAAAGCTTCTAAAATAGGTCAGACTGGCAGGCCACATATCGCTCAGGTTTTAATCGAGAAAAAGATTGCCCGAACGATAGATGACGCATTTGCGCGATTCCTGAAAAAAGGTGCTGTTGCCTATGTGGCGAGAAAAGTTCTGGATGCCGGAAATGCGATTGCTGCCATACGTGGTGCAGGCGGTATTGCAGTACTTGCGCATCCGACAATTCTGGACAGCACACTTAAAAAAATACCACCGATTCTTGATCAGCTTGTCCCGATGGGTCTTGGAGGAATTGAGGCGTATTATCCTGTTCATTCTGCTAAAAATCAGAAGCAACTATGTGTTCTCGCAGACAGGTATGGTCTTGTAGTTACAGGCGGGAGCGACTATCATGGTGACATTCGTCCCGGAACGACGCTTGCCGGTGGTAAAAATGTATATGTACCTCAAGAGGTCCTGCATAATCTTAAAGAAAGCCTAAGGCGATGACGTGTTTCCGAACGGAAACAACGCATTTTTAAATATTTTTTCCAGTAAATCAAGCTGTAAGGAACCCTGCTTATGTATTCAATTCTGATTGTCGACGATGAACCCAATTATCTCATAGTGCTTTCTGAACTTTTGCGCGACGAGGGATACGAGGTGTTTACGGCTACTGGTGGTGCAGAGGGTTTTGAAATGGTCAGACAACTCGATCTTGATCTGGTCATTACTGATATGCAAATGCCAGAAGTCGACGGCCTGCAGTTACTGATGAAGATTAAGGAGTATAATACCGATCTGCCAGTCATCATGATAACAGCATTTGCAGAGGTTGAAAAGGCTGTCTCTGCCATGCAGGCAGGTGCATTCAGCTATCTGGCAAAACCATTTTCCAATGATGAGCTCCTGGTAAATATCCAGAAGGCTGTTCAGTTATACGCACTGGTTCTTGAGAACAGCAGGCTCAGAAGTGAAATAAAAGGGGTTAGCGGTTTCTCCGGCATGGTCGGTAAAAATCCCAAGATGAAGCAGGTATATGAGCTTATAGAAAAAGTTGCTCCTACCCCTGCCTCTGTACTTATTTCAGGTGAAAGCGGAACGGGCAAAGAGCTTGTTGCCAAGGCCATTCATATGAATAGTCCCCGTGAAAAAGAAGCCTTTATTACTGTAAACTGTGCAGCATTGTCTGAAAATCTTTTAGAAAGTGAATTGTTCGGGCACGAGAAGGGGGCTTTTACAGGAGCTGTGGTAATGCGTAAAGGCCGGTTTGAGCTGGCCGACAAGGGGACTATTTTTCTCGATGAGATAGGTGAAATTCCACTGGCCCTGCAATCAAAACTGTTGCGCGTACTGCAGGAAAAACAATTTGAGCGGGTTGGCGGCAGCAAGACTTTTGAAGTAAATGTTCGTATAATAAGTGCATCAAACCGGGATCTTAAGGAAGAAGTCGCTGCCGGCCGTTTCCGTGAAGATCTGTTCTATCGGTTGAATGTTATCCACGTGTCTCTGCCGGCTTTGCGCGAGAGAATGGATGATATGCCATTGCTCGTTGACTACTTTATAAATAAATTCAGGAAGCAGTTGGCTAAAGAGGAACTGACGATTTCACCTGACGCTTTACGACTTCTGATGAAACTTCCGTGGGAAGGCAACATCAGAGAGCTCGAAAATACCATTGAGCGGGCGGCAATCCTGTGCAACGAAAATGTTATTGATGCGGAGGATGTGCAGCCTGATTCATTGCAGCCAGTTGAAGAGAATGGCTGGAGTAAGAGTATAGATCTTACTCAGATGATTCCGGATTCGGTGAGCTTAAACGATGTGCTGTATGCAATAGAAGAAAAAATGTTGCTGCAGGCGCTCGAGGAGACAAGCTATGTTCAGGCCCGGGCCGCTGATAAATTGGGAATAACGAAGAGCCTGTTGCAGTATAAAATGAAAAAATACAGAATCAGAAAGAAGAAATAACAGGAAGTCACTTCCTGCTATTTCACTCTATGCATCCTGATTGCCCCAGTGCAACTTATTGCGGAGGATAGTGAAGTAGTCCCGGGTGGAAGACACAATCAGTCTGAGGGCATGTTCTGCCGGTTCAACTTCAAGTTTGTCACCATGTTTCATCTCCCAGCAGGGTTGGCCATCAACTATGACCTGTGCACATTCCGCATTGCCGCTGCGCGCGAATTCTGTGGTGATTGGGGTTGTGGCGGGCAGGATGATAGGTCGGCTACTGAGCATAAACGGGCAGATCGGGGTGACGAGAATAGTATCGAGGCCGGGATAAACAAGCGGCCCGCCAGCGGAGAGATTGTAGGCGGAAGAGCCGGTCGGTGTAGAAAAAATGAGACCATCTGCTTTATAGGTCGTGATGTAGTCATCGCCTGCCCGGGTTGCGAGGTGAAGCAACCTGTCCAGCGTGTTTTTGTTGATAACAATATCGTTTAAGGCGTATCTGTACTGCTCCGGCGTATTGTTTCGAACAACACGGGTTTTGAGCATGAGGCGATTTTCTATAACGATTTGACCACCAATCACTTTTTCCAGAATATGTTCTGTTTCATTCTCAGCAAATTCTGTAAGAAAGCCGAGATTGCCCAGATTGATGCCGGTTACCGGAATGGAGTACCTGGCAGCTTGTTCAGCAATATGCAGAAGTGTTCCATCACCGCCAAGGACAATGAGCAGGTCGAGTTCTTCACTTATGGCGTTCATCTGCACTGAAATGTTCTTTTTGTTCAGCCAGGTGGCTACTTTCTCAGCATGTTCACTGGCATGCGGGTCATCGCGTTTGATAATTATCCCAGCGTTGGAAACCTTGATGTTGCAACTGGTCTTGAAAGGTTTACTGAGGTCGTTCATGGTATACCTGGCGAGAAGGTGATTGAGGGTGTTTGGGCAGTGTTTTAAGAGAGTCCGGTTCTGCAAAGATGCGTGTGTTGTCCGGCATGTTCTAATGCAGTTACTGCTGAATTTCAATTGCTAATTGATGCATACGATGTATCCTGTTGCCGTCTCTGTCCAGTGGTCTGCCAATGGTGTAAAAGGGGCTGAAAACCTTTTGAGGTTTGTGGGTTAGGTGACACATAGAGAATAGAACCTGATGAACAGAGGAGGAATGTGATGATAGATAAAGATCTGCTTGCGATTTTGGCCTGCCCTAAATGTAAAGGGCCTGTCAAGTATCTTGTGCAGGAGGAAGGCTTGGCGTGTGAAGCCTGCATGTTGTTGTATGAGATCCGTGATAATATTCCGGTAATGCTCATAGAAGAGGCACGGACACTGCAGCAGGAAAATCTTAAGTAACAGAAAGAAGACTGTCGGCCGGCTTACCGGCAGAAAAGCAACGGGCGGATCACGTGTGATCCGCCCGTGTGTTTTAACCTCGGTATTACTCTTTTAGAAGACCAAGCTCTTTTTCACGTTCGCAGATAAGGAGTTTAGTTTTTACAGCGGTATCGGGGATGAGACTCATTGAATCAATGCCGCAATCCACAAGGTAAAGCGCAAATTCCGGATAGTCTGATGGTGCCTGTCCACATATGCCTATTTTCCTGCCGCGACGTTTCGCCGTGTCGATAGCCATTTTTACCAGGGTCTTGATTGCATCATTACGCTCATCAAAGATATGGGCAACCAGGTCTGAGTCGCGATCAAGTCCGAGAGTAAGCTGGGTCAGGTCGTTTGAACCTATCGAGAAACCGTCAAAGATATCTGCAAATGCGTCAGCTGAGATGACGTTTGACGGGATCTCACACATTACATAAACTTCAAGGTTGTTTTCGCCCTGTACCAGGCCGAATTTCTTCATGGTTTCAATGACCTTGCGTCCTTCTTCCGGAGTGCGGCAGAAGGGGACCATCAGTTTGATGTTTGTCAGACCCATATCGTTACGGGCTTTCAGGAGGCCTTTGCATTCCAGCTCAAACGCATCGATATATTTTTCATCGTAATAGCGTGAAGCTCCACGCCACCCTATCATCGGATTGGATTCAACCGGTTCGTACAGTTTGCCGCCGATAAGATTTGCATACTCGTTGGATTTGAAATCGGAAAGTCGTACGATGACATCTTTAGGGTAAAAGCCTGCTGCGATACGTCCTACTCCTTCGGCAATTTTGTCGATGAAAAATTGACGTTTATCGTGCGGATAGGCGCTGGTTTTGTCTTCAATCTGCTGGACAATCCTGCCGGCTTCCTCATCGCCGGAAGCAGCCCGCTCAATGAGTGATTCAAAGTGGTAAAGCGCAAGCGGGTGAATGCCGATGTGGGCGTTGATGATAAATTCTTCACGGGCAAGCCCGACACCATCGTTTGGCACCTGACATTCGAAGAAAGCTTTTTCGGGTATACCGACATTCAGCATTATCTTTGTCCTGGTGTCGGGTATTTTGTCGAGATTTGTGGTGTTGATGGAAAATTCAAGTGCGCCATCAAAAACATGACCTGTCTCACCTTCAGCACATGATACTGTTACCATCTGGCCCGTAGACACATTTTCTGTGCCGTTTTCAGTGCCGATAAGACATGGGATACCGAGCTCCCGCGAAATAATTGCTGCATGGCAGGTCCTTCCGCCGCGGTTTGTAACAATACCGCTTGCTTTCTTCATGACCGGTTCCCAGTCTGGATCGGTCATGTCGGTAATAAGTACTTCTCCTGCCTTAAAATCATGGATTCCCGCAACTGTTTTAATAACTCTTGCTGTACCTTTACCAATCTTAGAACCTACGGCCTGTCCGGAAGCAAGGATTTTACTGTGTTCTTTCAGGATATAGGTTTCTGTAATGTTTCGTGAAGCCTGGGAGTGCACAGTTTCAGGTCTCGCCTGTACAATAAACAGTTCGCCCGTGCCGGTGGTTTCTCCATCGCCATCCTTGGCCCACTCGATATCCATGTTGCGGCCATAATGTTCCTCAACAAGAAGAGCCCATTCAGCAAGTTTCAGGATATCATCGTCGTTCAGGATATACATTCCGCGTTCAGCTGCTGTGGTCGGAATGTTTAAAACAGTTTCTTCAGCATCTTCGGATTCATTGTAAATCATTTTGATGTCTTTGCTACCGACACGTCTGGAAACTATAGGCCGCTTACCTTCTCTTAACGTCGGTTTAAAAACATAGAATTCATCGGGATTTACAGCTCCCTGAACAACGTTCTCACCAAGCCCCCAGGACCCGGTAATGTAAATAACGTTTTCGAAGCCTGATTCTGTGTCGAGGGTAAAAAGTACACCAGAGCAGGCCTTGTCGGAGCGCACCATTTTTTGTACAACTATTGAGAGGTACACATCAAATTGACCGAAGCCTTTGTCGTGTCGGTATGAAATTGCTCTGTCGGTAAAAAGGCTGGCAAAGCACTGACTGCAGTAATCAAGAACCGCTTCTGGGCCGCGAATATTGAGGTAGGTATCCTGCTGTCCGGCAAAAGAAGCGTCTGGCAGATCTTCGGCTGTAGCTGAAGAGCGTACGGCGACATCAACGTTTTTTCCGTACTCACTCTCCATTGTGGTGTATGCTTCAATAATGGAAAGCCTGAGATCTTCAGGGAATTCAGCATTGCGAATAACTTCGCGTACCTTTTTCCCGCGTTCCTGCAGGTTGCGCAGGTTGTGAGTATCGAGATCGGCTAAAATTTCCGCAACCTTCTTGTCTATACCGGTGCTCTCTATCAGATGTCTGTATGCATAGGCAGTAATTGCGAAGCCGTGCGGTATGTTGACTCCCTTTGCTGTAAGGTGCTGATACATCTCACCAAGGGAAGCGTTTTTGCCACCGACAAGCGGCACATCATCGATTGCAATATCATCGAACCAGAGTATAAACTCTTTTGCATGTTGACTGCTCATTGCTACTTTTCTCCTGAACACAAAAGATAAAACACATTGCATTAGCAGTGTGTCGTAAGGTGAAAGGGTTGATTATTTCTGTCGTTGGTCAAAAAAAAGACTTCCTGTGAGGCAGTGATTTCGGAAGGTTTTAAAATGATCAGTAATTTTGTAGAATAGTACAAATCGTATTTATGTATGTCAAGGCAACTGTGTTGACATCAGTCAAAAAAATCTGTACATCCAGCCGGTTCTGACGTATGACTGAAAATAAGTAGATTTAAGAGTTATTCTATAGTCATGGAGCCATCCTGGCGTACGGCAATCTTATATATCCCGGAGGAAATAGCATGTCATATGCTAATGAGGTTAAAGATCTCTTTGGTCAATATCTTGTGGAAGGTGACGCGGCTGCGAGTAAATACTTCCCGCTTATAAAAGAACTTGTTGCACGAAGAAACTCCTCAGGAGATCCTGCATGGCAGAACGGAATTGAGCAGGTCTACGCACTTATATATGAAGAAATTTGCAATAATATGAGTGCACCAACAGAACAAATCACTTTTGGTACTTCCGGCTGGAGAGGCCAACTGGGGAAAGATGTTTTTGTACGATCGGTGGCGTGTGTCACACGTGCGATTGTTGAAATGTACAATCAGGCAGATGAAGATCAGGAACTTCTTGGTTATCTTGGTGTTTCCAGTTGTTCTGAAGCTAAAAGAAAAGGTTGTGTTATAGGGCACGACAACCGTTTTGCCGGCGACTTGCTTTCGACGGTTGTTGCGAAAGTATTGAGTGATGAAGGATTCACCGTATATTATGCGGGAGAGTCGACAACCGGTGTGCTCTCGGCAGCTGTTCTTGAAATAGGATGTGCATTTTCAATAAACCTCACGCCATCACATAATCCGCTTCAATATGGTGGATATAAATTCAATGCTGCTGATGCAGGGCCTGCGGCGACTCAGGTCACAGGAGCCATAACCCGGTTGGCACGAAAATTCATTGATGAAGGATATTCATTTGAGGCCTCTGCTATTCAGGGGATTGATCCTGCATCCTTGCCGGGTGTGAGTGTATTTGATTCACTCGCTACCTGGAAAAGTCTTGTTCGTAAAAACAGTGATATTCATGGTCTTTATCTGGATGATATCATACAGCGATTTACTGAAAATCACGACATGGTGGTAGTTATTGATGCAGTTCATGGCGCTTCACGGCTGCACATTACATCCCTTCTTGAAAGTGTAAATGCTCCGCGTCTCATTACCTTGAGAGATACAGAGGATGTCACTTTCGGTGGGATCGCCCCTGAGCCATCTTCTGTGAACCTAAAGAATGTTACAGTAGTTCTGGGACAGCGCAAAGAAACACTGAAGCTTGGAGCAATAATCGATCCAGACGGCGATCGTATTCGTTTTACTGATGGAAGCACAGAAATCAGTATGAATCAATTTGGCGCCATGGCGTACCACTTTTTAAAGGTATACAAGAAAAAAGATGGGATGGTTGCCAAGACTGTTGCTACTTCAAACATGGCAAATGCGCTGGCCGAGGGTTTCGGCGAAGAGTTATTTGAACCCAGAGTCGGATTTAAAGAGTTTAAGCCGGTGATAGGTCGTGCCCTTGTTTTTTTCGAGGAATCCGACGGCATATCGATTATAGGTCACACTCCTGAAAAGGATGCGTACATTGGTCTTCTTTTAGCGATAGATATGGTTTTGACCACTGGTAAAAACCTTGGTGATTACTTAAAGATGATCGAAAAAGAGTACGGAGCCTATTACCCTGATCGTGATGGTATTGTCGTAAGTGTAAAAGGTGAGCAACTGCTGCAGAAACTCGCTGAACTTCAGCGGTATGATGTTGGAAGTGAGCTTGATGTCGGAGGGGTAAAGAAAAAAATCATCCGGGTGATCACAATAGATGGAAGAAAAATGATTCTGGAAGATGGTTCCTGGGTGATGATTCGGCCATCCGGTACTGAACCGAAGGTGCGGTTTTATGTTGAATCACGAACCATGAGCGGCACCGCTGATCTGGTTGCAACCGCCAAAAGCCTTTTGCAAGACATCGGACTTGTCTAAATAGCAGGAATTTGCAACAGCTTTCTTTGTCCGCTAAGGGTTTTAATAGTATCAAAAACGCTGTTGCTTTTTGATTTTGACGTATTATTGTCAGCTAGTGACAGATAATCATATATAGTATTGTTTTTTAGGAGCTATCAATGTGGGAATATACAGATAAAGTTCAGGAGCATTTCCTGAATCCGAGAAATGTTGGAGAAGTCGAAAAAATTAGCGGAACAGGCGATGTTGGATCACTGGCCTGTGGCGATGCTTTAAAGTTGACAATCACTGTCGATGACAAGAATGTTATTACCGATGCGAAGTTTAAAACTTTCGGTTGTGCAAGTGCTATTGCATCCTCGTCTGCTTTGACAGAAATGGTCAAGGGGATGACTCTCGATCAGGCCGAGAAAATCACCAACGAAGATATTGCGGATTTCTTAGGCGGTCTGCCGAAAGAAAAAATGCATTGCTCCGTAATGGGACGTGAAGCTCTTGAGGCAGCTATTGCTGATTATCGGGGCCTTGTGTTGCCAATGGCTGAAGGGGAAATCGTTTGTGAATGTTTTGGTGTAACTGATATTGAAGTAAGGCGCGCTATTCAGGAATCGAGTCTTCGCTCTGTTGAGGAAATTACCAACTTCACAAAAGCTGGTGGCGGATGCGGCAAATGTGAAGATAAACTTCGTGCGATCTTACAGGAGACTGTCAGCGAAGTTACGACGACCAAGCTCAAAGAGCTTAAGCCCAAACGAATGACTACTCTTCAGAAAATTAAAAAGATCGAAGAAGTATTGGAGAGAGAAGTACGCCCGGGTTTACGCAAGGACGGTGGTGATATTGAACTGGTCGATGTCGATGGTGATTTTGTTATGGTCACATTGCTTGGTCAGTGCAAGAGTTGTGCAAAATCTCAGACCACAATTAAAGAGTATGTAGAGAAAAAACTCCGGGAACTGGTACTTGAGTCTCTCATTGTGGAGGATGCCAATTCATGAGTTCCGTAAAAAACAACGTTGTCTACATGGATAACAACGCCACAACGAGTGTTGCTCCGGAAGTGGTAGAAGAGATGATGCCGTTTCTCACGGAATTTTATGGCAATCCATCAAGTATGTATTCGTTTGCCGGGAAAGTCGGGGAAGCACTGAAGCTCGCGCGAAAGCGTGTAGCTGACTTGCTGGGTGCAGAACCGGAAGAGATTACTTTTACCAGCTGCGGAACAGAGAGTGACTCAACTGCGCTTCTTTCGGCCCTGCAGACGTACCCTGAGAAACGTCGTATCGTTACGACCAGAGTTGAGCATCCGGCTGTAAAAAATCTTTGCGACAGCCTCGATACCCTTACTGGCCATAAGCATCGGATCACCCGTTTAAAGGTCGATGATCAGGGTGTACTTGATATGGCAGAGTACGAAGCAGCGTTAACGGATGATACAGCTATTGTAAGTGTGATGTGGGCCAATAACGAAACCGGTGTTATTTTCCCCATTGCCAAGATGGCAAAAATGGCCAAAGACAGGGGAATCCTTTTTCACACTGATGCTGTTCAGGCGGTTGGTAAGGTGCCTATTAACCTGAAGGAACTTGATGTCGATTTTCTTTCTTTGTCAGGTCATAAGCTCCATGCTCCTAAAGGTGTCGGTGTTCTGTATGTTAAACGCGGAACGATCTTTACGCCTTTCTTGACGGGAGGTCACCAGGAACGCGGACGTCGTGCTGGTACGGAGAATGTGGCATCGATTGTTGGACTGGGCAAAGCCTGCGAATTAGCTGCCTTGAAAATGGAAGATGAGAATTCACGAGTGAGAAAGCTTCGGGATAAGCTTGAAGCAGGTCTGCTCGCGTCGATTCCAAATTCTCTTCTTAACGGACATAAGACCGACAGGCTGCCTAATACCTGCAATATCAGTTTTGAATATGTTGAAGGTGAAGCTATACTGCTTCATATGAACAGGTATAACATCTGTGCATCGTCAGGTTCTGCCTGTACTTCAGGCTCGCTTGAGCCTTCACATGTGCTGAGAGCTATGGGAGTTCCGTTCACCGCCGCACATGGTTCTATCCGTTTTTCGCTGAGTGTCTACAACACCGAGGAGGAGGTCGATTTCGTGCTGGAAAAAATGCCGGCAATTATCGAATCACTTCGGCAAATGTCCCCATTCTGGAAAGGGTAATGATCCATGGAAATAGTTGATCCGTCATTTGAGATTCAACATGAGTTGGATAGCCAGCCGATTGCTGTACGTCTTGAGACCTGTGGCCGTATCTGTTACAAAAGTGAAGATAAAATCACAGAGGAATCTGCAATTCCTTTTGTGAAGAAAATTGCAGTTCACGGTCACAATTCTGTTCTTGAGATGGCAGTGGCTACGTATACGATTAATTGTCATCCTGATCACGTTCTTGAATTTCATGCCTGTCAACCAAAGTATTTTGTAACAGACAGAATCGATTCAGGCTTGCTCGTGACGGGGTCAATTCGTGCATTCCGTGAAATTTACAGTCAGTATGCTGATAATCTGGTAGTTAATGATCTTGTTGGCGATCTTGCAGGAAGGTATCCTTTTCTCTTTGAGGGTGTTTATGACCCAGAGACGGCCATGCCTCGCTCTGAAGCTGTCACAATTCAGAAATTGAGCCTTGAGCAAGTCGAGGATTTGCCTGCAGCGTTGCTTGCCCGGCATCGTTTTGTCGGTGTGAAATTTATTGTTAACAGGGCTGTAACCCATGAACTTGTACGGCATCGTCCATGTTCCTTTTTGCAGGAAAGTCAGCGTTACTGCCGTTATAGTCAGGATAAGTTTGGCAATCAGGTGACTTTTGTGCGGCCTGTCTTTTTCACTGAGGATTCCAATGAATTCAAGTTGTGGAAAGAGGCTATGGAGGAAACAGAAAAGCTGTATCTGAAGTTATTGGAAACATCTACTCCTCAGGCCGCCAGAACTGTTCTGCCAAACTCGTGTAAGACTGAAATAATTACCTATTGCAATCTTGCCGAGTGGAAACATATCTTCAATCTTCGGACTTCTCCTGCTGCAGAACCTTCTATGCGGGAGGTCATGATACCTCTTGAAAAGGAAATGAGACAGAAGTATCCGGTTCTTTGATATATATATGCTGTACTTCCAGTCTAAAACTCCCTGTCTTGTTTTAAGACAGGGAGTTTTTTTATATGGAGTG
>JBFHGS010000008.1:0-54226 GCA_041582995.1 Desulfopila sp. | reverse complement strand
CCGCAAAATGTACATTTATTGTGAGAACATCCGGTAGTTACCTGAAGTATTATAGCGTGCGCCTCACTTGGTGGCCGGATTATCTGACCTATGTAATCCATCACTTCTCCTGAATTGGGATGCAAAAAATAGCTAAAGAGAGGTGTAATATGTTCAAGACAGACCGATCGGAAGGGGGAATAATATCAATTCACGAATTTGGGACAGCTAAAGACAGACTCGTAGTATTATATTGTGAAGCCTGTCTTTAGCCACATCATATGGGCAGCAAGATTTAACCGCAGCTCAAAGAGATTAAGCCGGGTTATTCGCCTGAAACTCTTTCATGAATTCAACGAGTTTCACTATGCCCTCACGGGGGAATGCATTATAGACAGATGCCCTGCAACCACCGATAGATCTATGTCCTTTAAGTCCGTTCAAACCAATCTCGGTTGCTTCGGCTATAAACTTCTTCTCCAGCTCGGAATTGGGCAAGTTAAAGGAAATGTTCATTATTGAACGTGATGCTTTTTCGGAATGACCACGATAATACCCGGAGGCATCAATTGCATCATAGAGCAGCGCAGCTTTTTCACGGTTAATCTTTTCCATTGCCGTAACGCCACCTTTGGCCTTCAGCCATTTCAAAACCTCTGCCACTATATATATTGGAAAAGTCGGCGGGGTGTTGAACATTGAACCTTTGTCGGCATGCGTTTTATATTTGAGCATGGTCGGGGTATTTTCCGGGACTCTGTCAAGTAAATCCTCGCGGATAATAACGAGGGTCACACCTGCAGGCCCGAGGTTTTTCTGGGCACCAGCAAAAATAAGACCAAATTTGGAAACATCAACTTTTCTGGAAAGGATGTCTGAAGACATATCCGAAATCAAATATTTTTCTGAAATCGGCATTTCCTGAAACTGTGTACCGTAAATAGTGTTATTGGAGACGAAATAGAGAAACTCTGCATCTTCAGCAGTCGTATATTCGTCTTGATTGGGCACTCTGTTAAAACTCGTTTCTTCGCTGGAAAAAGCTACATCGACATCTCCAAAGAGTTTTGCCTCTTTGATAGCTTTTTTTGACCAGGTTCCGGTATTGAGATAGGATGCTTTTTTACCGGTTGCAAGCAGGTTCATGGGTACCATGAAAAACTGACTAGATGCGCCTCCCTGCAGGAAAAGAACCTTATAGTTGTCAGGAATTTCCATGAGTTCACGAAGTAATGCCTCCGCTTCATCTATAACGGCCATAAATTCCTTTGACCGATGGCTGGTTTCAATTAAACCAATACCGGTGTCCTTAAAATTAACGACATCTTTACCGGCCTGCTGCAGAACTTCATAGGGGAGAGTGGCTGGTCCCGGACTGAAATTAAAAACTCTCTCTGGCATGGGTGAAATCTCCTTTGGTGAACAAAAAAAATTTTAATCGAAATACAGCAATCATACCGTATAGTCATTCTGCCGCAGTGCTTCATATAGAACTATTCCGGCGGTCATGGCGAGGTTGAGGCTCCTGATATTTGGGCTGGTCATGGGGAGCGTATAGCACCTGTCAGAATATAACGTTCGTATCTCCTCCGGCAAGCCTTTTGTTTCTCTACCGAAAATCAAAAAATCCCCGGCCTTGTACGACGCATCCGTAAAAGGTCTGTCAGTTTTTGTCGTGAAAAAGTAAAGCCTGTGCTCATCCTGGGCTTCCAGGAACTCATCAAGAGAATTCCAATGTATAATATCAACGAACTGCCAATAGTCGAGTCCGGCACGTTTGAGATGTTTATCATCTGTTGAAAATCCAAGCGGGTGTATCAGATGGAGGATAGTTTTCGTCGCTCCACAGAGTCGTGCTATGGAGCCTGTGTTCGGCGGAATCTCCGGCTGAACCAGTACTATATTAAACGTTTTTGAAGTATTCATTGCTCTAAAAAATAGTATCTATGGATGAGTATGCGGTCTAAGATTCTGGTTTATACAGGTTGAGGGTAGGGGAGACAAGAAAAAACACCCTTGGATCTCGGTAAATCGTTACTGAGAAAAAGAGTGTGCAAATCTGTGCTGAACGGCTACATTCAGTCAACTCGCAGGTGTTGTTTAAAGTTGATTTCTTCGAGCGTGGAAAATACATGCATACACGACACAATACACAAAAAGACCACAGAATGCTTGTAGTACTGATTGTTGCCGCTGTAATGCTCGTTACCAATGTATTTAAATCGGCTGACCGTACTGAGAATACTGAATCTCCATCTATGTTATTGCAGCACGTTGCATCTGAGTTAGTATGGATAGAAGGTTTTAAGGATAGTACGACTGTCAGCAAAGAGATACATCCGGAACTCACTCCGTTTTTTTTTGAGCCGGTCAGGATTAACTTCGCAAGTGAAGAAATGTTACGTACCTTACCAGGGATTGGACCTGGATTAGCTAAAAAGATCGTAGCGTTCAGAAATATACACGGCACCATACAGAGCAAAGAAGAATGTATGCATATTGAAGGCATTGGCCTAAAACGATTTGCAGATCTCGAAAATCACATATCTTTTCATTGAAACGTACGATGACTGCAGAGCAAGATCTCCAAGGCACGCCGATTTTGGCGATTGTAGGCCCGACCGCGATAGGCAAAACCGCACTCTCACTTGATATTGCCAGAACTTTAAATTGCGAAATCATCAGTGTCGACTCCATGCAGGTATATAGATATATGGATATCGGCACAGCAAAAATTAAACCAGACGAGATGCAGGGGATTCCTCACCATCTTATAGATGTAGCCCTTCCAGATGAAGAATACGATGCCGCGAGATTTTGTAGAGAAGCCGCCGCAGCCATTTATGAAATAACGGCAAAAGGAAAGATCCCTCTCCTGGCCGGAGGGACTGGCCTCTACCTTAAAGCTCTCACGCAGGGACTTTTTTCAGGCGTACCGGAAGATGAGGCTATTCGCAAAGAGCTGAAAGAACGTCTCTCCGCGGAAGGAAGCTCGAAACTACATGAAGAACTGACCGTCTGCGACAAAGAATCCGCTGAGAGAATCCACCCCAATGATAGCAATAGAATCATAAGAGGACTTGAGATATTTCACGCAAGCGGTATCCCCTGGTCGGAACATCTCCGTCGGCAGCAATCACGTAATCACAAAGGAATAGTAGATAACATTTTACAAATCGGCCTTACGTGTGACCGTGATCTTCTCTATAAAAGGATAAACGCCAGAACTGAAATAATGCTCGAACAGGGACTGGAAGAAGAAGTTCGGGCATTAGTGAAGATGGGCTATGACGAGAGACTGAACTCAATGGGCTCGATCGGATATCGTCATATGCTCAACTTTATTTCCGGAGCATGGTCATACAAAGAGATGGCTGAATTACTGGCACGAGATACCAGGCGTTATGCAAAACGTCAGTATACCTGGTTCAACAATATTCCTGATATTGAATGGTTTGGAGTCAAAGACACTGTTGCCATTTTCAAAAGAATGACTGAATGGCTTATACGCCAAAGCTGAAGTATTCATTTAAAGCACTTTCCTTCAATCGTTTCCCAAAAATACAGAATGACTCCCGATATACCTCCTGTAATACAGAAAATTTTAAATAAAATGAATCTCACCGACAACGCAGAGATTCAGCAATTTCTCTTTCCCCATCTTAATCAACTCCCGCGCCCATCAGCAATGAAGGGTATAAAAGATGCTGTGAAAACGATAATTCAAGGAATAGAAGAGGGGACCGACTTTATAATTTGGGGAGATTATGATGTCGACGGAACCACAGGTACATCTTTGCTGGTTAATTTTTTTCGAGAGTTAGGTGTAGAAGTAAATTGGCATGTCCCCAACAGATTGCAGGATGGCTACGGCCTTCACTCGGAAACATTTAAAAAACTGCATTCTTCACTACAGTGTGAAGATTTTATTCTTATAACAGTAGACTGCGGTATTTCAAACCGGCAGGAAATAGAAGACATACTGGCACTTGGTGGGAAAGTTATTGTAACCGACCACCATCAACTACCGACAGGAGATTTACCGGGATGTGTGATCCTGAACCCCAACCAGGAAGGTTGCGGTTTCATGGAACATAAACTGGCGGGAGTAGGGGTGGCATTCTACCTCGCCGCAGCTTTGCGTAGTGCACTTGATTCTTCAGGCTATTTTGAGGGTGTTGAAAAACCCAATATGAAAGATTACCTCGGCTTCGTCGCACTTGGTACCATTGCTGATCTCGTTGAAATAACAGCGGTAAACCGTGTACTTGTCAGGGCAGGAATGGAAGCACTCACAGGGTCAAACATTGCAGGCCTCAAAGCATTACTCGAGAGTGCCGGCCTAAAAGACGGGACACTCACATCTGAAGATATCAGTTTTTCCCTTGGCCCAAGGATTAATGCAGCAGGGCGGTTAGGGTCTGCTGATGTCGCAGTTGAACTTATGACCTGTGACAACCATTCGTCAGGTGCACTGCTCTCAAAACGTCTCGATTCGTACAATGAGAAACGGAAACTTCTCTGCAACGAAAACCTCGAAACTGCTTTAACTGAAATAGGGCGGCAAAACCTTGATGACCTGTCTACTGTAGTAGTCGCAGGTGATTTTCATTCTGGTGTTATTGGCATTGTGGCGTCTAAACTCGTCGACATATACAGCAAACCGGTGATTGTGTTTGCTCGTGAAACTCGCGATGACGGTATTGAGGTTCTGAAGGGATCGGGTAGGTCTGTCGAAGGAATAAATCTACTCGAGTGCCTGCATGCATGTGCTGACAAAATAGTGAAATATGGCGGACATGCTATGGCTGCAGGCCTTACGATAATAACACATAATTACATTCCATTTAAAAGTTCCTTTAATCGCCAGGTTGAACTGGAAAGACTGAACTGTTTGCACCAAATTAAACAGGAAACTCAGACTGTTGAGTGTAGTGTCGACGAGATAATGGCAGAAGAAAGTTTAAACTATCTCCTGAAACTTGAGCCCTTTGGCCCTCAAAACCAAAAGCCTGTATTTATAGATAAGGACGCAACGGTGGTTAGTTGCAAAACCATTGGATCAAACAACGAACACCTCCAGCTTACCTTACGAGGTAAGTATAGTAATTACCGTGGTATTGGTTTTGGGCTTGGTGACAGATATGAAGCCATCAAGCGTGACCCACAGCGGCAAGTCTCATTTTCACCCATGATAAACCGGTATCGAGGCGCAATCGAATGGCAGCTTCGTGTCATAGATATTTGATCTCATTTCACGCTAATCCTCACAATTTGATGTTCTTCACAGCACTTCACCAGTTCTTTTTAGCGCGCTGAGAATTAAAAATTCCTCGACAGAATATTTTTCTTTGTTGATTTTTCGATTCTCAGCCAGAATGACTGCGTATCCGTAACCCGTGAGGAGCGTACACAAGAGTGCATTCTATCATATTATTATATTTGACTATAATCTTTATATACATAATATACATTATGCGACATTAGATAATTAACAAAGTTCACGAGAAACATGAGGTCGTGGCTGAGAGTGGATTTGTATGGCATCCTGGCCTGGTGGGCTTTATTTTCTGCCCAAAAATGGTATATTGTCCAGTTCTGCAAATACCGGCACTCAGTAACGCTTCTGGGTAGCTTGATCACAATTGCTTTCACAGCCTGAATCATAGTGCGATTATACGCATTTTAATTTCAATATTTCAGTGGTGGTACATCGATGAACAGAGAAATCTATCAGGAACCGCTTGTCAGCCGATATACAAGCAAAGAGATGCAACAGTTGTTTTCCGAGAAAACAAAATTCACAACATGGCGTAAATGCTGGGTTGCCCTTGCTGAAGCGCAATATGAACTCGGTTTGACTGACATCGTTACCGCCGAAATGATTGAGGAATTAAAGGCAAACGTTGAAAATATCGACTATGACCTTGCTGCGGCAAAAGAAAAAGAGATCCGCCACGATGTCATGGCACATGTCTTTGAGTATGGAACCAAGTGCCCCAAGGCAGCCGGAATTATTCATTTAGGTGCAACTTCACAGTTTGTTGTCTGTAATACTGACCTTTTTGTTCAGAAAAAAGCATTTGAACTTATACGTAGTGCCCTTCTCCAGGTAATTAAAAACCTGGCATTTTTCTGCGATAGATTCAAAGACCTCCCTACCCTCGGCTACACCCATTATCAGCCCGCTCAACCAACAACTGTTGGCAAACGCAACACGCTCTATCTTCAGGATTTGCTAACTGATCTTGAATATGTCGATTTCTTTCTCGATCGTATACGTGCTCGAGGTGCTAAGGGAACAGTCGGTACCCAGGCTACTTTTATAGAGCTTTTTAAAGGAGATCACCAGAAAGTTCGTCAGCTTGATGAACTTGTTGCCAAAAAGCTTGGTTTTGCTGGCACCCTACCCGTCACCGGCCAGACGTACAGTCGTAAGCTCGATATGAAACTCGCCGAAACGCTTTCTGGTATCGGCGCAACTGCCCATAAATTCGCAGTTGACCTCAGGCTTCTCTCAAATTTGAAAACACAGGAAGAACCTTTTGCCAAAAATCAGACAGGTTCCTCCGCTATGGCATACAAGCGCAACCCTATGCGCTCAGAACGCATGACCGGGCTTGCTCGTAAACTGATGGGGCTTCCCCAGAACTTCGCAGGAACCTACGCCAATCAGTGGTTCGAGAGAACCCTTGATGACTCTGCTATTCGGCGCATGGATATCCCTCAGGCATTTCTGTTAACTGATGCTATTTTAAAGTTGTTTGTTAATATTACCTCCGATATGGTTGTATATCCGAAACAAACAGAAAAACATCTCCGTTCAGAGTTGCCATTTATGTCAACTGAGAAAATATTAATGGAAGCTGTTGAACGAGGTGAAAGTCGCCAGGAAATGCACGAAATAGTAAAAGAGCATTCTGTTATAGCTGGCAAAGTTGTCAAAGAAGAAGGGAAAGAAAATGATCTGCTTATGAGACTGGCTGGCGATGAGCGCATTCCATTCACTATCAAAGAACTGCAGGATATTATCGGCGACTACCATCAGTTCACTGGCCGCGCAGCAGAGCAGACTCATGAGTTCCTGGTTGAAGTAGTTAATCCGATTTTAAAGGCAAATGCCGAAAGTATCGGTGAATTCGACGCTTCACTTTCTGTTTGAGGAACCTTACTTACATGAGTTCTTCCCGGGAAGTTTACCTTCGTATATCTCCTGATAAATTTCATATATTGAAGTTTATCCTGGAGGGTTATGAGAATCTTGCCATACTTTCCAGTCATGATATGGCAAAAGGCATCGTGCGTATTCGTTATATTTCTGACTCAGACCGTGATGTGTTTGAGTTGCTGTCATCTCTTGCCCCAAAACTGGCTTGAGCACTTCTGTCTGTTGACAGAATTCATCTTTATATATTGAAGTAAATGATCCAGAGAACCTTTTTTGTAAAAACATTCGGATGTCAAATGAACGAACGCGACTCCGAAATAATGTCGCAGACTCTTGCTACCCATGGCTATGTTGAAAGCATGGATATGGAAACTGCCGATCTCGTCATTTTAAATACCTGCTCCATTCGGGCTAAAGCTGAGCAGAAAGTAATGAGTTTGCTTGGCATGTTGCGAAAGGCTAAAAAGCGCCATCGTGGAATGCAGATTTGTGTCGCAGGATGTGTTGCCCAGCAGGAAGGTGAAAAACTGCTGGAAAGGATGCCACATGTTGATCTGATTGTAGGTACACAGAACATTTACAGAATTGGGGAATTACTGGAATATGCCAGAAAGTCTCCTGGGTATGTCGCTGTCGATATGGAGGATGATTATGCTATTCCACGATTTATGCCTGACGCACTCCCTAGCGGATTAGCTGATGATCGGAAAAAAATCGACACACCAATCGCTTTTCGTAAATTCGTTACAATCATGCAAGGTTGCAATAACTATTGCTCATACTGCGTTGTTCCGTACACCCGGGGGCGAGAGGTGTCACGCAAAGTCAGTGACATAGTCGACGAAGTGAAAGTTTTGCTTGATAGTGGAATCCGCGAAATCACCCTGCTTGGGCAAAACGTAAACTCATATGGAAAAACCAACACGGTAACAGAGACAGGCCTCCCCTGCTCTTTTTCTGATCTTTTACATCACGTGGCGGAAATCCCCGGTCTTGCCAGGCTTCGTTTTACTACTTCAAATCCCAAAGATCTTTCTGATGAGCTAATGAAATGTTTCAGAGATATTCCGGTTCTTTGTCCTCAATTTCATTTGCCCGTCCAGGCAGGTTCTGATGCTGTGCTTAAACGGATGAATCGTAAATATTCCGTAGAGCAATATTTACAGCTTGTTGAAACCCTTAGAAGCTATTGTCCCGATATTGCACTGAGCACTGACATAATAGTTGGCTTCCCCGGTGAAACTGATGAAGACTTTCAAGGTACAATGGATTTACTTGAAAAAGTTCGATATCATGGTTCATTCTCATTCAAATATTCAGACCGACCCGGTACTCGAGCCAGTGATTTCGAAGATAAGGTTCCTGAGGAAGTAAAAACCAGGAGGCTGATGCAGTTTCAGGCAAGGCAGGATGAGATCGGTCTGGAGAGAAATCGGGAATATCTAGGCCAGGTTAAAGAGATTCTGGTTGAGGATGTTACCTCAGAAAGCGTCAAGGGCCGAAGCGATACTAATCATATTGTTCATGTAAACGAAGCTATATCAGTCTTACCGGGTGAATTCATTAGAGCTGAAATTTATCATGCCGGCCAGCACTCCCTGAATGGCAAAATGGTGAAGTGAAATATATTTTTATTTTTTAAGCCGTTGAGAAGCGGTTCACAAAAGGGGCTGATGCAACTTCTACGTCAAAGCCCCTTTTGTGTTTTCGGAAAAATTAGATAATTCCGGAAAATCAAATACACAACAGAACCGATTCTGCCTTCTTCACTTTCACCTCGTAGAATCTCCACTTTCACTACTGAGTTTTCACAGGAATCAACACCACTTTATTCTTCGCTACCCTCCCCTTCACTGTCGTCGTTATCTGGGTCGTCAGGTAGAGACGTCTGTGCTTGAACTGCCTGGTCACTCAAGCCCGGCAATTTGAGATTCTGTTTTTTTTCAGCCTGCATTTTCTCAGTAGTTTCATAGACCCGCCGTAACACCCTGTTCGATAGTCGTTTTCCTTTTGCAGCCGCACCCTTGATAAGGTACTCATCAAAATCGATATCGATAATATTGGTTCTGGCTCTTGGCGAAGGCATGAGGGTTGCTCTGGCGAATCTTTCTTTTCCGAAAAGAAGTAGCAATATTTTAGAGCGTTTGTGTTCTGTAAACAAATGATACTCTTTCTCCATTATGAAAGATGGCATCTTGAACCTTTTCACATAGACTATGTTTTCCGAGCCATCCCGATAAACAAGGTTAAAGATAAGGTCTTTACTAACCTTTCCAATCCATTCGAGTTCGTGCCCGACGAAAAGTTTATCTGTAACAGGGATGATTTTGTACATGCCGCTATCAAACAGCAGGAAAAGTCGATCATACTCTGAACAACTGATAGAAGGGTCATTCTGTTCTTCATCGGCTTTCACCTGGTGGCCAAGAAAACCTGATTCACGATTATAACCGACGGTAAGATTCGAAAGAGCAACTTTTCTGACACTTACTTCCGTGAATTCAGATATTTCTGTAAGTCTCGGATAGTTACTCCCATATTTTTGCAAAATATGATCGATATACTTTATCGTGTAGCCGATCATGTCTTTCAAAGACTTCTCAATGTCCTTGATCTGCTTTTCTATTTCCCGAATTTCTTTCTTCTGTTTGTCTATATCAAACCGGGATATCCGTTTGATCCTGATTTCAAGCAATCGCTCAATGTCTTCAATACATACCGGTCTGATAAGTTCATCGGCGTATGGCTGGAGAGAAACCTCGACTGTTTCTACGACATTCTCGTAAGTTGTCTGTTCCTCGATGTTTTTATAGAGTCGATCTTCTATGAAAATTTGTTCAAGCATGCGAGCGTGAAGCTTGTCACGCAAACGACCACGATCAATTTCAAGTTCCCGGGTGAGATCCTGAACCAGTTTATTGGTATTGTGCCGAAGCACCTGAGAAACTGAAACAGTGTCAGGTCGCTCGCCATCAATAAGAGTAAGGTTCGGAGAAATAGGGACCTCGCAGTCAGTAAAGGCATACAAAGCCTTGATAGTGTCTGCAGCATGAATTCCACGAGCCAACTTTATTTCAACTTCAACCTCTTCAGCAGTATAGTCGCTGATTGAGACAATTTTGATTTTTCCGGTTTTGGCCGCCTTCTCAATTGATTCAATAAGAGATTGGGTCGTTGTGGTGTAGGGGATTTCTTTGATCAGGATGGTTTTATCATCTTTTTCCTCTATTCGCGCCCGGCAACGTATTTTACCATTTCCATCCTCATAGTTGCTTACGTCAACAAAGCCTCCTTGCGGAAAATCGGGAAAAATTGAGAAACTCTCACCACGCAGAATTGATTTTTGTGCTTCAAGCAATTCGCAAAAATTATGCGGCATAATCTTCGTTGCCATGCCCACGGCTATACCCTCCGCCCCTTGCAACAGCAGCATTGGTATTTTCGCAGGTAACGTTACAGGCTCCATCATCCTGCCGTCATATGATTCTATAAATTCAGTGAGGTCTTTATTGAAGAGAACTTCTTTGGCTAGTGGCGACAGTCTACACTCAATATATCTGGCTGCAGAGGCTTGATCTCCGGTATAGATATTACCGAAATTTCCCTGCCGGTCCACAAGAAACCCTTTGTTGGCGAGATTGACCAGCGCGGCAAAAATGGACTGATCACCATGAGGATGAAGTTTCATGGTTTCCCCGACAACATTTGCCACTTTGTGAAAACGACCGTCCTCCATGTTGAACAGTGTCTGGAGAATACGGCGCTGAACCGGCTTCAAACCATCTTCAATGGCAGGTATGGCACGCTCCCTGATTACATATGAAGTATACTCAAGGAAGTTCTGATCAAAAAGTTTGTGTAATTTACCGGGCGTTGAATCCATGCAATAACTCGACTAACCTTTTGCTGTGAAATGAAAAAACTTAAATGTAGCGTTACGTCTATTCAAGGGGGACCAGATTTTCCATAATATATTGCTTTCTCTCCGGTGTATTTTTCCCCATATAAAAGGAGAGCACTTTAGACACCTCGCTCAACGAATCGAGCGTCACGCTTCTCAAACGAATATCGGGGCCTATGAATTGTTTAAATTCTTTCGGAGAAATCTCGCCAAGGCCTTTGAATCGTGTTGTTTCAACGTTTAAGGTTCTCTTGCCGCGTCCCTGCAATTTTTTAGTTGCTGCAATTTTTTCCTTTTCTGAGTAGCAGTAGATAGTTTCCTGCTTGTTTCTGACACGGAATATGGGAGTCTCCAGGATATAGACATGACCCAGTTTTACCAGTGGTTCAAAATAGTGAAGAAAGAATGTCAGCAACAAATTTCTAATATGCAGACCATCAACATCAGCATCGGTTGCCAGTATTACTTTATCAAAACGGAGGGTTGATATTGAGTCCTCAATATCAAGGGCCCGCATCAGAGAGTACATCTCTTCATTCTTATAAAGCACAGCCAGTTTTTGACCAAGCACATTCATCGGCTTGCCTTTTAAAGAAAACACAGCCTGTGTCATCGGGTCCCGCGAGGAAACAATCGAACCTGCGGCAGATTGGCCCTCGGTAATGAAAATCATGTTTTCCTGACCATCCGCGGAAGGCTTCCCTTTTGAGGGATGATGCTTGCAATCTTTCAGTTGCGGGATTTTAAAAGCAACTTTTCTGGCTTTTGACCGAGCCTCTTTACGTACTGATTGGAGTTCTTTCCTGACTTTTTCATTGCGAAGGATTTTATCTATAAGCGACTCCGCAATCTCATTATTTTTGTACAGTGCACTGGAAACCGCATCTTTTACGATATTAACAATCCAGGATCTCACCTCGGTATTCCCGAGCTTGTTCTTGGTCTGTGACTCAAAGACAGGTTCTTTTACCTTAATTGCAAGAGTTGCTACAATACCATCGCGTACATCAGTGTTGACGAATTTCTTATTCGAGAATTCATTTATCCCCTTTAGAATACCTTCACGAAATGCTGATAAATGGGTGCCCCCCTCACTGGTATACGTTCCGTTAACGAATGTGTAATAATTTTCCCCATAACTATCGATATGGGAAAAGGCGAATTCACACACCGCATCTTTGAAATATATCGGTTCGTACAGATTTTCATCCTCAAGCTCTTTATCCAGCAGGTCAAGAAGGCCGTTGGCGGAGTAATAAAGACTCTTATTCAGGTAAAGCTTGAGTCCTGCATTCAGGTACGCATATCTCCACATACGTTTTTCGATATACTTCGGGTCGAAACTAAAGTCAGGGAATAATTCCTGATCCGGGAAGAATTCGATCAACGTACCGTTTTTCTCAGAAGACTCTCCTTCATCCTGACTTTCTAAAACGCCTTTTGAGAAGTGCGCAGTAGCAAACCTGCCTTCACGGAAAGCCGTCACCCTGAAACTTGAAGATAGCGCATTAACCGCCTTGGTTCCAACACCGTTCAAACCGACTGAGAACTGGAAAACCTCGGTATTGTACTTAGCACCAGTATTGATAACCGATACGCAGTCAACAATTTTACCAAGCGGGATACCTCGACCAAAGTCACGAACACGAACAAAGCCATCGTTTTCAATGGTTATATTTATCCGTTTGCCGGCCCCCATGATGAATTCATCGACTGCATTGTCCACAACTTCTTTCAGCAGAATGTAAATACCGTCATCCTGATTAGAGCCGTCACCAAGTCGACCTATATACATACCCGGTCGTTTCCGGATATGCTCAAGGGAACTCAGCGTCTTAATCTTACTTTCGTCGTAATTGTGTGTAGATACGTTCATATTCAAGATGATACATGAGTTTTAACTTCAACGGGATTCAGCATATACTATTGTATTTAAGATTAATTCGCAACAAGCATACTCCTGAGAGCGTAGATCGTTTTTACAGGAATACACGCACCTCTGCATTCAAACCGCTTCAAACACGGCATGTGTCTCAATCTAATTGGAATGATAGAAAATAAAAATTAATTATAGGAGAAAGGAATCATTGGCAGGAACGGATCTTTCACATCATTCGAATACGCTCACAATCCGGACAAATCCAGGTGGGGCCGTTACTGATCCCCCATTTGTTTTCTTCAAAGCATTCTTTGCAGATCTGAAACCCACAGGGGCAACTCCAGCAGAACTCTTTCTTTTCATTGCAGCAGTGACAGCGATACTCCCCAAGCCGTCTCCTGCGATATCCTCTTTGTTCTTTCACTTCGGTCATACTCCAAGCTCCTTACGCATCCAGATCAGGTAAGACGCACTCACCCGGGCAAGGGGTTCTGCGATGATCTCCGGAACATCATACGGGTGTTCATTAAGAACTGTTTTTTCCACTTCCGGATACAATACATTAAACGTTTTTACTGTGAGGACAAATTCTACAGATTCAGCGATTTCATCCTTCCACCAATACATACTCTTAACCGGCCCATGCACCTGAGCGCACGCTGCCAGTCTGTTTTGCAACAAAATCCGAGCAAGTTCCTCGGCATGCTCCTGCCGTTCAAACGTGGTACTGACAAGAAGTGGTTCTTCCATATTCTCTATCGTTTATCTGTATATTGCTGCCCGACATCGTAGAGCAGATTATTAAAATTCAAAAGTACTTTCACTCCTGAATCACGCTTACTCATCTTTTTTATAAACTAATGTCTGATTATCCTTCTTTCTCGGCAAGTATATTGAGGTGTTAATTGGTAGATTAAAAGGACGTACAACGATTCCTGTTGCAACCACGGAGTATTAAAGTGAATACTGTGAATTGGCGAATTGCCTGCGACGAATGCAGTTCACGCCTCATTCTTCACCCCTGCCCTCACCTGTTCAAGCTCATTCACAGTATCAACCACCAGACCGATGACAGCTGCATCAATCCCGAGAATACTCCCGCATGCTCTTTCCTCGTGCTCGTTCACGTTCTCGATCATCCCTAATCGCAGTCAAACATCCACGACAGGGATCACCTGCCCTCGCAAATGAATGACGGCTTCTACATATCGCTGAGTTTTCGACACTGCAGTAATCTTTAGAATTCCGATAGTCTCAGTAAAAAAGGATACTTCAACGACATAATCATCACCAAGAAGATGAAATGTGAGGCATTTATCTTTCCATACATCTTCATTCCTGATAACTTTTACTGCCACAACACCTCTGAATTCAGCTTCTGAACATCTATTTGTGACACCCAGTGCACGATCTCCCTTTTACTTTTTCGTATCGTTAGAATATTCTAGCAGGGATTTTTCCGAAAAGACAATTCTAATCAGGCCTTGAAATAAAGGAGGGATCAATGCTATTTGTCATTGATGTCGGCAATTCACATACCGTTACCGGGCTTTACGACGGTGACAAACTCATTGGAAAATGGCGGCTGTCATCTGATCGTAAGCGAACAGATGACGAGCTTGCGCTACGTTACCATACGCTTTTCAACATGGAGGGGATCAACACCAGAGATATATCTGGTGTCGTCCTGGCCAGTGTCGTACCCACATTAGAGTCTGCCTGGATCTCATGTAGCAGGAAACATTTTTTCAGCCATCTGCAGGATCCCCTGTTGGTTATTTCAAATATTAATGTCTCTGACCTCATAGATATTCAGCTACCAAATCCTGATGAAATCGGGGCTGATAGACTTGTTAACGCGATAGCCGCATATGAACAGTATCGATGCAATCTTGTAGTCGTTGATTTCGGCACAGCAATCACCTTTGACTGCGTAACCTCAAAATGCGCATACATGGGAGGAGCCATACTACCGGGTATAGCGATATCTCTTGAAGCTCTGGCCACCAAGACAGCGAAACTGCCTCACATCGATGTCTCGGAAGCTCCGGAAAGAGTCATTGGAAAATCAACTGTCGAAGCGATGAAAAGTGGAATTCTACACGGTTACGGAGCGATGCTTGATGGTATGGTTGCCGCAATTCGCCCAGAGCTGACACGAACTGACGATGAGGATCTAAAAGTCATTGCCACCGGTGGCATGGCCTCTCTTGTTGCACCGTATTCCCGTGTAATTAATCATGTTGATCCACTGATTACCCTTGAAGGACTCAGGATCATTTATAACAAAAAGAAGAAATTATGAAACATGCTGCCATGTGTATCCCTCCAGCCCTGAACAAAGGTGACGTAATCGGTGTAATCGCTCCCGCAGGGCAAATCGTAGATAGGACTCGATTCGAGCAGGGAATAAAAATACTTTCCGACATGGGCTTTGAACCGCGATTCCCCAGACAGCTCTGGCCTGGCCCCGGTTATCTCGCCGACACTGATGCAAACAGAGCCGAGGAATTTCACAAAGTATACTCAGATCCTGAGGTAAAAGGGGTAATTGCTGCACGGGGCGGCTATGGCTGTCTTAGAGTTCTGAACAAGACAGATATGCAGGTTGTTCGTCAAAACCCCAAAATGCTGCTTGGCTTTTCCGACATTACGCTTTTATTAAACCGGGCTGTGAATACAGCCGGCGTCGTCGCTTTCCATGGCCCGGTACTCACCTCGCTGTGCGACTGTACATCGTCAGCTCTTGAAAGACTGTTTAATGTGATCAGCGGCAATTGGTATAGGGCTATTGCTCCGCCGAAACTTGAGATTCTCTCCGGTGCAGAGACTGTCCGGGGCAAGCTGATTGGCGGTAACCTTAGCACCTTGATGACAACGCTCGGAACCCCTTATGACTTCAGCTGGGATGGTTGCATTCTCTTTCTTGAAGATATAGGTGAACCTATTTACCGACTCGACAGAATGCTGACCCAACTGGCCCTTTCGGGGAAATTAAAACAGATCAGGGGGCTGATTCTTGGTGATTTCACATTGAACTCGGACCAGGACTCTCTTGAGAAAATACGATATCGCGAGTACATTTGGAAACGCATACTCAATTTGACTTCAGACCTTGAAATCCCGGTGTGGGGTAATTTCCCTGCAGGCCACTGCCCGGAGAATTTAACCCTTCCACTCGGTGCGTTAGCAACTATGGACTGTAAACAAGGTTCACTTAATTTTTCCATAAATGCCTAATATGAGGTGATATTTCTACATATTTACTATATTTATAGCATTAATGCTATTTGACTTCAAATGGCATTAATGCTATAGAAGAGTCTGGTTTCAAACAAGGCTTTCAGCCGAAATTTTATCACTTATACAAGCGGAATCTCATGTCATTTTATACTTTTTTACAATCCAGAGCGCGCTCAGTAATCGCCGCAGGAGTCACCTGTTTCTTTATGATGACTCCGGTATATGCCGCAGAATTTGTTAGTGTTTCCAGCGACAATGTTAATGTCCGAACAGAGCCGAATACTACCAGTCCGGTCTACATGGAGCTTTTCAAAGGATATCCTCTGAAGGTTGAAAAAAAACAAGGTGAGTGGGTACAAATCTCTGATTATGAAGGCGACTCTGGCTGGATTCACTCTTCTCTCATCGGTAAAAATGATACAGTGATCATTAACGCCAAAAAGAGTGTCAATATGCGTTCCGGCCCTAGCACCACCAGCGCAGTTGTTGCTGATGTCGAGCGCGGTGTTATCATGAGCAAGGTGAGTGAAAATGGTAAATGGGTGCAGGTAAAACACAGCACTGGAACCATCGGCTGGATATACAGTCCCCTTCTCTGGCCTTAAGCCATTCAGGCTGACTTATAGTCATTGCAGACAGTCTTACATCAATCTATCCATGATGCATGGCTGTCTGTATTGGTTTTTCAATATTCAAAGGAAGTCTGACAATCTTGCCAGCTTTATTTTGGAATAGGAAAAAACCGTTCTCAAGCCCATAGTAGAGAAGGTCCCGGGTTATCTCGACATCCTTTCGGCAATATTGCTGAATAAGATCAATTCGCCCCTCTTTATACCAGGCTAGCGCCTGCAGGCCGTCTGCTGACTTTTTGGCCCCGAGCGTATGTTGTGCAATGCGATCAAGGCTAAGGCGGTAACCGAGATGACTACTCACTTGTTCAAGCAGGTCAAGCGTTGGCAGGAGGTTAAAATTGACACTGCTGTAACCGGCAAGTACTCTATTGTCAAAGCGCTTATTGTTAAATCCGACCACAAGATCAAGTTCCTGAAGATGACGAACGAGGGCTGGGATTTCATGTTCCAGATACGTTATACAACCATCCATCAGTGAATCATACACCACTGCTACAGATATCCCCATCTTGTCAGCCTTGTCCCATCCTCCGACCTCCTCGGCAGAGCGAATTGTCTCAAGATCGAACACCCCATAATGTTCAGGTAATACCTGAAGCCCCAAGCGCTGAGACTCCGCTCCTGGAGCAGTTATCGTCTGCCCACGATGAACAGCGGTGCCGATTCTTTCGTTTTCCATAACAGAGGTGAACTCATTTTCTCCCTGCACTTTTGTCTCTAACAGCAATTCAAGCAGGCGCAGGCAGGCAATTTTATCAATTGGCCTGTTACCGGAACCACATTTCGGAGAATGAACACAGGATGGACAACCGTTTTCACAACCACAGGAAAGTATCATCTTTTGCGTTTCCAACAAAAGCTCATCTACCCGTTCAAAAGATTC
This sequence comes from Desulfopila sp., assembly GCA_041582995.1. Lineage (GTDB taxonomy): Bacteria > Desulfobacterota > Desulfobulbia > Desulfobulbales > Desulfocapsaceae > Desulfopila. The sequence continues at coordinate 36,541 of JBFHGS010000008.1, read as the reverse complement.
TTCAGCAAGGCCTACTCCCCCCGCATGACCGTCATAGATAAATATTGTCGCTTCTTCGGTCTGTTCATGAAGTGGACAGGAGATACCACCGATATCATTACGATCACAGAGCACAAGCAACGGAAAAAGAGCAATCATTGCATGTTCGAGAGCATGAATCGCTCCCATAAAATGATATTTATCCTGTTCCATCGACAGCTTTATGCATTCCGGAATCTCCAACCATAACCCTTCGGTCTCAATTGTCTGCTCAGGAAGTTCCAGTGGAAATGTCGCTATCAGCTTTTGAGTCGAATTATTACGTTTCTGGTATCCTGTAACACTCTCTGTCACTCTCAGCGGACCGAAAGATACTCTTCCGCGAAAGCTCATGATTGTTCTCTCGGTACTCAGTATCTCCGTATTTTTATTCGACATTGGACGAGTAAAATATGTTGGCTTCTGCTGTGACACGACAACTTCACGAGATTCGAAATCGAGCCCGGAAACCACCCATGTTTTAGCCCTGTGTATATATACTGCTCCAGGATGGCATTCCTTTATGGCTCGACTACTGTCTACCTCACCTATAATTTCACCGCTCTCACCGTTTATGATCGACAGTTGTGTACCGGAACCCCTGAGGCTCACGTGACGTTGCGGGTACTTCCTGGTAGCGAACCAGGAAGTGCCGTCCGCAGACTGGAGAAGAATAGCTTGTTTGGCCAGGTTGACAATAGCCTCTTCGATCTCAGATAGCTGCACTAGCTTTTCAGTTGAACTCAGTGGTAATTCAGCCGCGCTGCAATGGAGATGCTGTTCCATAATAGATGCGTTATATGGATTCAATACAGCTGACTCTACTTTGCGCTTAAAAAAATCATCAGGTTGACGCATGAAATACTGATCAAGAGCATCTTCCTGAGCAATTAATATTATCGCAGAATCACGCATACTCCTGCCGACACGCCCTCCTCTTTGCCAGGTAGCCATGACCGAGCCCGGATAACCTACAAGAATACAAATATCAAGATCACCGACGTCGATACCCAATTCAAGTGCAGATGTCGATATAACGCCAAGCAACTCCCCACTCGACAACTTATGTTCTATCTCTCGGCGCTCTTCAGGAAGAAAACCTGCCCGGTATGAACTGAGTTTGCCTCCGAGTTCCCCAAGGCGTGGGCTCGTCCAGAGGTTAATCAACTCTGTCATTTTACGTGACTGAGTGTAAACGATTGTTCGAAGATTACGCTTTACCGAAGCCTCGAGCAACTGGCTTGCCGTATACGCTGCACTGTCCCAGGGGTTTAATAAAACCATGTGTTTTTCCGCCGCAGGAGCGCCATTTTCCGCAACTACTGTTACCGGTCGACCGAGCAGTTTTTCACCAAGTTCTTCAGGGTTACCAATTGTCGCTGATAACATGATAAATTGCGGATTGCTGCCATGCTGATAAGCGATTCGCTGCAGACGCCGCAGAATCCAGGCCATATGCCCACCGAATATTCCACGATAGGTATGGACCTCATCTACAACGACATAACGCAATTTTTGAAAAAAAGACGTCCAGCTGCCATGATAGGGCAGTAAAGAAAGATGCAACATTTCAGGATTTGTGAGCAAAACAGGAACATCTTCCTCGCGTATCCGTCTTCTCTGATAGGTGGATGTATCTCCATCAAAAATTGCTGCATATTTTTTCTTTTTTTCAGGTAATATTTCTGCGTAAGAAGTAAAAACGCGCAGCTGATCCTGAGCAAGCGCCTTCAAAGGAAAGAGGTAAAGCGCGCTGCCCGGCTCTTCTGAAAGCAACATGTTAACAACCGGAAGGTTGTAAATCATACTCTTGCCTGAAGCAGTAGGTGTTGCGGCAATAATATCATCCCCACGGGAAATATACTGAAGCGCCAGGTCCTGATGGGTGTAAAGACTATCTATATTTTGTCGTTTCAGGTGTTCAATAAGAGCTGCATGCAGGCGTGGAAAGTTTTTTGCAGACTTCCTTCGTTGAGCCGGCATTGTCCTGTGACAGACAACCTGAGGACCGAATTTTCGTGATTCGTTCAATGCCCTCAAGTATTCGCGAACATCTGGTATTTCTTTCATGAAAAAAATCGACTCTTACGGAATTGTCCATATTCACTTGCGTTAACAATTGAGACTGGATATGGTCTTAGGTTGCATTTCGCATGACTGTATACTGATTATTTTCAGCTCGTTTGTCTATTTGTTGAGATACATCAAGTCAACGGGTATACAGACAATATTAATACTATTTTCTTACGCATAAAAACATAATGGTTTGCATCGCAACACTTGGCCCTAAAGGCTCAGATGGCTATCAGGCAGCTCTTCAATATGGTCCGGAATTTCAAATTCTGCTGTTCAATCGTATTCCGGAAATTATTGAAGCTTTCTCTTCAGGCACAGCAGACTATGCGCTTATCCCTGTCTATAACACGCGCGAAGGCGAGGTGAAAGAATATTTCAGACTTGTCTCACAGATGAAAGACGGGTACTGGATCGATAATGTCGTACTTCCTATTCACCTCTCGCTTGCCCGCCTTCCTGAAGCTGTGAAACTGGCCGCACCTGTAGATGTTATAGTGGGCCGAGGCTCAGTTTTTCGGCAGTGTGAAGAGTATATAGATGAGCATTTCCCCCATGCTACACTCATGGCTGTACAGGATATTGAAGCCGCATTTAAGGATATTTCCGATAATAATAAGCATAATTTTGCTGTTATAGAATCAGAAGATCTCGTCAAAGAATTCAGCTTTGAGTTGATAGAGCGTGAGGTAGTCTCTCACAACCGGACCCGTTTTGCAGTTATAGGCAACAACCTCGCCCCATCCACCGGATATGATGCAACCGCCATCATTACTCGGCCGTTAAGGGATCGGGTTGGTATTCTTGCTGATATCCTGGGCGAGTTCACCCGAAGGGGAATAAATATTATCGATTTGCAATCCGAAAATGATATCAAAACTCAGAAATTGCGTATTTACATAGAAGTTGAAGGGCACATAGCTACCCCAAGCATGCGGGATGCAGTAAAAAGGTTGGAACGTGGTATAATCCAGGAAGAAAATTCACTTAAACTACTTGGATCGTTTCCCCGGCTGGACATGCGTGTAAAAAAGATAAAGTCATTTGGCTTTATTGGTTCAGGTGCCATGTCAACCTGGTTTGCCGATCGTCTTCGCAATGAAGGTTATGAAACGTATGTGACAGGCCGAACAACAGAACTTCGGCCGGAACATATGATTCCAAAGGTCGATGTAGTGGCGATTTGCGTTCCCATCTCTGTTACAGCTGAAACTATCACCCAATACGGCAGCATGCTGCAGGCAGGTCAGGCTCTGCTCATCCTTGCCGGAGAATCTGAAAATACGCTCCAGACTGCTCTTGAGGTTACCGACCCATCTGTTGAAATAATGTTTGTCCATAATCTATGGGGCCCGCAGGCAGTAACTATGAAAGACAAAAATGCCATCATTGTAAGAACTCCACGAAGCGGAAGTTTTTGCAGCGAATTTGAAGCTTTCATGTATAAGCACGGTGCAGACATATATCATGACAGTCCTAGAAAGCATGACCTGCTGATGGGTGTCGGCCAAAAATTGCCTACAACTATTTCAGTGGCTCTTGCACGCACCCTGGCACAACACGATATCGATTGTGAGGATATTGGTAGTCATTCAACGCTTACCTCCCTTTACGGAATCCTCTCAATGGCTAGAGTTCACAACCAGAATCCACGCACCTACGCTGAGATAATGGCTACAAAAGGCGATGGTCGAAAAATCGTGCAAAGCTTTGCCAAAAACCTGCTTGAGCTGGTCGACATGGCGGAGAAAGAAAAGATTCATGAAATTGCAGACATCATGGAAGAAAACAAACATTTCATGACTCCTCAGTTCCTGCAAAGCCGCATGAAACAAGCTAAGATGGTAGACGAGGTACTCAGCGACAGCGGCTTTAAAATTGATTTATAGGCTTGAACACACCGCAAAATAAAAAAACACAATTACCCTGAAAGCAATTCATGCAGAGGGTTTTATTTTTATAGGAGTAAAAAACGGATGTTAACACGAGATTACAGCTTCTTGGATGAAGAACACAATTGCCCGTATTGTAAAGGAAAACTCTCCTGTTGTGAGGCGCCACAATTCCATGTTGGTGACGGTTTGGGTTGGGGCTCAGACATACTTTTCATTTGCCTCAACGATGAGTGTCCGTTGTTTGTGAAAGGTTGGGAGACCATCGAGAATCAATATGGACACAGTGGGTCATACAGGCATATGCAGCTTCCCGGTAGTAAAGAAAGCAACCTGATGATGGTTGGAAACGCTATGGCATTCAAAGGTAGCATCATCGACCCGAACATTTTACGTAAGCAGAATGTCAGATTTCAAAAAGAAAAAGAGGCTATTGCTGAACTCGACACCTGCGTAGAACGGAAAAACCTTGCGCCTGCACTGAGCCTGATTCTTGATGAAGGAGCAAGCAGAGAACAGAGGAAAAAAGCAATCAGCCTGCTCATGCCGCTAAATGATCTTGCCTGCATTGACCCTATCCGTAACCACACTTTCAAGGATTCCTCCCTTGAACAGGAAATTAATATGATTATTTCGCAGTTGCTAAAGAATAATTTTAAGAAAGAATGTCCTTATTGTTGCGAGATTATTAAGGCTCAGGCCCCAAAATGTATGCATTGCAAAGCTGATTTGTAAAAGATTATTGTTGCAAAAGGATTTTTGAACGGGTATAAAGACCCGACTTTCGCAGCGCATTACAGATGGTGGGCGTAGCTCAGTTGGTTAGAGCACTTGGTTGTGGCCCAAGAGGCCGTGGGTTCGAGTCCCATCGCCCACCCCATCTGATTAGAATAGGCAGATACCTGATTAGGTATCTGCCTATTTTTATTTCAGGCTTTATCCATGTACTCCGAGCATATTTTTTTCCAAATCTCGATTTTCTCCGGCGCAGCTACTTTTGTTAACTCTTCAAGGTCCAGCTCCATTGCCGCACCTATCACTTCTTCTGGCCTGTTCTGGTAATACAGAACGTTGGCAATATGTACTGCGTGAACAGGGCTGAAATTGTTGCTCGGATAATCAGCAATATTATGATGGAAACCGATCGCTTCCAGAACAGGATTGGTGAACCCCCAAAGCCCGATGAGAAATGCACCAACGGCCCCATGCGATCCATTGAAAATTCGACACTCCGCTTGTCGAAGTGTCATTTCACCCGCCTCCGCTACCCTTTTTACCTCACGATACTTATCGGGCAATAAAGACACCAGTACCAGTTTGCCGATATCATGGAGAATACCTGCCAGAAAAGCATTTCCAATTAATTCCTGATCATCACTCACCTGTTCAGTAATTTTTTTAGCCATTGCTCCAACTGTCATGCTGTGGCGCCACAGATCCTCAGCAGAAAACAGTTCTGGAGGTAATTTCGTTTGGGTAAATACTTCAACCCCAAGGACGAGAGCTTTAACCGTATCAAGACCAAGCAGCTTCACTGCCCGTGAAGGTGAGTCAACCCGGCTGTAGAGACCAAAAAAAGCAGAGTTGACTATATGGAGTACCTTGGCACTCATTGCGATGTCCTGCTCAATGATTCCGGCAACTTCATCCATGGACACCTCCGGATCACGTATTGCCCGCTGAAGATTTGCGTATACAGTGGGTATTGAAGGCAGAGATCCCAGCTGCAGGATCAACTTCTTAAGACTCTCATTGTTGAGCAAATCCTGAAGAGCAAGAGCTTTGAGCAGAACGGATTTGAGTTTTTCTGGATCGCAGGGTTTGGCAAGAAATTGATGTACAATTCCTACCGTCCGCAGTATTTCATCGTCATCCGCCTGACCCGTAAGCATTATACGTATGGTCTGCGGATGACGTTCCTTAATCAGTGCCAAGAGCTGGGCACCATCCATGCCAGGCATGCGCATATCTGAGATGACGACATCAAATGGTTCCTCAGCGCATAAATCCAATGCAGCATTACCGCTATCTGCAAAGAACATATCAAACTCATTGCGCATAGATCGCAGCATTCGTCTCAGCCCTGCAAGAATATTAGGTTCATCATCTACAAACAGTATTCTTTTCTTCTTCATATCAGTGACAGTTCCATTCGTCTGGTCAGTTTTCATGATTGCAGTCGCACCCGTATAGGTTCCTGCACGCCTACTTGTTTGGCGAAATTTTTCACACCCTGCAAAACTGGCCATGTCACTTCCTGGCCTTTCGGAGTTATCAATACACCATTTTTTGCCATTATATTTTCTTCAACTATCATTCCAATGGTGATATCTCTAACATTTAAACTCACAACACGCGCATGGTCACCGTTGTGGCGAATACCAGGAAGATGTTTTAGGATGTCAGGGTTATAGATCTTTCTGTTTTTGAGCTTTTTAACTGTATCTGTGTGGCTCATGCCACCGAGGTGAAGCAAATCATAATCAATGGCGATTTTTACAACCTGGGCTCCCAGACTCACTTCTTCGCTGACGTTGTCATTGGTTGCGGCCTCCGCCTCAATCTCCTGAAAGGTCATGAGCTGACGCGAAATAATACCGACAACAGTTTCGAGTCGCGGTATTTTTTCCAAAAGGTTTGCACCAACTTTTGGATGATTCCTATACATCTCAAGCTCATCAGGCTCAAGCTCAAAACCGGCGTAAAGCTTATCAAGTATTTCAGAAGGGAGCGTGATGCAACCTATCTGGGACATAAGGGCTGCAATTTCAAGCTGCCATACCTGGGGATAGTCTATCTTTCGGGCAAGTTCTTCCACGAGCCCTTTTATCCTGTACCCGCTGCTGAAAGCCGTTGGGTTTGCCAGACTCAAAAGTTCGGAGAGAACTTTCACGCTCCCTTTCAACGTCTTGTCAAGAAGCTCCCTCTCGGCGGTTATCAGACGATATTGCCTCTGGGCTAGTGCAATTGAGGTTACCAGCATTGATGTCGGACATGGTTTATTCAAAAACCTGAATATCTGCCCCTTGTTTACTGCGTCTATGGCGGTTTCCTGATCGGCATTGCCTGTAAGCATCAGGCGCACAGTGTCAGGGTAAAGATCCTTAACCCTGATCAGCAGTTGTATGCCATCCATCACAGGCATGCGCATATCCGAAATTATCACCGCGAAAGGACCTTCATTTTTCAAAATCTCTAATGCATCTTCACCGCTTAAGGCGGTAGAAACATCAAAACGCTTGCGAAGCTGACGTTTCATTGATTGCAGGATATGGTCCTCATCATCTACAAAAATCACTTTTTCGGTCATTTGAAATCCCGTTACTATTTGTCTTTAAAAATCCGAGACAGCACTTTATTGCTGGTAAATTATCACTATTCTGACAGACATAGTCAAATGTTTGAGCTGTTATATTCTGTTAAGTAGCTGATTTCTTTATTTTGAACGGCCCAAACTGATTCAATCCTTTTTTGAAACAACGCAAAAATGTTTTTACTCATATACTATTCCAAAGAAATGGTCGTTCATGATGTCATAGCTTATACCGTATAGCGCTTTTGATCCATTTGCGTTAGACTACCCGCTTGTTTTACGACGTGAACACTCGACTATTAATATTATATATGATGACTAATATGCCAAATTACAGCAAACTTGACAGACCTGAAGTTCTTTCTCGTATTTTTTACCCTCGTCAGGAAGACCGTACCCCCTTACCTGAATATAGTTGTGATTTTGACTGCACAGTTGAGGAAAACATTGTCCTTGGCTGCCGATTTCACGGTGCCGGCCAAGAGGCTCCTACTCTCATTTTCTTTCACGGGAATGCAGAAAATGTTAGTGATTACGATACAATAGCTGCAAGCTATGTTCAGCATGGTATGAACCTGCTGGTAGCCACGTATAGAGGATATGGCTGGAGCACAGGATCTCCTTCTGTCTCCAATATGCTTCTCGATACGGATATCATTCTCCAGAAAGCGACAAACTGGCTTGAAGAGAAGGGATATACTGGTTCAATCTTTATTATGGGTCGCTCTCTTGGCTCTGCAAGTGCCATTGACCTCACTGAACGTCATCAGAGCACCATTAAAGGTTTGATTATCGAGAGTGGTTTTGCTGACACAATGCCTCTCTGCAAGACGTTGGGTATAGAAACTGAAGGACTCGATATCACTGAAAAGGATGGCTTTGGTAACTGTGAGAAAATTGCAGAAATAAAAATCCCTACGTTTATCCTCCACGGCTCCTCTGATAACATGATACCGGCTGGGCTTGCAGAAAAGCTTCAGGCGTGTTGCGCCGCAAGATCAAAGCAATTCATGGTTATTCCCGGAGCCAATCATAACACAATGATTACAACCGGTGGGGATAAATACTTTGAGGTAATCAAGAGCTTTGTAGATAAAACATGTGGAGTGACCAACTGGACATACAAGCGTAGCAAAAATAGAAGACCAACATCATAAATAATGAAACGACAAGACTATCTCAGCTGGGATGAATACTTTATGGCGGTTGCCCTTCTCTCTGCCCAGCGGAGCAAGGACCCCAACACTCAGGTCGGTGCATGCGTAGCGAACGATCAGAATAAAATTGTCGGGGTCGGTTATAACGGCTTTCCGTGGGGGTGCTCTGATGACGAACTTCCATGGGAACGTGATGGTGATTATCTGGATACCAAATACCCATACGTCTGCCATGCAGAGCTGAATGCTGTCCTTAACGCTATCTCGACGGACCTGCGCAACTGTCGTATCTACGTCGGCCTGTTCCCATGTAATGAGTGCACAAAAGTTATCATTCAGGCAGGTATTAGTGAAATAGTGTATCTCTCTGATAAATACAAAGATACTGATCAGGTGAAGGCCTCAAAGATAATGCTCGATAAGTCTCCATATATCAGTTACCGGCAGCTGAAAACCAATCTTGATATCTTGAAACTGTCGTTTCTGCTTCCTGCCGGTTGAATAACTCAGGAAGAGTGTTCATACCCCTGGTAATCGATACGGACACATTCACCGGAATGTGTCCGTATCGAAACACCCTCTCCTTCTTCAATCACACCAACGCGATGAATATGCTGGTCTGCAGCTGACAGTTTCTGCAACAAATCGGGTTCACAAGCTCTGGGCACAGTAAAGAGTAACTCATAATCCTCTCCGCCACGAAGTTGAAAATCAGTAGCTGCCATTTCCATTTCCGCACACATTTTAAGCAATTCAGGATGCGCGGGCAGCGTATTTTCATCAAGCACAGCTGCTACTCCGCTGGCAGTACAGATATGGCTCAGGTCTGTAGCAATACCATCTGAGATATCCTGCATCGCAGTAACACAGCCACTCTGCAGGAGTAATCGACCGAGGCCCACTCTCGGCACAGGATTCAGATGCCTTGCCAAGAGCGCTCCCCAACGGCTACTCTTTGTCTCCGGTATACCAAAACTCCCTTTCTGACACAGGTACAAACCGGCTGCGGCTGAACCAAGCGGTCCTGAAACATAGACAGAGTCACCGGCACTCGCTCCCTGCCTGCCAATAGCCTTTCCATCTTCAGCCGAACCCAAGACTGTAATAGAAAATGTCAGTATATCACTCGAGACGGTATCACCACCGATAAGCACGCAACCGAACTGATCCAAAAATGAAATAAATCCATCCATATACCGATCTGTCCATTCTGAATCATATGAGCCGGGGATTCCCATGGAAAGAAGTGCAAACTGAGGAACTCCTCCCATTGCTGCGATATCACTGACATTGACAGCCAGTGATTTACGTCCTAGCAGATAAGGGTCATGCCAAGTTGTGTCGAAATGAACCTTATCAACAAGCATATCAGCAGTTATAAGCCAATCTGAACCGGGTATTGAAGCAAATATTGCGCAATCATCTCCAATGCCTTTTTTCAAGTGGGCATGATCTCTTGCTACTCTGCTGGCAAGAGATTTAATAAAGTCACGTTCGTGCATTGATTACTTTCGGTAGGAATTTCAAAAGAAAACACAAAAAGTGTGTGCTCGTTATTTTACCCGCTTAAACGGAGTTATCTTACCCGCAGGTTTCTCCGGTTGTTTTTCAGGGGCTTTGGGCGCAGCATCTTCTTTAGGGAAATCAACAGCTTTTACAAAACGTTCCTCTCCACCCATGGTGAATATTTCCATACCAGTCATTTGCGATGTTCTCAGGGTCCATACCATGTTCTGCAGAGGAATCGACAATACTGACAAGTGTATATGCCACCACTCATCCTTTCTGCTAGTATCACGTTCTATCTGCGTAACTTTGGCATACATGAGCATCTGAGGCTCTTTTGCAGCTATGAGTACTATATCACCGATATCGGTAGTATTTTTTAAAGGAAGGACCTTTTTCAGTTCACTTACAAATTTTTCCATAATCTATATTGTAGCTACTTATGTATTCTGGTTTTTGATTCGATGATGATTCGATCACCGTCTATATACGTCCGCGTTGCTGCTTTTTCATACATTGCCATACCAAGGAACAGTGGGCTTATAAATTCATCAATTATTTTTTTTGATTTTTCTGCTGCATGCCGATCCTGAATAGCCAGCATGGTTCCCGCCCAGCTGAAAAGATCTTCAAGGTGGGTTACAAGAGTTGCCTGATCGACATAGCATACTGAGTTATTCAGTTTCTGAAAACCAGGATCAAGTTCCTTAAATCCGGCTGAGGCAATAAGCCGTGAAGCGTTCATGGGAGTATCAATGATAGTTTTCAGGATGTCCAAAGTGTTTGCCAGAATAAGATAGTCACGGTGTATTGCATACACTGGCTGAAGGCTTTCCTGCGGATAGAGTCCCCAGTAATAATACTGTATTTCCTTATATTTGCGGCTCTCAATATTGATATCGTGATTAACAAGGCTCTGGTGCAGAATCTCCCCTATTCTTTCTGGATCTTTGAGTTTAACCATAACTGCCAGGTCCGGAATCGGTACAAATTGGGCCCGGGCACTTTTTTTCATCAAAATGCTCACGTTACTGCTAACCATCTCCATAAGGTCTTCAATCGCATGCCCGGTGATAGCCTGAATAGCATTTCGTACATTCGCAACACCACCGTTATTCTCGCCTGCCTCCGACACATACATTTCCCAGAGCAGCCTGACGTTTAAGGTGTTGGACCAGTAATACAACAGAGCATCCTTGGAGATAAACGGCAGTGTATCATTCAGGGATGGTGCGGTATCTATCATTTTACCAACTAACGGATCCATCTGCGAATGGTTCAATCGTACAAATACTCTATCCTGAATAGTTGCACTATTTCGCCAAGCCCCATACATAACGGAGACCACGCCTTTCAATGAGGACAATTCCGCAAGAATTGCCTGTGCCCTGGCTGACTGAACTCGACTCGCCCCATATTCTGCAAGTTTCTGTAAACCTTCAACCGAAAAATAAAGCAATCTATCCGATTTTTTAAACTTCTTTTTATTATCTGCAAATTCTACATTTGCCCTGAGCGATGCAGAGGGTGATGCATAGATATCAAGTGCCTCACGAAGCACTCTCTCTTCCAGGGCAGCCAGAACAAAATCTCTGGTGAAAACAACCGAAACGGTATCATGATCAACCCGAAAGCGCTTAATTGTATACTCACCATAGGGCACAACTTCCATTTCTGTATCCGCAATATACAGCGAGGCCAGAGCTTCAAGAGCGGGAGCTGTCAGATGAGGTTTGCTGATAAGCAAGAGATGATCTTTTATATATTGTTCAACGGTATCAGCGTTTCCTGACCAGCTGCGTTGAGCAAAGAGTGCTATGCTGCATTTATAGCCAAGAATTTCATGTACAAGCTTATCATCTTTAAGCTTTTTAAGAGTTAAGAGAGTTTTCTCAACCAGGTCTATGTCAAGCGGATCACTTTCAATATCCTGCATTACCTGGACATAGTTGATTGTCTCCAGAGCTTTACCAAGCTTCGACTTCACAAACTGTTTGATTGCTCGCGCACCATTTTGCTGTTCAACATAAACCAGGGTGTCTTGAGGCAGGAACGAAGCCGGCGTTATTTCATGCACAAGGGGTTTATCGAGAAAAAAAATGCCAAGAATGAGCAGCATAAAAAATAACAGACTTGCTACAATTCGCATCCCACATGCTCCTCTGGTCAGCTGTTCAGAAAGTATTGCGACGAAACTGGATTGCTTCGGCAATATGCGGCGAGGTGATCGCTTCCGACTGTTCCATGTCGGCAATGGTTCGGGCTATTTTCAAAATCCGGTGATAGCCTCTGGCTGAAAGGCCCAGTTTCTCCATTCCTTTTTCCAACAGAAGCGATGCTTTGCTGTCAATAGAACAGAATTTTTCGATTTCCCGTGTTTTCATCTGGCCATTGCAACGGATGCCGGGATATTCTAAAAATCGTTTTTCCTGGACTTTTCGGGTAGCATTAACACGTTCCCTGATGGCTGCAGAACTTTCCCCTTTCTCCTTACCACTCATTTCACCATATTGTAAAGCTGCGACAGAGAGATGAAGATCAATGCGGTCGAGCAACGGGCCGGAAATTTTACTCTGATAGCGTTGAATCTGGGTCTGAGTGCAGGAACAACTGTTCGTACGATCGCCAAGAAAACCGCATGGACACGGATTCATCGAAACGATAAGCACAAAACTTGAAGGAAAACTTAGAGTCATATTTGCCCGCGCAATCGTCACCTGACCATCTTCAAGCGGTTGCCGCAAAACCTCAAGTACATGCTTCTTAAACTCAGGTAACTCATCAAGAAACAAAACACCATTGTGAGCAAGTGACACTTCTCCAGGTCGCGGAACATTACCTCCACCAATCAAACCGGCATCTGAGATGGTATGATGAGGTGAGCGAAAAGGCCTGTGCAACTGAAGCGCAGGTCCAGTTGCTCCGACCGGGCTTACACTATATATTTTCGTGGTTTCAATAACTTCTTCATACGTCATATCCGGCAAAATAGTCGGCAATCTTCGAGCCAGCATTGTTTTGCCGGAGCCGGGTGGACCCTGCATAAGCAGGTTATGACTCCCGGAAGCTGCTATTTCCAAAGCTCTTTTCACATGCAGCTGCCCTTTAACCTCTGCAAAATCTACCTGGTAATCCATTACCTGCATCATTTCCAACGGAGTGGCAACAACGACAGCAGAAATCTGCCGCAAACCTGCTAGAAATTCAACAGCCTCCGGTAAATTTTTTACAGGTATTACCTCAATGCCACGAGCACCAATTGCCGCTTCGTCGCTGTTTTCCTCAGGTATTATGAACTTTCGCACCCCTGCTGCCCTTGCTGCAAGCAGCATAGGCAGGAGCCCTTTCACCTTACGAACACTACCATCCAGTGATAACTCTCCCGTAATACATATCTTATCAACAGCTTCTGACGATATGAGTTCTGTCGCTGCAAGAATACCAATAGCCGTTGGCAAATCAAAACCAGCCCCCTCTTTTTTAACATCCGCAGGTGCCAGGTTGACTGTTATGCGCCTGTTTGGAAATTCATATCCACAATTTTTTATTGCGGCTTTTACCCGATCCTTATTCTCGCGGACTGCATTGTCAGGCAGACCCACTGTTGAAAATGTCGGCAGACCAAGAGATACATCCACTTCAACATCAATAAGAAGACCACTGACACCCACAGACGTACAACTGATTATTTTGGCAAGCATGAGTAATGGAAAAAGTTGTTTCGTATGTTTGAGATACGATAAGTGTTAAACAAATGGCTCCGCTAACGGCCTGGGGTTGTAGAGACGAAGCATATCAGGGCTGTAGTTACCATTTTTCTGTTCATATATATAAAAAGGAGCAGCCACGCGGACACCTTTCCCCCCGTTCTTTACGCATCGTACGAGTACCAGCCTCGCTTCATTTTGCTTGCCGGGATAACTGTATACAAACTGTATCAACTTCATTTCCAAACGGACACGCTCCAACGCCTCGGTCAGTTCGGTAAACTTTTCTGCAGGGTATATAAAAACGGCAGTACCACCGTTTTTAACAGCCATAGCTGCTGCTTTGGTAAAATCCACAAGATCTGCAGTAATTTGATGTCTGGCTATTCTGGATTGTTCATCCAGGCTCTGCCGGCCATTGAGCGTGTGGTAGAATGGCGGGTTACAGACCACCTGAGTATATGATTCAGGTCTGATATGATGAAGAATATTTTTCACATCACCTTGAATACATGAACATCTCTGCTGATAGCTGTTGAGTTCAAAATTTTTCTCAGCCAGCACTTTCAGCTGGGTTTGTAGCTCGAAGGCCTGAAGAGATGCTATTCTTTGCCCCCAGCGATACATCATGATGAGTCCGATTATTCCGCAGCCTGCACCTAGATCCAGTATTCGCGCATCTTTTACGGGGATATGAAAATGAGCTGCAAGTATGGCATCTACTGAAAAACGATACCCGTTATAAAACTGTAAAGCGGTAATCGCGCCGTCAAAAATTGAGTCAGCAGTAACTTCACGGCCTGCTACGAATTGTGGTACGTCAGTCATGGTGCTGTTGTATAGACAGTGTCTTTTTCATCCAGATGATTCATGATAAGGCCGGTAATGACTTTAGGGTAAAAAAAAGTAGATTTGTGAGGCATGGTTCGTCTGGCATCTGCCACCGTCCGTACCTGATCAACTGTTGTAGGATTCAGCAAAAAAAGGATCGGCGAATGGCTATTATCTTCATCGCACAGCTGTTCAGCCTGCTCCACTGCTGCATATATTTCACTTATGAAATGTAAACGATGTGCATTTACACTCGCCTTATCATCCACTCCCAGAATATTCTTAAATATAATCTCTGACAAAATGGTTACATCCAGATCCTGCACGCCTTTTTCAAGTACATCACCTTGCCCCAAAACATCTTTTTTCAATTGAAGAGTGAACCATTTGTCCAAAAGAGGCAAATAGACACCAAAAACACAGGAACTATAATCGACAGACAACTCTGACGACAGCTTTTTCATGCTTTGCAACATCCCGGATCCGCTGGGTTTACCAAGTTCATCGTCGGAGTATGCTTTTATATCAAAATATGATGAGAATCGATTGTAGAAATCTGCTGCAGAAAGCTCACCTTTAAATTGCAGCAATCTATGGGTTGGGAGGATGACGAGGCCCGGGTCTTCCATTGGACACAGATACATCATGACATAATTTGCCGGATGACCAGATGAAATATCTCCTCGCTCAAGCATTTTCTTCCTGTACGCCAGCGCAGTTGTGTAGCGATGATGTCCATCTGCAATGTACAGGGGCTTTTCTTTAAATATTCTGCATATTGTATCAATTACCTCAGAGTTATTCACTCTGTAGAGAGTATGCTTACATCCGATACTGTCGTGTACTGATGAATGCACCTCTCCTTTTTCACCTTGCAGGAGGCCTATAACCGAGTTGTCCCTGTCTGAATAGAGAGAAAACACCTGACTGAATTGTGCCTTGCAATGCTCCATCAGGCGTAACCGATCAGATATCACCGAACTATATGTTTTTTCATGCGGTTTAATAATCTTCTCAGAGAATTCATGTAATTCAGCCAGAGCGATGAACCCTTTTCTTACATGGTCAGTACCATCTGCAAGAGAATAATGCGTTTCGCAGTAATACAAGCAATGTTCAAAATCTTTTACGAGAATACCACCGCGCATCCATCCTTTGAATGTTTCAGCCGCACGTGCATACCGATCTGTTGAAAACTGTTCAGAACCAATTTCTTTTGGCAGATCCAAGCGCACCATATTATATTTATTTGCTGCCTGCAGCAATCTGGCTTCCGATGCATTCAGCACGTCATATGGGGGAGTTACGACAGTACTTAGATCACCGACACTATCTGTATTAAAAAAAACAGCACGCAATGGAGCAATGACTGCCATATATTGCCTCCTTTTTGCTGGAATATGGATGGAATGGATATTATATAGTCAAGGATATCAGTTAAACATGTGCCGTAATTATTTACCAGTCAACAGTCTGAACATTCGGCACTATAAATTACTCCAGGAGTGACGCATGTACGATATTTTTGTAAAAACCCATTTTGCCGGAGCCCATCACCTCAGAGATTACCCTGGAGATTGTGAGAATCCACATGGCCATAACTGGAAAGTAAAGGTAACAGTCCGTGCTACAGAACTCGACCATCTTGGCATGGGAATAGATTTCACTGTCCTTAAAAAACATGTGAAAGCAGTGATTGATACTATCGACCACTGCGATCTCAATGCCCATGAAGCGTTTCGTGTCCTCAACCCTTCATCTGAACATATCGCAAAATATATTTACGATAACCTTGTGGCAAAGCTTGATCATAGCCGGTACTCACTTTACAGCATCGCTGTCGCTGAAACTGACAATCAGGGACTGATCTATTATGGACCTGAAAAAGTCTGAACCTTTGCATTGTCCATCCTAAGCTACGCGAAGGAAAAGTTGATAAATGTTATCTTACTGATTTCAATAGGCTTGTAAAAAAACAAACTGTCACCCCTACAAGCCTATCAGACATAAAGCGTCGAAAATATAGCCATTCCAGGGGAGTATTCGCAATCACAATGCTGCTTTCAATTTGACTTTTTCACTGAGATAATGCACTAATTTCAAATTGATAGATACAATAGCATTCCCCTTCTTATACAACAATCAGGAAAACCGAAATGATATCTTTGAGCGATGCTAGAATTTGTGTGATTGGACTTGGCTATGTTGGCCTGCCACTCGCTGTTGAATTTGGGTTAAAATTCCCTACAACCGGCTTTGATTTAAATACAACAAGAATTGCAGAACTCATTTCCGGTACAGATGCGACACTTGAAGTAAGTGATGAAGAACTTGCTTCTGCAAAGTATTTAAACTTCACCGCTGAAATACAGAAAATAGCTGAATGCAATATCTATATCGTTGCCGTTCCTACGCCTATAGATGCAGCCAAAAGACCTGATCTCTCTCCTCTTGTGGGAGCATCGAAAACCGTTGGGGCATGTTTAAAACCCGGGGACATAGTAGTCTACGAATCAACAGTCTACCCGGGAGCGACAGAAGAAGTCTGTGTGCCTATCCTGGAAGAACTTTCAGGCCTGAAGTTTAATGCAGACTTTTATTGCGGATATTCGCCAGAGCGCATCAATCCCGGCGACAAAGAACACAGATTACCAAGCATTGTTAAGGTCACCTCTGGTTCAACTCCGGAAATAGCGCAGTTTGTAGATCAACTGTATAGTTCTATTATTACCGCCGGAACATTCAAAGCCAGTTCAATAAAAGTTGCTGAAGCTGCAAAGGTAATTGAGAACACACAGCGTGATGTCAATATTGCTCTGGTAAATGAGTTGTCACTTATTTTCGACAAGCTGGGAATTAACACCCTTGAAGTTTTGGAAGCCGCAGGAACAAAATGGAATTTTCTACCGTTCAGACCAGGCCTGGTCGGGGGCCATTGTATCGGGGTTGACCCATACTATCTCACCCATAAAGCCCAGGAAGTTGGTTATCATCCGAGTATGATTCTAGCCGGTCGACGAACAAATGATCATATGGGCCACCATATTGCTGCCAGTGTAATCAAACTGTTGCTCAAAAAGAAAATTGACACTACAGCATGTAAGATTCTTATCCTGGGGCTCACCTTTAAAGAAGATTGCCCAGACCTGCGCAACACCCGGGTTATAGATATTATCCATGAACTGCAAGAATTTGGTGTAGATGTGGATGTACATGACCCTTGGGCTGATTCTGCTGAGGCTGTCAGAGAATATAACATTGATCTTGTGCAGACTCTCGAATCGAATACTTATGACGCAATCATCGTTACTGTTTCTCACCAGCAGTATCGTGAAATGACCGTAGCCGATCTCCGTGCTCTATGTAAGGAGCGATCGATTATCTATGATGTGAAGAGTCTTTTCCCAAGAAATCTTGTGGACGGAAGTCTATAACCAAATCATGAAAACAATGAATTTTGCGTGTGCTGATTTTGAAATTTGACAAACAGATAGTAGCAGATCAACAGGGAATTCTTGTTGATCTGCTGGCCGAAAAAACCGGCCTCTCAAAAACTGTATTAAAGGAATGCCTCAATAAAGGAGCCATCTGGCTCAAACGAAGCGGCAAAAAAGAACAGCGGATCCGCAAAGCCAAATTGCCTGTAAAACCCGGAGACATATTTACAGTTTATTATGATCCGGAAATACTCAGCCAGCCAGTGCCGGAACCAGAGTGCATTGCCCACGATAAAAATTACAGCATATGGAATAAACCTGCCGGCCTTCTTAGCCAGGGCACACGTTATGGCGACCATTGCTCTTTATTAAGAGTCGCTGAAAAGAAACTGGAGTGTTCCTCTCTTTTTCTGGTACACAGACTTGACCGTGAGGCACGAGGGCTCGTTCTCCTGGCGCACAACAAAGACGCTGCGGCACGTTTTTCAGAACTCTTCAGATCAGGAAAAATTGAAAAAAAATATAGAGCTGTTGTGAACGGGCTACTTGCAGAAGAGGGAGAAATACTCAATATTCATAATACGATAGATGGAAAACCTGCCCACACGATTATTACAGTTACAGCCCACGACAAAGAACAACGACGTACAATTATTGATATACATTTGAAAACAGGAAGGTACCACCAGATACGCAGACATCTCAGCGGGATTGGGCATCCTTTGATCGGTGATTACAGATACGGAGGGGCAAGAGGGAAAGAGGAACTTCAGCTCATAGCGTACAAACTGACATTCAACTGCCCGTTTACACGCCGATTTCATGTTTACTCGTTATAGATCAGCTGAGAGAAACTGTATATTTTCAAACGTGTAGCACCTGTAATCAGTTACAGGGTTGAATATTAATACATCAGGTAGGTGAGATATCCTGTGAGCGCCTATGTTTCGAGATTTCTTTATGACCGGAAAATTATCTATTGCGGAAATATCTCTACAATAGTTGCCCCCCAACCACCTACCTCATTCCCCGCCAGATAGTATCGTTTAACTTTAGAGTTTTTTTCAAGCAGTGAATGTACCGATCTCCGGATATTGCCGATTCCTTTTCCGTGAATAAAACGGATTTCATAAATACCGCGTATCTGACATTCATCAACATAGTCAGGTATGAGAGTCTTCAGATCTTTCGGCGAAAATGGGTGCAGGTCAAGAACTCCATTTATAGGAATTTCAACACTCTCCTCATCCTCATCCTCATCGACAATGTCACTCATTTCTTACCACGCAACATTTTTAACGCTAGCTCAGCGGCTTTATCTGATGCACCTTTACTTCCGAGTTTTTCACAAACTTCCATCAAACCCTTCTGCATTTCTCTGCGAATATGAACATCGTACGTTAAATCGTAGAGTGAACTGGCGATGGTTTCAGGACAGACCTGATCTTGCAGCAATTCGGGCACTATCTCTCGCTCTGCTATTAGATTTACAAGCGAGAAATGCTTGAGCTTAATAAGAAGTTTACCTAGATGATAAGTGAATGGTGAAAATTTATACGTCACTATCATCGGCACCCGCAGTAGTGCAAGTTCAAGCGTAACTGTGCCGGAGGCAGCTACAACTGCAGCACATGCTGCCATAAGATTGTATCTCTCACCTTTGATTATTCTGATATCCAGCAACTTTTCATATCTATCGAGCCCTTGATCAAACAACTGCTGTTCAGAAATAGTTGAAGCGAGAGGAATAAGAAATGTTAAAGGTTCCGTACTGCTTTCCTGTAGCTTTAATGCAGCATCCAAAAAAATTGGCAAGAGAAAGGATATCTCTCTTGAACGGCTTCCGGGTAAAAGACCAATGCACTTTCTTCCGGGATCAACCCCATGCCGATTCAGAAAATCAGCACGTGATTCTGTAACGGCAACGGTATCCAGCAACGGATGTCCAACGTAATGGGCCTTGACTCCACGTTCACAAAAGAACTTCTCCTCAAAAGGCAATATTACACCGACAGTATCTACCCGGGCGGCAATGGTGCGAACTCTACCGGAACGCCAGGCCCATACCTGAGGAGATATGTAATAAAAAACCGGTATCCCGTGTTTTTTTGCGCTTTTGGCTAAGAGGAGATTGAAATCAGGCAGATCAATGATAATGAGTAGATCAGGTCGAGCAGTTGCAAGATGATATTTCAGTATTTTCTGCGCTTTGCGGATATCAGGCAGGTGTGAAATAACTTCGACTATACCCATCACAGATACTTTTTCAGCATCAAAGAGTAGATCAACTCCTGCACCAGCGAGTTCTTCACCGCCCATTCCGGAAAAGGTAATATTCGGATCTCTACGTAGCATGGCTTTGACCAGATTGGCACCATGCAAGTCACCGGAGGCTTCTCCGGTGACTATCATAACGGACTTCACTTTTTTCAATTCCGATTAAAGTACTTCTGAAAGACATCAAGTTCCTGATGCGCTTTAATCTGAGACATAACTTCGAGAGCAACTGCAAGAGCTCGTCTGCCTTCATGACCTGAGACTGAAGGTCTGGTACGATTGCGCACATTATTAATGAAATGCTCGATTTCGCTTCTCAATGCATCGCCATCGGCAAAAGAACTGACCTCGACGTCCTGCTTCGGCATTCCCGATTCCATCAATTCATCTTTAAGATGAATTGTCATGACCTTTTTGTTGGCAAAATCAACATTGATATAAGAACCGGGTTGAAAAATGCGCATCTTACGGATATTTGTTCGTGAGATGCGACTAACTGTGACATTCGCTGTCGCCCCGTTTTCAAAAATCAAACGTGCATTTGCTATATCTGTAGTCCGTGTAGCAACTGGAGCCCCAACAGTATGAATCTGCTTGATCGGGGATTTTACGATATTCATTATGATGTCAATATCGTGAATCATCAGATCTAAAACAACATCAACATCAACCCCTCTGTTTTTAAAAACAGAAATTCTATTACTTTCTATAAACAGTGGATAGGTGAGATGCGGTTCCATCGCCTGAACAGCAGGATTGAAACGCTCAAGATGGCCGACCTGAAATACCAGCGATTTTTCTTCAGCTATTGCTATAAGATCATCTGCTTCTTCCAGAGTGACAGTGATGGGTTTTTCGAGCAAGATGTCAACACCAGCCTGCAGGCAGACACTTGCAACCTCATGATGCAGGCTCGTTGGAACAACAATAGATACAGCATCAACCTTATCTAATAGATCTTTATAATCTGTGAATGCTGCACAAGAACACTCAGCTGCTACCCGTGCAGCTTGAGCCTCGACAGGATCGGCGACACCGACAAGTTCAACACCTTCAAGGGCCGCATATTTCTGTGCATGAAATCTGCCTAGATAGCCAACACCAATTACACCTGCTTTAATAGTTCCCATTGAGGGTTGTGCTCCTTTTAAAAGCTGGTGCAGTCATATCGCAACACCAGCCGTTGCACTGATCAGATACCAAGGTAGGCTTTCTGCACATCCTGATTCGTCAGGAGATCAGATGCAGGACCGCTAAGAGTAATTGCTCCGTTTTCTATAACGTAGCCCCTGTCCGCTATATGCAGAGCCTGATTGGCATTCTGTTCGACCAGAAAAATTGTTGTATTATTTTCTTTGTTAATTTGCTTGATGATCTCAAAAATCTGCCTAATTACCAGGGGAGCAAGTCCCATGGAAGGTTCATCAAGGAGAAGGAGTTGCGGTCGTGCCATCAAGGCACGTGACATTGCGAGCATCTGTTGCTCGCCGCCGCTTAAGGTTCCTCCGTCCTGATGCCTTCTCTCGGCCAGAATCGGAAACAGTGAGAAAACATATTCAAGATCCTTCTTGATCTCTGCCTTGTCATTTCGTAGAAAGGCACCCATGTCGAGGTTTTCCGAAACTGTCAACTGCGGAAAAATATGTCTTCCCTCAGGGACCTGGCAAAGACCCATTTTGACAATGGCATCAGAACTTTTGCCCTGGATTTCTTCACCATTAAACAAAATTCTTCCGGATCTGCAAGGAACAACTCCAGAGATACTCATCAAGGTTGTGCTTTTTCCGGCACCGTTTGCGCCAATCAGCGTAATAATCTCTCCCTGATTGATCTCCAGGCTGACATTTTTCAACGCCAGTATATTTCCATATCCTGCCTGAATGTTATCAAGTTTAAGCATCGACATCCTCACCCAAATACGCTTTGATGACCTCTGGATTTGTCCTTATTTCCTCAGGATTTCCCTCAGCTATTTTTTTACCGTAATCCATGACAAAGATTCGATCGGAGAGTGTCATGACCAGTTTCATATCGTGCTCTATAAGCAGAATAGCCTGCCCATCCGATGAGATCTCTTTTATAAGGGATATGAGTTCCTGCGTCTCCTGTGGGTTCATACCTGCAGCCGGTTCGTCAAGCAACAATAGCAGCGGTTCTGTGGCAAGAGCACGAGCTATTTCAAGCCTTCGCTGGGCTCCATACGAGAGATTTTCGGCGAGATCATCAGCATGCTTGACCAGACCGGTTTTTTCGAGCAAACGATAACTCATCTCCATTATTTCCCGCTCTTCCCTGCGGGTAAAACTGGTTCTCAAAATGGCTCCAAGAATAAATGACTTTGTGCGACAATGTCGTCCAATCATTACATTCTCAAGAACTGTCATTTTGGAAAACAGGCGAATATTCTGAAATGTCCTGGCCAGACCCTTTTCAGTTACCTTATTGGGTTTCAGCCCCTTGAGGCTGATAGCTTTTTTAGCTCCAGGCCTGTTCAGTATCACATCTCCGGAAGTAGGAGTGTAAATACCTGTTACACAGTTAAAAAAAGTAGTTTTACCAGCACCGTTTGGCCCTATGAGCGCTACGATTTCGCCAGCATTAACATTGAGGTCGAGATGGTTCAAGGCGCGAATTCCGCCAAAATCCATGGTAAGACCGGTTACGCTTAATATCGGTGTAGTCATTGTAGATTCTATGCGGGATTATTTTTTTTCTCAGATCTGTAAGTTCTGCGAACATTGGCAATCAGCCCCTGAGGCCTGAAGATCATCATCGCAACCAGAATCGCACCAAATGCCAACATCCTGTACTCAGACAGGGCTCGAAGGTACTCCGGCATGAGTATCAAAACCAAGGCTCCGATAATAACACCGACAATCGACCCCATACCACCGAGAACGACAATAGAGAGAATAATGGCGGATTCAAGAAAGGTGAAACTTGCTGGGTTGATAAATGTTGTTTTTGCAGCGAAAACGACACCGACAACACCTGCCCAGAACGCTCCAAGCGAGAAAGCAGCGAGTTTGGTCTTCTGTTTGTCAATCCCCATAGCCTGACAGGCGATCTCATCTTCACGGAGAGCAATCCATGCACGCCCCATGCGCGAATCCTGCAATCTGTTGACCACAAAAATTGTAAATATCATGAAAGCTACCATGATATAATAGAGGTAGAGAATCGAGCCTTCGAGTGACATTTCCATGCCAAAAAAACCTGGTCTTGCGATATTAGAAATACCGCTCGGCCCTTTGGAAAATTCATTCCAGTTTTCCAGCACAAGTCGAATAATTTCACCAAAACCAAGTGTCACAATTGCAAGATAGTCTCCTCGCAACCTCAGGACCGGAAAGCCAAGAAGAATGCCAGCAATTGCAGCGAGTCCACCACCGATTGGAAGTACCACCCAGAAACCAAGGCCAAAATGGTGATTGAGAAGAGCATACGAATATGCACCCACCGCGTAAAACGCCACAAATCCAAGATCAAGCAGTCCAGCCATACCCACAACAATATTTAAACCAAGCCCGAGAACAACATACATCAGGGCCGTGATCATAATATTTGTTTGATATGTAGAAACAAAATGAGGAAATATCAGAACTATAGCCATTAAACTGGCAAAGAGTATGTTCCTCTTTTTGGGTTCGGCGATAAGCCTGTGAATAATAGAAAGCTCTTCTGTATCCTTCACAGTCCGATTCTGTATCTGCTGTTCTTTACGGTATTTGAGAAACTGCATGAAAAGGTAGACGGCAAATGTGCCGACTCCAATCATGATAGCGTTGCTCCAACGCCAATGAATAATTCTTTCTATCGGGTCGACTTTAATGACCATGAGTGGAAAGGTCAGAAAAATAAACCAGAGAGAAATGAGTGCGCCTTTTTTAATATCATTAAAAGAAAACATAGCGACCTAACATTTTACACTTTCTGGGTTTCAGCCTTCCCTAGAAGACCCGACGGTTTGAAGAGCAAAATCAAAACAAGTAGAGAGAATGCAAAGACATCCTCATAATCACTAGAAACATAACCTGTTGCAAAACTTTCAGTCAAACCGAGGATTAAACTTCCAAGCACAGCACCCGGGATCGACCCGATACCTCCAAGAACAGCAGCAGTAAACGCCTTTATACCGGCAATAAAACCTATATAAAAGTTGATCTGACCAATGTGCGAGGCGATAAGCAGACCACCAATTGCAGCAAGGGCAGAACCGATGATAAAAGTTGCAGATATAATATTATTCACATTAATCCCAACCAGCATTGCCATGGTCCGATCCTGAGCAGTTGCCCGCATAGCCTTACCTATGCGGGTGAACTTAATCACATAGGTAAGAATGAGCATGACGATTGTGGTGGTAACCAAAATGACAAGATCTGATGAACCAACTACATGGGCATATGGCTCCATAAACTCAAACTCAGGTATCAACTCAGGAAACGGCATGAAATCAGATGTCTGCGCAAGTAAAACATAATTTTGCAGAAAAATAGACATTCCAATAGCGCTGATGAGTGGAGAAAGTCGAGGCGCATGTCGCAGTGGCTTATACGCTATTTTTTCTATGGTAAAGCCGTATGCACTGGCCCAGATGGCAGCAGCTACACCCGAAAGGGCAACAATAGCCAGCAGAGGAAAACCGAGAATAGATAATACAGTTGCAACAATAAATGAAGTAAAAGCTCCGATCATATAAATCTCACCATGAGCGAAATTGATGAGACCGATAATGCCGTAAACCATAGTGTAGCCAAGAGCTATGAGCGCATAGATAGCGCCTCTTGACAACCCGCTACAAAAAAGCTCTATAAAATAATCCATATGCTACCACAAAAAAAAGTACCTGAAACATGCTGCAAAAACTCGGCGCAGTCTGTTTCAGGTATCATAAGTGTTTATGAAAATGGTTGTTATAATTCTACAAACACACCATCCTTAACTTGATAAACAGAGAATCCAACACCAATAGCGTCGCCCTTTTCATCAAAATAGATGCTACCAACCGGAGTGTCAACCTTCTCAGTCTGGAGAGCTTTCTTAACTGCTTCCAACTCTGTTGAGTCAGCCTTATCTATAGCGTTCAGCATGGCCAGGGTTGCAGAATAGGCATTTTCAAAGAACGCGCCCGGATCTGCTCCGAACATATCTTTATGCTCCTGCACAGCCTGTATGGAAAGAGGATTTTTGGTAGTATCTTTTGGCCCGGAAGCGTATGCGCCTTCAGAGTCTTTGCCAGCAACTTTTATAAAGGTATTATCTTTCACGCCGTCATCAGAAATAAAATCTGCTTTAAGGCGCTTCTTGCGCATCATACCGATGATTTTAGAAGCCTCAGGATGATACCCACCAAACATAACTGCTTCGGCACCGGAGCGCTTGATTTTCTGTACGATTGCTGAGTAATCGACTGCGCCCGGGGTAACACCTTCAAACAGGACAACTTCAGCTTTGCCGGATTCTTCCAGGAATTTTTTTGCAAACTCAGCAAAACCTTTACCATAATCGCCCTTGTCATGAACAACTGCGATTTTGGTGTAACCTAATGTGTTTAAAGCAAATTCCACATCAACCATGGCTTGTGCATCATCTGGCGCAATGGTTCTGGCGAAGTTTGGATATTCACCACTCTGAGTAAGCTCAGGATTGGTTGCCGAAGGAGACATTACCAATACGCCCGCATTCTTATAGATAGGCAATGCAGCCTTGGTGGCTCCAGAACAGATATGACCAAGAACAACCTCAACACCTTCAGAAACAAGCTTGGTAGCAGTATTAGTTGCTACTTCTGGCTTACATACATCATCTTCAACCAGTAACTCAACCATCTTGCCATTAATACCACCGTTGGCATTTACTTTTTCTATAACAATCTTAGCAGCATTTACAGTAGGCAAACCATAGGAGGCAAGGTCACCACTGTGAGCTCCTGCAACACCGAACTTGATCGTATCACCTGCTGAACCAACGACAGGTACAGTGATAGCCACGCACATGGCCGCTGCTGCAACAAGAATTTTCTTTTTCATCGTCTTCTCCTCTCTTCTCTTATTGATGAAATTGCGCCCTATACAATTGACACTTAAATATAAAAAGGAAATTGCAAATCCGACGCGTACTGCGTATGAATGTAGTTGTCTTTTTACGCAGCATTGACAAAAAAAGAAAGAAAAAAGTATTTTTACCTATTTTTTTAAACCATTTGATGCCATCTACGTTAATTATGAAGCAGATTGATCTCCTTTTTCTTTTCGGCCGACCTCTTAGTCCTCTTTACAGTCTGCTAATGACCGTTCGGGCGAGCCTCTACAGGCACAATATTTTACGTGTCAACACATTGCCGGTACCTGTAATTTCTATCGGGAACCTCACAATGGGTGGAACAGGAAAAACCCCTGCTGTTTTGATGCTGGCAGAACATTTACATAAGAATGGCTGGCGGCCGGCTGTGGTTAGTCGTGGCTATCGTGGTAAAGCTGACAAATCTGTCAATGTCGTTTCAGATGGTAAGAATATACTCCTGTCTCCTGAGGACGCAGGAGATGAACCGTACATGCTTGCGACGTCCTTACCGGGGCTCGTTGTCGTCACAGGAAAAAAACGTATTACTCCATGCCGTTATGCCTGCGAAAAACTCGGATGTAACATTATCATTCTCGATGACGGGTTTCAGCACCTTGCAGTCGCCAGAGATGTTAACATTGTACTTTTCAATGCTACGACTCTCGCAGGCAACAGTCGTGTATTTCCTGGGGGGGAGCTCAGAGAACCAGTAAACGCCTTAAAACGTGCAGACGTCTTTCTCCTCACCGGAGTTACCGCAGAAAACAGTTCCCGGGCAGAGGCTTTTTCAAAACTTCTTAAAGAAAAATTCACAAACACTCCTGTTTTCACATCTGGAACATCAGTTTCGGGCATATCCACTCTTAAAAGAGGAGAAAATACAGACATCACGAAAAAAATACCTCTGTATGCTTTCAGTGGTATCGCACACCCGGAACGCTTTATTGATACTATCAAAAGTGAAGGCCTGCAGATCTGTGGCCAGACATCATTTAAAGATCACGCGTCATATTCCACCGATGAACTGAATAATCTCTGTCAAAAAGCAGAAAATGCCGGTGCCGCCGGGCTGATAACTACTGAAAAAGATATAGTAAAATTACATCATGCGACTACTCGTTTACCTCTTTTTTACCTCATCCTGCGCCCTGTCCTCTCTCAGGAATTTGTAAATCTTATTGATTCAGCCATCGGCTTTTCGCCAACCAACTGACAGGTAATTACCATTCTGCTCAATGCTGTCAGCAACTTAAAGCATGTTCTTTTCAACGCATTTGTGGCAATTGACACACAATGGACAAATTAGCACACCTTTCCCCTCAAGAACCTAACTTGCTGTAATTTCGAACTTATATAAAAGAAAACGATCCACGCTTGCGTCAATATCGTACTGGCATACTAAATGCATATATCAAAACATCTATAAACTTTTTTAATTTAAAGGAAACATGTATGTCGCTGCCAGTAGATCCATATCAATATACTTTGAAAAAAACCGTTAGCTGTTGCGGCGTTGGTTTGCATTCAGGAAGAACTGTAAACCTTACAATTAAGCCTGCACCAGTAGATAGCGGGATTCGTTTTTTCAGATCTGACCTGGCGCCTGGGAAACCAATCATAGCCCATATGGACAAAGTTGTTGATACTCGTCTCGCAACAACTATCGGCGAAGATAAGTGTACCATCTCCACCACTGAGCACCTTATGGCGGCTCTGCGCAGTTACGGTATAGATAATGTAGACATTGAACTTGACGCAGGCGAAGTACCTATCATGGATGGCAGTGCCGAACCGTTTTTCATCATGATCAAGAAAACAGGCAAACGTCGCCAAACAGGCCTTCGCAAAGTTCTTAGAATCTTGAAGCCAATTGTCTATGTCGACGGTGACAAGCGAATCTCTATCAGCCCGTACAACGGACTTAAGATTACCGGCGAAATTGATTTTGATGATTCGTTCATAGCAACACAGAAGTTTACAATCAATCTGTACGCAGACCATTTTGATAAAGAAATTGCCCGAGCAAGAACATTTGGCTATGTTGAGCAGGTAGAAGAACTTTGGGCCAACGGTCTGGCGCTTGGTGGAACACTCGACAACGTGATCGCTATTCACTGGAATCGCAAATCAATCCTTAACGAGGACGGCTTGCGATTCGAAAATGAATTCATCAGGCACAAAGTGTTGGACCTTATAGGCGACATCGCCCTACTTGGTTGTCCAGTACTCGGTCATATTGAAGCGTACAAAGCTGGTCATACCCAACATCTCGGCCTTATGCACGCTATTGCACAACATCCCGATTGCTGGGAGTTGATTGAAATGAAACAGAATGGTGCGCACGCTGTGTTTAACCACGTTGTGAATGGCACAAAAGCTGCTGGTGAGATGATCATGCCATTTCTCAACTACTCACCAGCAACCATAGCAGCCTGATAATAATTATCTTAATTGCTGCCTATTCGCCTATAATCTTGACAAGAACGCGCTTGGGCCTGCGGCCATCAAATTCTCCATAGAAAATTTGTTCCCAGGTCCCAAAGTGTAACTTGCCATCAGTGACGGCAACGACGACTTCTCTTCCCATGACCTGCCGCTTCATATGTGCATCGGCATTGTCTTCATAACTGTTGTGCTTATACTGCTCAACAGGCAAGTGAGGAGCAAGTTTCTCTAACCAGACCTCATAGTCATGATGCAACCCCGACTCATCATCATTAATAAATACTGAGGCTGTTATATGCATCGCATTGCACAACAGCAACCCTTCGCGTACACCACTCTCGGCAAGACATTTTTCAACATCAGTAGTGATGTTGAAAAAACCTCTTCGTGATGGAATTTCAAAAAGCAGTTCTTTAAAATATGATTTCATAAACACCTTATTGCAAATTTTCGTTTTATTGTGGTTATTTTCAAGATCAGCTGATAGTGGATAGTGGAAATGCATGATGAGATACTGCATCAGCCATCTTATACGCAGCATAATGAAAATATTTCATGAACACAACTTCACATATCTGGGATATAATAATCAGATAATATTTTTTTTCTTTTGAACTTAGATGGTTAAGTTAGATATTGGGTCCGAATATGCCTATCATTAAAATGAACCTAACGCATTTACCAATAAAACCCGGGGAAAGAAAGCTGAATTCAATCATTCCGGCCCGAGCAACCCGTATTGAAAAAAAATTATAATGCAACAAAATCCTCACATTTTCAATTGCTACAGCTTTTCACTATATCAAATTTGACTCAATCTATGACATAGGGATTGACCTCACTCCCTAGTACTGTATACTAAATTTATTACTTGCCAAAACTACACTGGCAAATGCAACCCTTTGTGTTTTCAACACATTACAACCTAAATGCCAATTGTCGAAATTTAAAAAAGTTCACAATATTCAGGTATTTTTCATCCTTAGGCAGTCAAGAATGGTTATTTTTATCAATAATTTGGAGGCGGATTTTGTCAATTCTTGAAGGATTACTCTGGTTGACTCTAAACGTCTATCATGAGGCCCGCTCTGAACCACAAGTCGGTCAGGTTGCTATCGTTCATGTAACTCTGAACAGAGCAAAAGAACAAAATATGCCTATCAAGGCCGTAGTTACCCAACCATATCAATTCAGTTGGACATTCCAAAAAGAGTCCTATATTCCAGACGACACCAAAGCTTTTCTTCAGTGCATGCAATCAGTTTATGTAGCCCTGCAAACAGCTGACATTACCGAAGGTGCAACGCATTATCATCTTGACTCAGTTAATCCCTACTGGGCGTCTCAATACACATACATAGATCAGTTCGGATCTCATAAGTTTTACAAATAATTTACCTTTCAAAATAAAAAGGGGCCATCTGATGCAGTGTTTCTGATTGCGTCAAATAGCCCTTTTTTTTATTGTTTTACTATCTATTTCTATGCAGTTGCAGCCTTTCTTAAAGCATTACATATAGTCTCTAATCGATTTGCCGGGAATTTTATAGGAACCGGAAACACCAGAGTTCTACCAATCAGATCAGCAGATTTTGGCAGCACATCCTGGTCATATACAACCCGTCTTCTTCCACCTGGTTCAGTAAATGGCCAACCCGATTTAACAGGAGTGGACCCTGCGAGAAGATGCTCCCACTTCGGATAGAAATGCCACGTATTCTCTGCAAAGTTAATCGCGCCGCACCCTTCTGCACGAAGCACCTCGTTCACACGGGCACTGTGTTCTTTATCCTGAAGCGTAAAACAACAAAATGTTGCAGTATCTCCAGCCGGATCGATGAGTTTTCTCACACCAGACCCGGGGATTTCAGCTATAGCCTCAATCATACGGGATTTACTAACCTTTTGAGCTTCGATCATTGAGTCGAGCTTCGCCAACTGCGCAATACCTATTGCTCCCTGAAGCTCCATCATGCGATAATTAGAACCGATAAAACGACGTCC
This sequence comes from Desulfopila sp., assembly GCA_041582995.1. Lineage (GTDB taxonomy): Bacteria > Desulfobacterota > Desulfobulbia > Desulfobulbales > Desulfocapsaceae > Desulfopila. The sequence goes on along the minus strand of JBFHGS010000008.1, from coordinate 5,815 downwards.
TTCACCGCCTCGCGCACCTGGATTAACTTTGTGGTCATGCCCATGATCATGATACTCGGACATTGAGCGCCAGAGTTCAATGCTATCAGTAATTACCATACCACCCTCTCCGGTAGTCATGGTTTTTACTGCATCAAATGAGAATGTGCCACATGCGCCAAAAGTACCGAGATGCTTGCCATGGATACGACCGCCGGCAGCCTGAGCAGTGTCTTCAAGAACAGGGATACCATGACTTGCGGCAATCTTGACAATCTCCTCAACATCAGCCTGCGCACCGAGCATATGAACTGGAATAATACATGCAGTCTTGTCAGTTATCTTTTTCTTCAGATCTGCAGGGTCCATATTCATGGTTTCATCGACTTCCGTAAAAACCGGTATTGCACCCACTTCCAAAATAGCTTCCCATGTTGCAACAAAGGTAAACCCTTGAGTAATAACTTCGTCACCTGGACCAACGCCAAGAGCTGTAAGAGCAACCTTTAAGGCTGCTGTTCCGCTGGTTACTGCCTGGCCAAAGCCAGCGCCGCAATATTTGGCAAAGTTTTCTTCAAACTGCTTCACCTTATAAACGCCTTTACGTTGCTCAGCAAACTCATAACGAAAAAGGACACCGGTATCAAGTACCTCAAGTATTTCCTTTTTCTCTTCTTCTCCGAATATTTCAAACCCTGGCATTATAAACTCCTTATGATGATACAACTCTTTCTTCTTCTACAATCGTTAAGCCTGACTGACATGTTAAAACGATATGCTTCAGTCTATAGCCTCGATATAGAGTAAACTCAACTGCAGACAGGCATACAGTATCAAACCGAGTGACAAAAGAGGCGATACGCGCGTCCACCTGTTGATCACATTTCATGACAGAGGATACAGTTTACTCATCAGCAAGCGGCGAATTATCTATAAGTCTTACCTTGTCGTTTACCTTCATCGCTAAAAGGATCCTGCTGTCACTGTCGGCAGTTTCAACCTCTTTCAGGGTCTGCCTATTCACAACACTCACGTATTCCACACAGCACTCGGGATGCGTTTCGATCATTGCATAGGCCATTTTTTTAATCTCACCTGCCCGTAGAACACCACTACTCTGTCGAAACATCTTTTTCGCTTCGACGATTGCTTTATACAAACACGTCGCAATCTTTCTCTCTTCTGTATCCAGATATTTATTCCTGGAACTCATGGCTAATCCGTCGTCCTCACGAACTATCGGATGACCAATTATTTCAATATCAAAATTGAGGTCTTCCACGAGCTGTCTGATCAGCACCAGTTGCTGAAAATCCTTCTGGCCAAATACGGCAACGTGGGGCTTGGTCAAATGAAAAAGTTTCGTGACAACAGTCGCCACACCATCAAAATGACCTGGTCGATCAGCACCGCATAATCCCTGTGAAAGCAATCCGACGGAAACGGTTGTTTGAAAATTCCTACCGTACATGACTGTTGAATCTGGACAAAAGAGAACATCGACATTCTCTGCTGTTGCAAGAGCACCATCGCGTTCGAAATCTCTCGGATACGCATCGAGATCTTCATTGGGCCCGAATTGCAGCGGATTTATAAACAGTGTTACTATAACCTTGTCACAACACCCGACAGCACATCGCATAAGAGAGAGGTGCCCTTCATGGAAAAACCCCATAGTTGGAACAAGTCCCACCCGTAAACCTTGCTGGTGCCACTCATTGACCTGATCACGTATTCCTTCGACTGTGTGGATAACCTTCACTGGACTGCCTTGATTTGTGCTATTTTTTCTTCAACTACTGCTTTTTGTCCAGCCACTTCCGGGGTATCACCTAATATAGACAGGTATTGACCGTATATCCCAAGAGCTTTCTCAAATTCACCTTTCGTTTCGTGAATTCGCGCCATGCCAGTATACCCTGTCAGCTGATACCCTTCGACATCTCTAAGCCGTTCAAAATCTGCATATGCAGTATCATAATTACCCTGAGCTTCTTTTGCCTGCGCCATCCCAACCAGAGTCAGGCCAAAAAGAGGATTACTCACGTTGAGCTCTTGATGAATAACTGCGTATTTCTCAGCAGCAAGTTGGTAATCTTTTGCCTTCATGGAAATATGAGCAAGTTCAACGTTTGCCCACACTCCTGACGCTGTCCCTGCAAACTCATTCGCTACTCTTTCGAGCGCTTCACTTTGTGCAGTGCCTGTTTCTTTTAAAGCAAGCGTCAAAGATGATGCAGCATTCTCTATACGTTTTTCTTTATAGGACCCGTAGAGTGAAAAAGAAACAATAGCCACAATCACTACAGCTATCGCAACCTGTACTGCACGTTTATTTTCCCGCAAAAAGCTGATGACCTTTGGCGGGAGATTGAAGAGTTCAAGCAGCCCTTCAACATCACTTTGTTCTTTAGGGTCGATATAACGTTTTTCAAAAGCACTTTGACCAGACATAAATGGCTCCGATAATTTGACGGCGAAAAGTTATTGAATCTTTAAAGAGATTTTACGAGTATAATAAGCTTGCTCTGCTTTCACAAGCTGCAGAACCGCATATACAACGGGGAAATGGACCATTCAGCGCACCAAAAGTCAAGGACAATCAAGGTTACCAAACTCTTCATATTTCAATTATTATACAGTTGTTTCTTCTCAATTATTCAACCCCGGAAGCACCCATGATTGCACCTGTTCATACATGTATGACTGCAGACAACCTGTAACGTGAGTTGCCAGTGTTACAAACGAAACTATACAGAAAAGTACACATGTCATGGTGAATATGTTCTTTTAGGCTGGTCTCCTCTTGGCTCATGTTTTAACAGATTGCTTTTGCTTCCTCTTGATTTCTTTAGATGTTAAGCTTCATAAAAAACATACGTTTCATACCCACAATAATTAAAAGATTATTATGCAATTAAACTTACCGGATTCCGTCAAGACAGTCTCGCAGCTCACACTTGACATTAAACTCATGCTTGAATGTCAGTATCGTTTTGTTAATGTAAGTGGCGAAATTTCCAACCTTAAAATTCCGTTTTCCGGTCACCATTACTTTACACTGAAAGACAGCGGTGCACAGTTACGGGCAGTAATGTTCAAAGGGCAGCAGCGCTATCTAGCGGAACCACTCAAGGATGGGCAACAGGTTATTTGCAGGGGCAGAATCTCTGTGTACGAACCTCGTGGTGACTATCAGTTGATTGTAGACACCATTGATCAACATGGAATCGGCATGTTGCAGATGAAGTTTGCCGCTTTAAAACAAAAGCTGGCAGATGAAGGTCTTTTTGATGCGACCCGGAAGAAAATGCTGCCACCCTTCCCGGCCAGAATTGTTGTTATATCTTCTGCAACCGGTGCTGCTGTGCATGACTTCCTCAAGATATGCAAGCAACGCAACACGAATACCACTATTCAGATATTGCCGGTTCCTGTTCAGGGACAGGCTGCAGCACCGGCCATTGCCAAAGCGATACAAACGGTTAATCGCCAGATTCAATGTGACACAATTGTACTTTGCCGTGGTGGTGGCTCACTTGAGGATCTCTGGGCTTTCAACGAAGAAATTGTCGCACGTGCTATTGCAGACTCAAAAATCCCCATCATTACCGGTGTTGGACATGAAATTGATACCACTATAGCAGACCTGTGTGCTGATGTAAGAGCCCCTACCCCTACCGGAGCAGCTGAGATACTGATTCCAGACACGACACGAATAAAAATTCAACTACAAACAGCACAAATCCGCCTGCGTCGTATTGTTCTTCAGCAACTGAACATCTCTGAAAGAAACGTTGCCCAGCAGCACCGGCATCTCGGGCGTTTTCGCAGTAAAATCGAAAATCTTTCTCTTCGCACAGACCTGGTTATTGATAAATTTCAGCAGACGTTACTACGTCTGCTGAAGCAACGAGAGGAAGCACTGCAACACACCACGACGAGGTTACAATACCAGGCACCGCTCAATCGTATCGAACTCAGAACCCAGACGGTTTTGCATCTGCGCAAGCAGATCTCTCAGCAGATGATCTCAATTCTGAAACACAACGAAGACAGTCTTTCGAGGTGCGCTGCACTACTGCAGGGAGTGAGTCCACTTTCTATTCTTTCCCGGGGGTATTCAATAGTTCAAAAACAGGATGTTGTTTCAGGCGAGGCACAAACTGTGAGCAAAAGCAGCCAGGTAAACTGTGGAGATGAAGTGAAAATTCGTCTCTATGAAGGAGCATTAACGTGTAAAGTACAGAGCACTGAATAATTCGGCAGCCGGGTTAGCCGGCTGCCTTGCAACTTTCCTACAGCAACTCAAGACCGGAAAAGAAATATCCGATTTCAAATGCGGCCGTTTCCGGAGCATCTGAACCATGCGTGGCGTTTTCACCAACAAAAGTACCAAACTGCCTTCTTAGCGTTCCTTCAGCAGCTTCTTTCGGGTTTGTTGCACCCATAAGATCCCGCCATTTTCTTATAGCCCCATCTGCCTCAAGAACCATAACAATACATGGACCACTGCTCATGAAATCCGTAAGCTCATCAAAAAACGGTTTCCCTTCATGAACATAATAAAAGCCTTTAGCTTCGATTTTGCTCATGAACAGCTTTTTTAGTCCAACAATCTTAAAATCTTCCTCGTAAATACGAGAAAGAATTTTACCTGCGTTACCTGCCTTAAATGCATCCGGTTTGATAATTGCGAATGTTCTTTCCATACATGTTCCCCTATAAATAAAAGATGTTATCGAGACACCACTGGTAGCATCACTTTTCAGAAATGTCAAGCTTCGTAACAATTTGAAAACGCATACAAACTAAGCAACTTTTACCACTCCGGGATAGACATTAAACAGAGTATTTCCTCCGAATCCAATGAAGTCTCAATACTCTTCCATTCCATTATGAGAAGCAGTCAACTATCTGTCGGCAAGACGTAACAATGCATTGGTGATAGCCGCAGCGATAGGACTCCCACCACGACGACCAGTTATGGTTATGGCTGGCACCGAATACTGTTGTAATAATTCTTTGGATTCCGCCGCATTAACAAAACCGACAGGCACCCCGATAACCATACCTGGCTGCATTTTTTTCTCATCAATCAGCTTCAGAACAGAAACCAATGCTGTCGGAGCGTTACCGATAGCCACCACAGCTATATTTCGGGATGCATAGCGCTGCATTGCAGCATCCGATCTGGTTATTCCCTTCTTTTTTGCAAATTCCGCTGTATCTGACTCACCAACTCCGCAAAGTACCTGTCCACCAAATTTTGCAAGCAAACCACTACTCACCCCGCTTGCAACCATGTTCACATCGGTAATGACGTTGCCACCACTTCGAATCGCAGCGAGAGCTGCAGTAATAGGATCATTCTGAAAAACTATCGTGTGAGCCAGGGAGAAGTCTCCTGTCGCATGGATTACCCTCTGCAGTACCTTGAATTCCTCTTCACTGTAGTCTGATATAGCTCTGCCTGTCTGGTCAGCAAATTCGGACTCAATAATTCGAAAACTCTCTGCCTCAATCTCTGTAGGACCTATGTCTTGCAACCGTATCATAGTAATACCTGTCATATCATTCTGAGAAGTTTATGCATCCGGGTTAAATGCTCAACGGATCTGGAAAAATGTAAGTGAATGTAACTCCCTAACGCATTCCCCTTAATACATCCTTCTCCTCTTCCATCTTCAAAGGCATAAAGATGCTCAAGCCCGTTGTCTCTTTCCACAATATCTGAGTAGTGAAATTCATGACCATAAAAAGTCTGTCCGCTTGCGCCAAGGCAGCAATCATTCCTCAGATTCACTTTTCTGTATCCAAGTCTGCTCAGCCTGTT
>JBFHGS010000007.1:0-55846 GCA_041582995.1 Desulfopila sp. | reverse complement strand
GAGAGGGTTGAAGAGAGCAGTACCCCGGATAACATTGCAAAAAAATGGCCCTGATGCGCATCATACAGGAAAGAGTTGATGGTACAGCCTGAAGCTATCGCCAATACGACTCCCTGCAGCAGGTATCTGTCTTTTGCCTGTAACCTGTTGGCACTGCCAAGCTGAGCGAAAAATAGAGCTACGAAGATAAGAAGACCGAGCGAGCCGGCCTGGACACCGATAAAGAGATACTCATTGTGAGGATTATCGGACGGCATAGTTTTCTTTTCTTCGATAAGCTGTTTCTGCAGTACAGCATAAGAACCTATGCCATGCCCGAATAGAGGGGCTTTTTGAATCAGTTGAATAGAATTCTGCCACCAGTCAAAACGCATTCCAAGAGAACTCCGTGATTTCTGCGGCTGGTAATCATGTATTTCAGAGAGAGCAATCTGGATACGCGAAGAAAAATTATGGGAATAGACATAGGCTGCAGAGAGTGACGCTGCAACCAGCATAAGAGCGATAACCAGTTTTTTCAGTGAGAGTCTTTGGCAGAGGGCAAGGATAATAAGCAGAATGAAGACGAGCATTCCAGTTCTGCCTGGACCCACATAGATGATATTGATGCTGGTTGCGAGGAAGATCACTATCCAGAGATACCGGTATTGTTTTGAGTCAAATGCCCGGTGAAGCGACCAGAATGCGAGGAGTCCCATAAAAAAACTATGAGTTATATGGTAGAGGATCGAATAACCATATTTATGTGGCGGTAGTATGGAAAAGTACATGCCATACGATATGAGCATCAGAATAATACAACCGGTAACGAAAGCATTTTCAGCCATCCGTGGATATTCTTCATGGTCTTGAAACAGGGCGAAGACAGCGGGTATGAACAAGAGTTCCCTGTATTTCAGCAATACGTCAACTGCATCGGCAGCGGGAGCGGGGGTATGGAGAAGCCCCAGTGCCATAATGATAAAAAGCCCGGTTGCAAAGAGGACCACTGGACTTTCAACCATATGTTGCGGTAATTTAAAGACTTTACCAGAAGTTATCCAGAAAAAGAGCGTCAGGATGGAAAAAATAACCATCAGAGAGGTTGAGATCGGGATAAAGAGACAGGCGGCTATTATTGACATCCGGCCTGCAGTGGCAGTAAACCTTTGAAAATTATTCGTTCGCGTCATAGCACTACACATTGGTAATAAAAGCCTCTGCATCGAACAGAATTCAGCCGTTCGGCACAGAGGCTATTTCAGGTAAATGTACGGGATTATTTGTACTGCATATTGTACAACATTTCATATTCGCCATGGCGTTCAAGCAGTTCCTGGTGGGTTCCCTGCTCGACTATTCTGCCACTTTTTAATACGATGATTCGATGACAATTGATAATCGTGGACAACCTATGGGCAATTACAAAAGTCGTTTTATTCTTCATCAGGTTTTCCAGAGCTTTTTGCACTTCTCGCTCTGATTCAGTATCAAGAGCGGAAGTCGCTTCATCAAGGATAAGAATCGGCGCGTTTTTCAGAATTGCTCTTGCGATAGAAACCCTTTGGCGTTCTCCGCCGGATAGTCGTGCACCGCTTTCGCCAATTATTGTATCAAATCCTTTCGGAAGATTCTCTATAAAATCGATTGCGTATGCTGCTTTAGCTGCATTTCTTATCTGTTCCTCAGTGGCATTCAAATCACCATAAGCGATATTGTTTCTCACTGTATCGTTGAAAAGAATAGTTTGCTGGGTAACCATAGCAATCTGCTGGCGGAGCGATGCAAGTGTGACATCACGAATATCTGTCCCATCAATTAAAATTTCTCCGCTATTGATGTCGAGAAAACGGGGAATGAGATTGGTGAGAGTTGTTTTTCCGCCACCACTTGAACCAACGATTGCCAGCGCTTCGCCCCTTGGAACAGTCAAATTGAGATTATGAAGAACATGTGTATCATCTTCATACGTAAAGTTAATATTTTTGAATTCAATTTTGTTCAGGAATGGAGCAAGGGTTGAGGCTCCTTCCTTGTCTGCAATGGCTGGTTTTATATCCATGAGCTCAAAAATACGAGTGGCAGCAGCCAGGCCCTGCTGTATTGCAGGGTTGATTTTGCTGACACCCTTTACCGGTTCATATGCTGCGATGAGGGCTGTGAGAAAGGAGAAAAATGTTCCTGGTGTTGCAGTACCGTAGATCACCTCTTTACCGCCAAACCAAATAATGAGTGCAATTGCCACACCACCGATAAATTCCATGAGCGGATGCTGCATGGTCCGGTATTTAGCGTCCTGGATTGTAATTGAAAAGAGAGTGTTTATCTGGCTGCAAAAGCGGTTATCTTCATATTTTTCACGTGAGAATGCTTTGACGATACGGTTACCGGTGATGGTTTCATACAATCGGTCAGATACTTTTGCAGTTTCTTCCTGGGTTTTTGTGCTCAACTTTCTGAAAAGTCGACCGAATTTAACAATGGGATAAGCTGCGACAGGCAGGATGATGAATGTGAACATCGCCAGCTTCCAGTTAAGATAAAATACGAGACCGAGGAGGAAAATGATCTGGAACAAGTCGCGCAATGATCCGACAAGGGCGTTGGAAACAGCCTGCTGCATAAGAGTTACATCTGATATAACCCGTGATATAAGCGTTCCTGTTGGATATTCATGGAAAAATGAGAGCGGTTGCCTATGGATATGGCTGAATATTGCTGTACGCATATCTCTGATTACTGACTGCCCGACTTTTTCCAGCAGAAAGGTATACACATAGTAACTTACTGCCTTTAGCAGAAATATCAAAACGATACCAAAAGGCAGAAAGGCCAGGGAACGTACATCTTGTTTGACAAAGATTTCATCAATTGTCGGCTTCAGTATCCAGGCCTGAGCGGCGGTAAAAGAAGAAAACAGGATCATAGTGACAACAGCTATGACAAGTTGTTGTCTGTACGGAGTAATTATAGTGTAGAGTCTGTTGATTATTTCTTTATTGGTCATTGCATCTGTTGAAAATAATATTCTAAATCAGTATTTTATGTACCTGACTTGATATGTTGCTGTGGCAGGCCCGATGTTAAAAAATGCTGTAGTTGTACACTACAGATGGCGAATACCAAAGGTAATTTTTATCCATGCTGTCCTGTTTGCAAAGCACAATATGTTACTGCATTTTTCTGGGGCTGAACGAAAATTCATATCGCATGGAATAGTATGCTTTTTTATAACAGAGCAGCAGGCTTTTATGACAAGAAGATATCCCTGAAACTTCTTTTCACCTTTTCATAACCGGTTTTACTCCAAAGTTTATGGAAAAGGCTGAACCACTGTTCGGGATAGAGGCGGATATGGGGCTCATAATTTCTGATTGAACGTGTGGCAATATCCTGGATGTTTGATTCGTTGATGTCGTTATAGGCAGGTAAATCGACTGTGTCAAAATCTATGTGAAGTTTTCCATCTTTCATGTAGTAGACACTGGTCAAGACCGGCGCTCCTGTTCGGAGATGGAGAACTGCGCTACCTTTGGCACAGAGGAGTTCCTCGTTGAAGAAACGGATGCTTGTCCCCTTGTGGCTATAGCGCTGATCGAGGCTTACGATCAGCAATCTGTTTCTGCTGAGCGCATCTTCGAAGGCTTTCATTCCTGACCAGCTGTTGATATGTTCAAGGCTACTGCCATAACGTTTGCGCTGGCGAACAAAGTATTCATCAGAAAGGGGATTGCTCTGCTTTTGATAAATGAGACTTGTAGGAAGTCCGGACAGGTTGAACCAGGCGAAATACGCTTCAAACCAGCATCCGTGATACGTTGTAAGAATAACACCTTTGCCCTGTGCTAATGCGTCCTCAAGCTTGTCCCGACCACTGATTTCCGCGTTAGCGACAAGTTCTTTAAGTTTCTTTCGATGCAGAATAAAGATGAGGCCGAAGGTTCGGGCAAATTGAAGATATGTTTTGCGGAGTAACTGCATTTTGGCAAATGAACTTTTTTCAGGAAATACAGTTGAGATATTTTTATAGGCGACATCGATACGGAAGGGAAAAATCAGCCAGGCCAGACGGCCGAGAAATCCGGATAAAGCGAGGATAACAGGAACAGGAAGAAGGTTAATGATAAAAATGATCGAACGGAGTAAGCCAAATTCGATTTTATGTTTTAAAGACATATGCGAGATAGCGTTGTGTGTTTAATATTGTCTAATTAATAGTTCTCATAAAAAAGTGCCGTAAGAAAGTAGTGGCACTACTGTTAGAACCTGTATTTATCAGTGAGCATTATTGCCCAAAAGTCTCAACGTTTACACGGTAGATGAGATCTCTTTTCATGTAGTTACTACGTTCGATGGATTTCTGCAAACTTCCCCGAGGAGTGCGGGGTAGTATAGTTCTATGGTCTGAAAGGGCAAGTCTTAAGAAGATATTACGTGAGATGTAATCGCGTATCTTACCGTTTTGCTGACTTGTATCGTATATGCGTGTTAAGAATTATCCAGATAACCCCTTGATTTAGCCTCAATCAGGTACGGCGTAAGGGGGAAAGAGTGAGGCGTGATCTGCTTTCGTCAATGGCTGGCATGTGTATGTGTCTACAATGTTTATCGCAATAGAGTCCCACTGCTTTGTCTACCCCTGACACCAGACCTAGCACCCTTTCTGCTGAAAAAAAGGGTGATCAGAAAACTCTTATCCATTATCTACAGCTGAGTACGCCGGTATAAGTTTATTAATATCACGTATATCTCAGTAGATCAGAGGCACTTCTTTTTCCTGAAGAGAAAAAACATTCCCAATGTGTTGATTTTGTGGTAAAATATTCCCCTTTTTCGCGCGCTTGAAAATGAATAGATCAGGAAGTTTTGTAACATTCTAATATTTCATTTTTTTCTCGTTATGCAGTCGGGGTGAATGTGATCCGATACCAGGCACTGTAGATGTTATTTACATTTGAACAGTTGCGGTATTCTGTAGCGGAAAATTTTTTTAGACTTGAACCCCGATTAGATCGCTATTGAAATCAAGATGATGCAATATTATGTACGAGAATCCAGCAAAGAGTTTTTTAAGAAATGCATTGACCCTGTCTGGCTGTGAGCGTAAGTTGACTGGTCTTCGAGAGCAGGCATCTTTTCCCGAATATATTGAAGAGAAGGAATGTGCAGCAGACTGAAGTCGTTGTCTGTTTGTGTTAAATAGTATGAAATTGTTCCCGAAAGATCTGCGCAACGTCATCTGATAATGAGCTTTGAATTTTTAATATTACAAAGATATTAATAGTATAAAAGTATTAGAGTGTCGGCAAAAACTGACAATGCTTTAATTGACTTCAATGACTTAACCTGAACCGAAAAAGTTGTATTGGAGCCTGTGGAATGAAAGGTCAACTTCAGGAACTTGTGAAAATTCTCATTGCAAGGAGATCATTAATTCTCTCAATGGCGGTGCGTGAGGTAAAAAGCCAATATTCAGGATCGTTTCTCGGTTTTGCCTGGACATTGATTCAGCCAGCCGTGATGGTCACCGTTTTTTGGTTTGTTTTCAGCATAGGCTTTAAAGCTAAGCCTATGGCAGATGTGCCGTTTGTTGTCTGGCTGACAGCAGGGATGGCTCCGTGGTTTGTTTTTTCAGCTATTGTGTCCTCTTCTGCAGAGTCAGTCGTACAGCATGGACACCTTATAAAAAAGACAATATTTCCTTCCCAGATTTTACCTGTTGTGAAGGTTGTTTCCAATATGGTCGGGCACGGCGCATTTCTGTTGTTGTTACTGGTCTTGATGTTATTTAACCACATAGCTGTCAGTATTCTATACATTCAGGTCTTTTATTACCTGATTTGTCTCTGCCTGCTGGCTTTGGGTATCGGTTATCTGGTTTCAGCATTACATGTCTTTGCCCGTGACGTAGGGCAAATTGTAGGCGTGTTGTTGCAGGTCGGCTTCTGGGCAACACCCATATTCTGGGATATAGGGATAATGGCACCTGATATTCAGAAAATTCTAAAACTGAATCCTGTCTATTACATTGTACAAGGCTATAGGGACTCATTTATAGCATTTATCCCATTCTGGGAGAGAGGACTCTATGGTCTCTATTTCTGGATTGTAACCATAATTATTTTCATTACCGGGGCGGCTGTTTTCCGGAAGCTTAAACCACAGTTCGCAGATGTCTTATGACCAGATCAGCTGAGTTTGCCATAGAAGTCGAGAAGGTTACTAAAACCTACAAATTGTATGATTCTCATTTTGACAGGGTGAAAGAGACTTTTCATCCAAAAGGTAAGAAATACCATCGTCAGCATCATGCCTTAAAGGAAGTTACCCTCAACGTACATCATGGTGAATTTTACGGAATAATCGGCCGGAACGGGAGCGGTAAATCAACACTTCTTCAACTGGTTGCAGGAATTTTACAACCAAGCATTGGCAATATACGGGTTAATGGATCAGTAGCTGCGCTGTTGGAACTGGGTGCCGGTTTTAATCCCGAATTTACAGGTCGTCAGAATGTTTTCTTAAATGCAACACTGCTGGGTATCAGTAAGAAAGAGACTGAAGAACGATTTGATGCAATAGAAGAATTTGCAGATATAGGTCGTTTCATTGACCAGCCGGTAAAGACCTACAGCAGCGGCATGTATGTGCGTCTGGCTTTTGCCGTAGCTATTAATGTCAGGCCGGATATTCTGATAGTCGATGAAGCTCTGGCTGTGGGAGATATGTTTTTTCAGCAAAAATGTATTCGCTACATGGAAGAGAACATGAAGCAATGTACGAAACTGCTGGTAACACATGATATGCATGCAGTTGTGAATCTCTGTGAGCGAGTGGCGGTATTGCATGAGGGGCGGTTGGTCTTCGAGGGTCTGCCCATTGAGAGTGCGGAATATTACACCAAGATTTTGCATAATGACCTGTACGGCAAAGCTCTGCAGAGTGTGGGAGTTGAGCAACCCCAAAGTCCGGTCGTTGAAAATGAACAAACGAGCACAGTAAGCGGATTTTGGGTCCCTGTCTCTACTGAAGCTACCGCCGGTGCAAAAGATGTTGTGATTACACATGTCCAGGTTACCAACGATGGAAATGAACCTGCAACAACGGCAAAACCGCATGATTCTTTGCGGGTGCAGATGAGGGTACAGGTTGCTAAAGAAATACAGGATCCAATTTTTGGATATATGATCAGAGATAGGGTCGGGAACGGCATTTGCGGTGATAATACTTTAAGTCTCGCGGAACGCCCAGCGCCTCTCAAAGCCGGAACACATACGGTTCAACTGTATATCAACTGGCCGGATATTTATCCAGCGGACTACACGATTACCCTTGGTGTCGGGGAGGGTACTCATCCCCTGTATCACGTGATTCAGTGCTGGGCCCATAATGTTATTTTGATTAAAGCACTTAATCCCGGAAAGGATGTTCACGGAATATTCACAAACATGATCAGTAAATGTGAGGTAGAGAACATTGGCAGTTGAAAAATGGAGTATTGGTAGTCCTGATTTTGCAAGTGATAGCATCTGCTCCAATCATCGTGTGTGGCCGTGGAACGGTCATCGGTTATTCGGCTATGATCTTGTCAGATTTTTGAGACCTGAACGGGTTGTCGAGTTAGGCACATATTGGGGAACTTCATTCTTTAGCTTTTGCCAGGCAGTGAAGGATGAAGGCCTGGCAACGGAACTTATAGCAATCGACACCTGGGAAGGTGATGAGCATACCGGTGCTTATGAAAATGATGCCTATGAAAATGTGCAGGAAACACTTCTTAAATGTTTTCCGGATATTCATGTCAATTTAATGCGACAGCGTTTTGAAGATGCTGTGCAACAGATAGATGACAACTCAATAGATTTGCTGCATATCGATGGCTTCCATACCTACGAAGCGGTGTCTAACGATTATACCAGCTGGCTGCCAAAACTGCGGGATAATGGCGTTGTTATTTTTCATGATATTGCAGATAGTTGTGATTATGGTTCTGTTACATTCTGGCATCAATTACGTGAAAATTTACCAGGGTTCTCATTTCAACACTCGTGGGGACTCGGGGTTTTATTTCCCAAAGGAGACAAGGTTTATCGTGAGCTCTTAGATAATAATCTTGACGATAAATTATTGATTTATCAAAGTGTTTCCGAGTTGAATCTTATGCGTATTCTTAAAGAATCGCATGAGGAAAGAGGATACAAGCAGGATGCTCTTATCAAACATCAGGAAACAGTTATTAATGAAATTACGGCGAAAAACAAGGAATTACAGATGGCTGTAGAGCAGAAATGCTCATCACTTCTCTGGAAAACCCTGAAGCGTTTTCGCCAGATTACAGGCATTAAGAATGTGTAGTTAACAGGTGCACAACTGCTCCTATAGAATGTTTCCGAACAGTTTATTATGACACCACGCCGCGAAAGCTATAGTTCGACAGATCTCATTCATGCAGTCAGAGAACAGCTCCAATTGTGTGATAACAGTATACGGGGGGTCTGTTTTGATTACTTTGATACGCTTGTTCACCGTAATGTTTCACCGGAATACACCAAGCGACTTGCCGCCGCGAAACTTGCCACAATCTCAGGTTTGGAGTTATCAACTCGTGCGCTGTATGAGTTCAGAAGAGAGTTTGAGCTTCGTCTCTGTAATAACAGCCTGAAGCAGGGGCTTGATGCAGAGTGCAGTTTGTACGATGTTGCTGAAGGGTTTTATGATTTTTTTGCTCTTGCCGGTGGTGGGGTTGTAGGCGACCGTTGGGGAAGAACGGAATTCATAGAAATATTTGCAGATATAGAAGTTGCCGTTGAACGCCAGGTTCAGGAACTCAACAGTACGATCGTGGAGTTTTTATGGTGGTTAAAGGCGAATAACATTGCTGTATATCTGATCTCCGATTTTTATCTGCCACGTGTTCATTTTTGCAAAATGCTTGAAGAACATAAGCTGGAGCATGCATTTTCAAAAGTGTTCATATCTGCAGAACATGGATTAACTAAGGCTAGTGGTCGACTCTACCACAAAGTGCTACAGGAGTTGGGTGGCACACCAGAGCAATTCATTATGATTGGCGATAACATTCATTCAGATGCTGCTGTTCCAAGCGGTATTGGTATTCAATCATTTCTTTTGCATACCGAAGAAAAAAAGATTTTCTATAACATGTGGGAAGAGAAAAATTCGAATCATAGGCTGAGGGCGGTTAATCTATCCCGGAAACTGGCAGAATGTCTGCGTGAAAATGGTAGTTCGTTTTTTCCTGAGATGGGAATGACCCTTTGGTATTTTACGGTAAAGCTTTTTCGGCAGCTAAACAAAGATAAAGTTTCTGACGTTTTTTTCTGCTCTAAAGAAGGAGAATTTCTCAAAACTCTTTTCGATCAGTTTCAAAAGATAGTATATGGCAGGCAAGTGATTCGGTCCCATTATCTGCTGGTATCACGGAAAGCTACTTTCATCTGTTCGTTGCGGCCACTTCAAGAGGAAACATTTGATAGACTTTTTGCACAATATCGCGATTTATCTATTGAAGAATTTCTGCTTTCCCTAAATTTCTCAACGCAGGAAGTCAGCACAATTTGCGCAGCGACAGATGTTACGCCGGAGGGGCGAAGAAACAATCTGCAGGAACATCAGGATTTTAAAAAACTGCTGCAGGATGTGGGCTTTCAGCATCTGTATGAAACGCATCGCTCCCGGCAGAAAGCCATCTTTTTACAGTATCTGAAATCCTTTGATGCAGAATGGGAGAAAAACGGGATTGCGTTGGTGGATGTAGGTTGGAAAGGCTCAATTCAGAACAATATCTACCACACTCTCAATGAAGTAATTCCTGTTCACGGATATTACATAGGTTTGTTAAGCCCGAGCGGGTTGACTGAGAAAAACCGGAAAAGTGGTATTATATTCAGTGATTATCCTAAACATACACCGTATATCCACGTCTATAACAATAATCGTTCTCTCTTTGAAATGTTGCTTGGCGCGAGTCACGGCAGTGCGGATGGATATTTTCCGGTTAAAGATTTGAAAAAGCTGCTTGGGGAACGAGGCAGTACGATGGGACCTGTTTTTGAAGGTGAAACTGAGAGTGCTGTTACTACTCTTGATTTGCCTGAAGAGCGAAGACTTTTTCAGCAGGCTATTGCACCGTTGCAACACCAGTATTTGCAGCTCTTTCTAGCTGTTACTCAGATGTATGTCAGGACGGAAGCAGCATTGCCTGATGAGGAATGGTTTGCACGTGTCCATTCCCGTATGGTTTTCAGACCACACAAGGCTGAGGTGGATTTTTTCTCTGAACTCTATCATCTGGAAAACTTCGGGCTTTTCGAATTCACACATTTTTCAAATGATGCATCCATTGGGCTTAAAGAGAGATTCAATAATTTGCGTAAATTGCTTCGAGCCCCCGCAACTTTTCTTGAAACCGGAATATGGCCGCCTATCATTCTGAAACGGATGGGGCTTGATTTTCTCCAGCCCATAGATGGAATCAAGCGATCTCGCAGAATTTTCGGTGAGGATACATGAAACAGATTGCTTTCCTTCTCGGTTCGGCAGCGATAAGTGGCGGCACAAATGTGATTTTTGAGCATGGCTCAGGTTTGCAGAAGTGCGGGCATGAAGTGACAATCCTGACTCTTGAGAATGTGGATTCCAGCAGTTATAGCTGGCATCCGGATGCAGGGGAGCTGCGTTGGAGTAGAATTGATGACGTTCAGGATGTTGAGTTTGATTTTGTGATCGCTACCTGGTGGCAAAGTGTTGAACTACTCGAGCGTCTACGCAGCAGATATTATGTCTATTTTGTTCAGTCAGTCGAGTCCCGTTTTTTTCCGCCGAAAAATTCACAGACCTTTGAAGGACGTGATATTGATATCATGGCTGAGTGGTGCGAGAGTACTTACCGATATCCGCTCCAGATCATTACTGAGGCTCGCTGGATACAGCACTATCTGCTCGATCGCTATAACAGACCATCTCATCTGGTACTAAACGGAATACGAAAAGAGATTTTCTGTGAAGACGGCGTTTGCCCTGCAGAGCGAATTCCAGGAAGGTTACGCGTTCTGATTGAAGGGCCGCTGGGTGTTTTTTATAAAAACGTTGAGAGAACTATTGAACTGTGCGTGCAAGCTGAAGTTCCCGAAATATGGTTGTTGAGTTCATCGGATATTTCTTCCTATCCTGGAGTGGACCGGTGCTTCTCAAGGGTACCTATAGCCAAGACTGCAGAAATATACCGATCCTGTGATGTGTTGGTAAAGCTCAGTTATGTCGAAGGTATGTTTGGCCCACCGTTGGAGATGTTTCATTGTGGTGGTACCGCTCTTGTTTATGACGTCACCGGCCACGATGAATATATACAGGATGGCGTAAATGCAATTGTTGTAGCTAAAGACAATGAAGATGAAGTTGTCGCGTGGTTGAAGCGATTGCGGCAGGAGCCTGATCTGTTGCAGAAACTCAAAGACGGGGCCCGTCAGACTGCGTATGACTGGCCGGACTGGGCCGATTGTGCTGAAAGATTTTCGGCAGCGCTGACTGCAATTGAAAGAGAACCTGAAAGTGTCGGCGGTAACTGGCTGAAGGAACATAATTCCTACTACGTAAATGCCCGCAACCATCATTTCAGAAGCAGAGAGATGAGTCGGTTTGCTGAGCGCGAACGGTTAACAGCTGCAGGGAATGGTCATTGTTTAAATTATATTCAGATATATTGGGATGATGGCCGTGGTATGAGTCGTGAACTCGTCAAAGAGTATAGTACTGGCGAATGGCAGAGGTGCAAAGTAACTGTTCCCGTTGAAAAGAGTCCTGTTACACTACGGTTGGATCCGAGTGTTCGTGTTGGAATTGTTGCAATACGACATTTACTCGTACGGGATGCTGTAACGGGAGTACCTCTTCTGGAATATGCCGAACATTCTGATTGGGGAAAGGTCTACTTCTCTGGAACACTTGTGTGTTTAAGACTTAATCCCTATCCGGTTCTGGAATCCTATGGTGAAGATCCTCAATTAATTCTTCCTGAAATTCAACATATACCGGGAGACGGTGGTGTTACTCTGGAAGTTGAATTGTGCGAAATGAGTTTTGGCGAGGCTTTGCAAAGGTACAGTTCACTTGGGGAGCAGAAACGAACATTAAAACAGAGAATGTTCATGGCACTATCTGTAGCAATGAAAGGACAACCGACTATCTGATGTGTAGTTATCATGATAAATATTCGTTAATGTACTTTTATTATGCATTTGTTTTGATCACTGGTCACACAATCACTTGCAGGAGATCCTGAAGGGATGCGGTTTAACTTTCGTACATGGCACAGCAGTTTTGCGTTTTTTGTGCTGCTTCTGGCCTATTTTGTCTTTTCATACAGATTCTATCCCGGCCTGGAGTTACGAATCTCCGGAGAGATTGAGGCGAACACTTCCGCCAAGGTTTTTTGGGATTACGGTTATGGCTTTAATGATCTTGACTCGATTGATCTTCAATTGTCTGCAGCTGGCGATCTGCAGGAATCTGCGCTTGGTAAAATAACTATCAGTCCTGCAGGTTTCAAATCTGATGAATCAAGAGGGTATCTGGCCTGGCTGGTTATTCCGGAAAGTATGTATAGTGCTGCTGAATATACACTTGCCGGAAAACATCACTGGGGGAATTGGATAGCTGTCAGCAACGATGAGAGCGGACGACAGTTAGCATTATATCCGGGAAGCACATTCACAACCTCAACAGACAGCAGTTTCTATCATCTATACATCTTCAAAGCTCCCCAGGCCGGCTATATTAAGGTGCAGTCAGAATCGGGCCCCGATCGTTTTTATGATGGTTACGGTACAAACAGAAAATGGCACATAACACCTGTAACCTATGCTGCGGAGTCATCAGGTAAAATTCAACATCATATTGACCCATTCAGGAATAAAAATACTCCGGCTCTTCAGCTCCCCCGGCAAGAAGTCGAAGCAGTGCGAATTAATCTACCTTCCACACGGGTCAAGAGGATTACTCCGTTTTCGGAAGTTCTGATCAGACTGTCGAGAGAAGATTCTTCATCTTCAGGATCTCAGGTTTATCTGCAGGGCATATATGTGAATGGCGAGAAGCTCACGGCTGATGATCCACGTCTTGTGACAACGGCTAAACGTGACGGTGATGGCCTGATTCTTGACACACCAGAAAGCTTTGTTCGTATAGAAGGAGAGATATCCTCGTATGAGTTGGTGTTTGCTGAAACGAGTTCTGTGAAGGACCTAAAAATATATCATGAAGGGAAACAGGCAACTCCTGCGAAAAGTCATCACCCGGGAAAAGATATTCGGATCAGTAATACCGCACCTATCGAGTGGTTCAGAATAACGATCGCAGCCTGTGAGGTTCTGGATCAGAATGGCCGGATTTTCAATTTAGCTCCGGAAATTGAAGATGGGGGCGCAACCTTGACGGTTGATCTGCGACAGATCCCACAATCTGCTTTCAGTCCGCTTCTGTTTTCTCTGCAAGTGCTGTTTGCTGCCTGTATGACGGTAGTTTTCAGGTGGATTACAGGGCTGCTGGAGGATGCTCAGGCAGTGACATCTTCCTCATTGCTGAGATACATCTTCATTGATGAAAGGCGGTGGTTTTTCTGGCTGGTGCTATCCTTCGGGGCGATAGTAAACTTTTTGTATCTTGCTGCCGACTGGCCGGGGAGTATGACTCCTGATTCAGTGTTTATGCATACTGAACTTAAGCGATTACAGTTTACCAACCATCACCCGTATAGCTATTCGCTTATTATTCTGGCGCTGCATCTGTTATATGATGCTCCGGTGACAGTGATAATTTTTCAGATTCTGACATTTCACACGCTCTGCGGCTTTTTTTTCTATATGTTGTACAAGCGGGGGGTGCGTTTGTACATCCTCGTTGCGCTTTATATGCTCGTACCTCTTTCAATTCCCGTAAATCTGTTGAATATCACTATCTGGAAAGATATTCCTTATTCGCTTGTTGTGTTGTTCTGGGCATTCTTCCTGACCTATCTGCTCTATAATCGGCTCTATGGTGATCATGTAGAACTGCCTGGTAGAGTTGTGAGTGGTATTCTTGCTTTCACCTTCATGCTGCTCTGCACTTTACGGCATAACGGGGTTGTGTATTTACCTTTTATACCTTTCGTGTTGTTATGCATATGCAGGGTTCGCTGGGGATGGTGGTTGCGTTTCTGTACTTTCAGTGTAGCATTTTTATTGTTCTATTATTATGTGCTGCCCCCGTTGGTACTCTTTGAAAAACCGCAACTGAATAATTACGCCAAGCAGGAAACAACCAAATATCTGGGAGAAATGGCCTCTGTTACAAAAGGTGATGAGCCGGAGTATCTGGAAAATTATCTGGCGGAAAGAACACGAAAATTTATCGCTACATTGGGGACATCTTCGAAGGCTTCGACGTGGTACAACGACATGCACACTCCACCGCAGCGTTGGTTCAGCGTGGATGAGGCCAGGGGGGAAATGGCGACAGCTCCGCTGAGCAGCACGCTGGCAACTGTTTTACAGAAAATATTGAAGACACGTGAGTATACAGGATTGTTTTCCGGCAGGTTCATATATTGGAACAGCCTCTTTGCGTTGATCGGGCTTATTGGTGCAGGTATTTTGTATAAGTGGCTGCCGCTTTCGGCATTCTATTCGGTATTTTTTCTCTATCAGGCATTTTTTATGTATTTCGTCGTCTGGGAGAGATGGCGTTATCTTTATTTTATCTATCTCGGTGGACTTTTCCTGTTGCCGATAGTTGCTCTTGAAATTTCGAAGCGCAGAAATGCGAAGGTGTGGCAATAAATTGATACTGATCTTCTCAGGACGCAAAGAGTTGCTGGCTATGAAATCATTATCGACATTGTGTCATTCAATTACAGGCCTATTAATATGAAACTGATAATTCAAATTCCATGCTTTAATGAAGAAAAGACCCTGCAGCTATGTCTTGCTGAGTTGCCGCGTGAGGTTGAAGGTTTTGACACGGTAGAGTGGTTGATAATTGATGATGGCTGTACTGATGATACTGTCAAAGTGGCAGAGGAGAATGGTGTTGACCACTTTGTTCGATTTACCAAAAACAAAGGGTTGGCAACTGGATTTCTGGCTGGTGTTGACGCTTGTCTAAAGCTTGGCGCTGATGTCATAGTCAATACAGATGCCGATAATCAGTATAAAGCTGAAGATATTCCCAAATTGGTGAAGCCGATTTTGGCCGGGGAGGCTGAAGTGGTTGTCGGTAGTCGACCTATTGATGACATTGAGCATTTTTCCAGTCTGAAGAAGTTGCTGCAGAAGGTAGGAAGCCGCGTCGTGAGAATTGTAAGCAAGACGAAGGTGAAAGATGCCACCAGCGGATTTAGGGCTATAAGCAGAGATGCGGCAATGCGCATGAATGTCTTCAACGAGTATACATATACGCTTGAAACAATCATTCAGGCGGGGCAGAAGAATATGGCTATTGTGTCCGTGCCTATTGGCACTAACGGGTACCTTCGACCATCGCGTTTGATGAGCAGCATTCCATCGTATATTCGGAAGTCTATTTTTACAATAATACGAATTTTTGTAGTCTATAAGCCCTTCAGGTTTTTCATGAGCATCGGACTTTTAATGTCATTTTTTGGAATGCTCGGTGGCTTAAGGTTTCTCTACTATTATTTTATGGGTCAAGGGGACGGGCATATACAGTCGCTGATTCTCACCTCAATTCTTGTCGGTGTGGGTTTTCAGGTTATTCTTGTCGCGTTTCTGGCAGACCTGCTGGCTGTAAACAGAAGATTGCTTGAAGATGTTCAATACAGATTGAAAAAGCGTAATTTTGAAAAATATTACACCCAATTTCATCATAAAAATTAGTTGCCAATGAGAGTCGTTTACTGGGGAACATATGACGAAGGGAAACCTCGTAACAGAATTATGCTCCGGGGACTCCGTGAAAACGGAGTTCACGTCGAGGAGTGTCATTGTAATATATGGTCCGGCATTGAGGATAAAAGTCAGATTCGCACCTGGTATAGAAAATTGAATCTTCTGCTCATATGGTTAGTCAGTTACCCGAAGTTGCTGTTTCGCTATATGAGAATGGAGCGCCATGATTGCGTTGTTGTTGGATATCTAGGGCATCTCGATGTGCTTGTACTCTGGCTGTTTGCCAAACTGAGAAGAACCCCCATAGCCTGGGATGCGTTTATTTCACTACATGACACAGTGGTGGCCGATCGAAAGTTTCTATCCAGGTCTCATCCCGCTGCACGCGTACTTCATTATTTTGAAAAACTCGCCTGCAAGGCGGCCGATCTCATCATTCTCGATACAACGGCGCATGCCGTTTATTTTATGCAGGAATATGATATTTCGAGCGAGAAGTGTGTAGCAGTGTTTGTAGGTGCGGAACCCGATCAGTTTCCTGTTGTACCTGGAAAGAGAGATGACGAATCTAATAGTATGGATCGTCCATTAAAGGTTCTTTTTTATGGGCAATTCATACCGCTGCACGGGATAGAGACAATTATCAGGGCCGCAACCATTTTAAAGGAGAGTAACATCTTTGAATGGATCCTTATTGGATCGGGTCAGGAAACCGAAAAAATAGAAAAAATGTTGCAGGGTGTACCATTGCCCCGGTTGAAATGGTTGAAGTGGGTTGAATACCAGGAACTGAAAAAACACATTGGCGAAGCAGATATCTGTTTAGGGATATTCGGCAATTCAGGAAAGGCAGGAAGAGTAATTCCCAATAAAGTATTTCAGATACTATCAAGTGGGAAAACATTTATTACACGTGATTCAGAAGCTATCCGGGAACTGGCGGACGAACGTACTGGCGGTTTATCGCTGATACCGGCCGATGATCCGCAGGCGCTGGTTGATGCATTACTGTTGATGCATACTCACCGTGAAATAATGAAGGCTGAACCGCACTTTACGGAATTACGTGAACTCATTACACCGATAGGCATTGGTCGCAGGTTTGTCCATCATCTCAATGTACTAATACATCAGCGTGAGAGGAAAACCGTATGAGGGTACTCATGGTAACTGAGCGATATCTACCTATATGGGGTGGTGCGGAAAATCAGCTCAAACAGCTTATCCCCCGGCTTACAGCGCGTGGATGTGAAGTGTCGGTGGTAACACGACGTTATCATGCCAATTGGCCTAAAGAAGAATCTCTTGACGGGGTACATGTGATACGCCTCGGTGTGCCGGGAACAGGTGCATTTCAAACCCTTTTCTTTTCTGTTTCGTTGGCGATATACATTCTACGCAGCAGGCATAATATCGATATTCTGCACTCTCACGGGGCTGTCAATATGGGTGCTTTATGTAGTTGGCTCGGCAGGTTGCTGGGTTTAAAAAATGTGGCGAAAATAGCTAGTGCAGGTCGGATTCCTACGTTTTCCGGCAGTTGGCTGAAACGAATTGTACTGAAGAGTTTTCAGCGTTCCAATGCTATTATTTCCATGACTGAAGAAATAGATGCCGAACTTGCAGCCCAGGCTACACCTCCAGCAGCCATCGTACGTATAACAAATGGTGTTGATGCTGGCAGGTTTTGCAAAAGTGAGCGAAACCTCCGAGATGCCTGGCGCAGGGAACATGGACTCTCGACAGATGCTCAGGTAATTCTCTTTTCCAGTCGTCTCGTTTTCGGCAAAGGACTTGATATCCTCTTGCAGGCCTGGGCCAGGGTAGCAACTCAGTATCCACGGGTGCACCTTTTCATTCTTGGTGATGGCTCTGATCAGTTAGATTCCATAGAGATATCAATGAAAGCAAAGGTTAAGGCTGAATCGCTTGAAAGGGTCACGTTCAAAGGAGCTGTAACCGATCCGGAAAAGTACCTCGGAGTAGCTGATATTTTTGTCTTCCCATCGCGACAAGAAGGTTTTCCCAATGCCTTGATGGAAGCCCTTTCTGCCGGTCTTGCGGTGGTTGCGTCAGATATTGGAGGGGTTCTGCCACTTATTGATAATAATCGAACCGGGGTTTTGTTTGCCAGCGAGGATAGCGGTGATCTGGCTACGAAGTTGCTATCATTGCTGGCTGATTCCGCTTCAATAGAGTGTTTAGGAGTATCAGCACGAAATGAGATGCTGGCAAAATATTCATTTGAAAAGATTGCTGATGCATACATCACCCTTTATGGACAGATGATTTCAGGATGTGTGACAAATTTTCGGTTACATGAACAGCAAGGTTAGATCTTGATCCAACGGAAATGAGTTTTGATGAAATACTGGTATGCTGCGGGGTAGAGTTTGCAGATATTGCATAATAATGAGTATTATCTGGTCCCATATGGTAAGAAATAGACAATGCGCTTGATGAATCCAAATAATTGCAATGTTTTCAGATTTTTACGTTGCATGCTTGGGTCTCATATAAACAATGCAGGCAATTCTCTAAAAGTACAGACCGGCAATTAATTATTTCAGCATATTTCAGCATATTGCAGAATAAAAGCTGACATACCCGCCTGTATCATTACTCATTCATGATGGTTTATGTTCATGAGGAAGCTCTCTCTAAGTATAGATTTCACAATTTTACGGAAAGCATTCGGTAGATTTTGTAATAGAACCCTCTGATATTTCTCACTGAGGGTAGTAGTTCTTAAATGCATAAAAAAAGGCATATATTTCGATGTATCGACAATTGTATAAGTTTGAAATGACAGCGCGGGTTATTGGATGATTCAAACAGCAAAGCAAATATTCGGTCTCTTTAGCGCTCGAGAGAGAAAACAGGTGTACTGGCTGTTCACCGGTATGGTTATCAGGGGTGTATTTGAGGTCGCAGGCGTTGCATCTATCATGCCGTTTATTGCCGTAGTGGCAAACCCTGAGATCATTCAGACTAACAGTCTGCTATTTTCATGCTATCAGTTTTTAGGACTGGAGTCTGCACGGTCATTTCTGCTGGTACTCGGTGTTGTCGTGCTGGGAGTTATAATTTTGAATAATGGTCTGTCAGCTTTTACGGATTGGTACCTTTTCAGATTTACCTGGTTACGTGGCTACTCGCTGTCCAGGCGTCTGTTTGCAAAATATCTATCGCAACCGTATAGCTTTTTTCTGGGAGTAAACACAGCTGAGCTCGGGGCGAATATATTAAACGAGGTGGGCAACTATATGAAAGGTATCCTCAGACCTTTCATGGAAATGGCTGCCCGCTTGATAGTATGTCTTTTTATTTTCATTCTTATCCTGATGGTGGATCCTGTTCTGGCAGTCATTGTCGGCCTTGTGCTGGGCAGTGCCTATAGTATTATTTTCATTATGGTTCGCAAGAAGCTGGTGCGGGTCGGCAGGGAACGTGTTTTTAATAACAAGCGACAGTTCATGTTCATAAATGAAGCATTTGGCGGGGTGAAGGATATCAAGGTGAAGGGTTGTGAAAGCTATTTCCTTGAATCCTTCTCCAATCATTCTCGCAAGGTGAATATGAATCAGGCTACACATGAAATTGTTTCTCAAATTCCCAGATATGCACTTGAAGTTGTTGCCTTTGGTGGGATTTTGCTGATCACGCTCTATTTCGTGGTCAATAACCAGAATACCGAAGAGACAATTCCACTCATGGCACTCTATGCGTTTGCCGGATACCGGTTGATGCCTGCGCTACAACGGGTATTTGCAGGGATAACTACGGTGAAATTCAACGTGGCG
This sequence comes from Desulfopila sp., assembly GCA_041582995.1. Taxonomy (GTDB): domain Bacteria; phylum Desulfobacterota; class Desulfobulbia; order Desulfobulbales; family Desulfocapsaceae; genus Desulfopila. The sequence continues at coordinate 36,159 of JBFHGS010000007.1, read as the reverse complement.
TTGCTTGAAAAGTTGTACGATGATCTCGTTCTCAGTTCCTTTCCAGCAGAGACAGTCAGGAGCTGGGAAGATACGCCGGAACCGCTGCCGTGTAGAGAAAAAATAGAATTCAGGGATATAAGTTATTCCTACCCCGGCAGTGAAAGTCTGGTACTGAAAAAATTGAATCTGCACATTGAGGCAAATACCACAATCGGGCTGGTCGGTACCACCGGAGCAGGTAAGACAACGCTTGTTGATATTCTCCTTGGACTGCTGGAAGTGAAAAGAGGAGCTATTTTCGTCGATGGACGGCAGCTAGGAAAAGATGTGTATCGAAATTGGCTGGCTAACATCGGCTATGTTCCTCAGCATATTTTTTTAAGTGATCAGTCGATAATGAACAACATCGCTCTCGGTGTTCCGGCAGATGAAATATCACGGGAGAAAGTCATCAGAGCAGCTTCAATAGCGAACATGCATGAATTTATTGAGCATGAATTGCCGGATGGTTACGACACCGTCATCGGTGAGAGAGGAGTGCGACTTTCGGGGGGCCAGAAGCAGCGGATAGGTATTGCCCGTGCCCTCTACCATGATCCGGATATTCTTATTCTGGATGAGGCGACGAGCTCTCTTGATAATATAACTGAAAACAGCGTCATGGAAGCAATTCAAAATCTTGCAGGACAGAAGACCATCATCATGATTGCCCACCGACTAACCACCTTGGAATGTTGCGATGTTATCCATTTTCTTCAGGGCGGAGTCGTCATAGATTCAGGCAATTTTGTTGATTTACAGGAAAATTGCGCTGCGTTTCGTGAATTGGCGAACAGCAGGAATAAAAATTAATCCGAGAGATAAAATGAGCTGGCAAGGTAGTTTGGAGAAGGCGAGAGTACTAGTTACAGGTGCCGACGGGTTTATTGGTTCACATTTGACGCAGATGCTGCTGGATAAAGGTTGCAGTGTGCGTGCTCTTGCACAGTATAATTCCTTCAACGACTGGGGATGGCTTGAAGGTTTAGAGTCATGTGACAGGCTTGAGGTTGTAACCGGTGATGTGCGAGATCCCAATTGCTGTCGTGAGATAAGCCGGGATATCGATGTTATTTTTCACCTTGCGGCACTTATAGCCATACCATATTCCTACATTGCTCCTGATAGTTATGTGGACACTAATATAAAAGGTACTTTGAATATTTGTCAGGCTGCTCGAAGCAATAATGTACAGAGGATTATTCATACTTCTACCAGCGAGGTGTATGGAACGGCACAATATGTGCCTATTGATGAACTGCATCCGCTTCAGCCACAATCTCCTTACAGCGCAACCAAAATTGCTGCGGATTCAATAGCCCTGAGTTTCTACAATTCTTTTGACCTGCCGGTGGTGATAGCCAGGCCCTTCAACACCTATGGTCCTCGCCAGTCCGTGAGAGCTGTTATTCCGACAATCATCACGCAAATAGCGGCAGGGAAAAAAGAAATTCAGCTTGGTGATGTTTCACCAACACGTGATTTTAACTATGTTGAAGATACCTGCAGAGGCTTTCTTGCTTTGGCAGAATGTGATGAGGCTATTGGCGAGGTGGTGAATATCGGTTCAAACAGTGAGATTTCTGTTGGCGATACACTGAATATCATCAGAGAATTAATGGAAAGCGATGTGGTATTTCTCCAGCAGACTGAACGTTTGCGTCCAGCAAAATCCGAAGTATTCAGATTGTGGTGTGATAATAAAAAACTTCAGCGTTTGACAGGGTTCACGCCTCAGATTGATATACATGAAGGATTGCAGAGGACAATCGAGTGGTTCAGGGTTCTGGATAATTTGAAACGATTCAAGGTTGATATTTACAATGTTTGAACACTTCGTTCGTTTTGTACGAGAAATATACAATACAGAAGCAGCTATCCCATTGCACCAGCCATATTTTGGCGGCAGCGAAAAAGAGTATCTGCAGGACACCATTGAATCTACCTTTGTCTCAAGTGTTGGTGCCTATGTTACCAGATTTGAGGAACGTGTGGCCGAGTATACTGGGTCTGCTTTTGCTATCGCAACTTCTAGTGGAACATCCGGATTACATGCAGCTCTGATTGTCTCAGGAGTGAATGTAGATGACGAAGTTATTACTCAGCCTCTTACTTTTGCGGCTACTTGTGCCGCTATAAAATATTGTGGGGCACATCCGGTCTTTGTTGATATCGAAAGAAGTTCTCTCGGGATGTCACCCGAAAGTTTACAACATTTCTTTGAGGAACATACTGAAAATGTTGGTAAAAGATGCCGAAACATCATGACCGGCAGGTGGATCAAATGTTGTCTTCCTATGCACACTTTCGGTCATCCGGTCGGTATTCAGGAGATTATTAAAATATGTTCAGAGCATAATGTTCAGGTTATCGAAGACAGTGCGGAATCACTCGGTAGTTATAGTAAAGGGAAACATACTGGAACATTCGGTAGGGCCGGGGTGCTGAGTTTTAATGGTAATAAGATCATTACAACAGGTGGAGGAGGGATGATCCTGACGGATGACCCGGAATTTGCTATGTCAGTGAGGCATCTTACCACTACAGCTAAGGTGCAGCATGCCTGGGAATTTCAGCATGATATGGTTGGCTATAATTACAGGATGCCGAACGTGAATGCTGCGCTTGGAGTGGCACAGATGGAGCAGCTTGAAAGTTTCAGGTTGTGTAAACGCCGTCTGTCCGCCCGTTATCGTGAATGGTGTAACTCAAGAGGTTTGGAATATATTGTTGAGCCATCGGGTTCCGAAGCAAATTACTGGCTTAATACGATTATGCTTGCCGACAGGAGAGAGAGAGATGATTTCCTGGAATATACAAATTCTCATGGTGTTATGACCCGCCCGGCATGGGCTCTCATGCACACTTTGCCGATGTACAGTATGTGCACCAGAAGCGAGCTGACAGTAAGTGAAGACGTGGCCGCGCGAGTTGTAAACATTCCGAGCAGCGTGGTACCACATGATATCTAGACGAAAGATATGTATAGTGACCGGGAGCAGAGCTGAATACGGATTGCTTAGTCCGTTGTTGCATTTATTGGCCGAATCAGATGCCTTTTCACTTGCTATTGTTGCAACTGGTATGCATGTCTCGCCAGAATTTGGCCTAACTTATCAGGAAATTGAGAAGGATGGCTTCACTGTAACGAAAAAAGTCGAAATGCTGCTTTCGGCTGATTCACCAGGAGCCATCGCAAAATCGATGGGACTGGCAATGATTACTTTCGGGGATGTCTGGCAGGAGCTGCAACCGGATCTTATTGTCGTCCTCGGTGACAGATTTGAGATTTTTGCTGCTGTGTCAGCTGCGCTGCCGTTCAATATTCCTGTCGCACATTTACACGGTGGAGAACTTACCGAAGGTGCAATTGATGATACCTTTCGCCACTGTATCACGAAAATGGCGCATCTACATTTTACTTCCACTGAAGAGTTCAGAAGACGGGTAATACAATTGGGTGAACAGCCCGAAAGAGTTTTTTGTGTCGGCGCCATAGGGCTTGATGCAATCCGCCTGGTAAAGCCTCAGTCGCGTAGAGAATTTGAAAAGAGCATAGATTTTAAACTGGGAAAGAAAAATCTTTTGATTACTTTTCATCCGGTTACGCGCGAGGCCGAGAGTGCCGCACTTCAATTTTCTGAAGTTCTTGGGGCTTTAGATGAGCTTCAGAATACACATCTTATTTTTACTGGTTCAAATGCTGATACATATGGCAGGCGGATAATTGAAATGATGGTGGAATATGTAGCTCGTAACAGTTACAAGGCGGTTTTTTTTACTTCACTTGGGCGAAGTCGTTATCTTGCTGCTCTCCACCATGTTGACGGAGTCGTCGGAAATTCGTCCAGCGGCATTATAGAAGCTCCGGGATGCGGTGCAGCAACTCTAAATATCGGGGATAGACAGAAGGGGCGGATAATGGCTCAGAGTGTCATTCAATGTGCCCCACAGAAAGAGTCTATTAGTACAGCACTGGACGTGCTGCTAAGTGATGAATTTCAAATGACGGCAAAGTCTGCAAAGAATCCTTACGGGGATGGATACACTGCGGATCGAATTCTGACGATATTAAATGCCTGCGATCTGCAAGATCTAGCAAAGAAACAATTTTACACAGTAGAAAGGGGATTTGATGAGTGATTTAGCAGAGAGCAGAAATGTCCCCTTTATCATAGCAGAAGCAGGTGTAAATCATAATGGAAGTCTGAAGACTGCTCTTGAGATGGTAGATACCGCAGCTGATGCAGGTGTTGATGCAATAAAATTTCAAACTTTCAGGGCAGCAGAGCTTGTTACTGCCGGTGCGGAAAAAGCAGGTTATCAAAAGAAGTATACCGGTGCGGGAGAGAGTCAGCTTGATATGCTTCGCAAACTCGAGCTTTCTGAAGATGATCACCTCAAGCTTGCGGCCTATAGCCGGGATAAGGGGTTATGTTTCCTGTCAACAGCCTTTGACCTGGAGAGTCTGAAATTTCTGGTCAAAAAAATTAATCCTGCATTCTTGAAAATAGGATCAGGAGAGATAACCAACGGGCCATTTCTGCGGGCTCATGCAACCACCGGAAAGAGAATCATACTGTCAACAGGCATGGCGAACCTTGAGGAAATCAGGGGTGCACTCGCGGTTTTGGCCCATGGATATATGGGGTGTGATGAGTTTGGGCGGAATTCATTCTGTAAGGCGTTCGAAAGTCATGACGGCAGCCAATATTTGAAGCAGAATGTGACGTTATTGCATTGTACAACTGAATACCCGGTTCAAGTCAATAACGTGAATTTATTGGCAATGAAGACGCTTGCAGACACCTTTGGACTGCGTGTCGGGTTTTCGGATCATAGTCAGGGTATTCTCGCATCCGTGATAGCAGCAGGTCTTGGTGCTGAAATACTCGAAAAGCATTTTACTCTTGATAAAAATCTTCCCGGTCCTGATCATCAAGCCTCTTTGGATTGTGAAGAGTTGAAGGAGATGGTTCAGCAGGTCAGAAAAGTTAAAAATCTGCTTGGGAATAGCAGGAAAGAATCGACATCGGGAGAAAATCAAAACAAAAAGGTAGCTCGTAAAATTCTTGTAGCTGGAGCACCTATTCGTTTGGGTGAAACATTTACACATCAGAATCTGGCAATTAAACGGGCAGGAGAGGGCATGAGTCCGATGTCCTATTGGGATGTAATTGGCAGAACGAGTGACAGAGCATATGAAAGAGACGAGGTGATTGCGTGTCTGTTAACAGCTTGAAACCTGTAGTGCTCCTTGGCGCTGGCGGGCATGCGCGGGTTGTTGCAGAAATGCTCAGATGCAGCGGAAGAGAAATTCTGGGCGTCATTACTCCTGATCTTTGTCGGGGCGAGGAAGTGTTTGGCTTGAAAGTTCTGGGGGATGATAATGCTGTATGCAATTATACACCCGAAAATATTGAGTTGGTTAATGGTATTGGAGCTTTGCCTGCAAAAAAATTGCGTTGGTGTCTGGCGAAGAGCTTTAGGGAAAAAGGCTTCCGCTTTAGTACTATTATTCACCCGGGTGCAATAGTTGCCAGAGAAGTAAGCCTGGCGGAAGGGGTACAGATTATGGCCGGAGCAGTGCTTCAACCGGGTGTAATTGTAGGTCAGGATACTATCATAAACACCAGAGCTACTTTAGACCATGACTGTCTGATAGCAGAGTGCTGTCACGTTGCTCCGGGTGTTACGCTGAGCGGCGATGTTCATGTCGGACGACTATCTCATATTGGCACAGGCAGTTGTGCTATACATGGTGTGCGCATCGGCAATGAGGTGATTGTAGCAGCAGGTTCGGTGGTGTACAGGGATATCCGGGACAATGTCATGTTCATTCAGGATAAACAGGAAAAGACCTTATACAATGTTTGAGGTACGCAATGTTTAGCTGGAAAATACTTGAGGTATACAATGTTTAGCTGGAAACGATCAACGTTGAAAGAAGATGATACAATTGCAGCGGCGATAGAAGTGCTTGAGCGGGAAGCTTTGCGTATTGTGTTGGTCATAGATAAAGAGCACAGACTTCTTGGGACAGTCACCGATGGTGACATTCGCAGGGCGCTTATGCGCTATGGGGCGCTAACCACCCCATTAAAGTTAATTATGAATCATGATCCGGTCGTGGCATCAGTGGATGAGGAAAAGAGTGTACTTCTTAAAAAGATGAGCAGTCGTGATTTACTTCATATTCCGCTGGTGGACGGAGATCGCAGGCTCGTAGGTATGGAAACCTTCCAGCATCTGGTTAAAAAACCTGTATTTGATAACGTTGTATTTCTTATGGCTGGAGGATTTGGTACACGGCTGCATCCATTGACCCTTGATATACCCAAACCCCTTTTAAAAGTTGGCAGTAAACCAATTCTTGAAACTATTATCGATCAATTTATATCCTCAGGATTTCATAATTTTTATATTTCTACTCACTACAAAGCGGAGATGGTCAAGGAACATTTCGGTAACGGAGAAAAGTGGGACGTCAGTATCAACTATGTCAACGAATCAACACCGCGAGGTACGGCCGGAGCGCTGGGTTTACTACCGAAGGATATTCCCGATTTACCTGTGCTGGTTATGAACGGAGATCTGCTTACGCAACTTAATCATGAGAGGTTGCTCAGATATCATAACGAGCAGAAAGGCGTCGCAACTATGTGTGTAAGAGAATACGATTTTGAAGTGCCATACGGGGTAGTTGAAACTGAGGATGCAAAGATAACAAGCATAGTCGAGAAGCCTCGTTATTCCTTTTTTGTCAATGCTGGGGTTTATGTGCTGGATACGGAGCTCGTGCGCAGCGTTAATGGAAGTGAATATCTTGATATGCCAAATCTTTTGTCGCAATCAGTGGCTAAGGGAGAGACTGTAAATATCTTTCCGCTGCATGAATACTGGCTCGATATCGGTAATATGCCGGACTATGACAGAGCCAACAGTGATGTCCGTAATTTCGGAGAGAGTCGAAGGACATGAAAAGTATTCTGGTTATCGGTTACGGCAGCATAGGGCGAAGGCATATTGCAAACATTTGTAAGTTATATCCGACTATGAAAATTATAGTCCTGCGCCATAATCATGACTCTTGTGCGGTTGAGGAGAGCGGATATGCGGGGGTAGATAAGGTTGTGTATGGACTGGATGATGCCTTAGCAGAATGCCCCGAGGCAGCCATTATCGCCAATCCTGCTCCATGTCACCTCGAAATTGGGCGGGAACTTGCAGCACGTGGAATTCATTTACTGATTGAGAAGCCCCTGGCAGATAGAAGTGAAGAAATAGATTCCCTGCTCAGCATCAGCAAGAATGCGGGTACCTGTCTCATGGTTGGATATAACCTGCGTTTTATTGATTCACTCAAACGCCTGAAGAACATGGTTGATAGCGGATATATTGGAAGAATTCTGTCGGTTCGCTGTGAGGTTGGACAGTATTTGCCATCATGGCGTTCTGGGTCAGATTACCGTAAAACCGTGACGGCACAAAAGAAACTGGGCGGCGGAGTGTTGCTTGAATTGAGCCATGAGATTGATTATCTGCTCTGGCTTTTCGGAGATATTGTTGAGGTGAGCGGTTGGGCCGGGAAAACGTCGGAACTGGAAATTGATGTAGAGGATACTGCACATGCAATATTCGGTTTTGCCCGTGAAGGAGAAACTCTATTGTTACCTGTTTCTCTGCACATGGACTGTGTGCGACATGACACCTCCCGAAATTGTGTTGTTATTGGCGAAAACGGCACATTGCGGTGGGATGGAGTACGTGGGTGTCTGGAAGTATTCATGTCGAATGAGCAGTGTTGGCAGGTTGAAATCGAAGATGGTGAAGATCGTAATATTTCGTATATACGTGAACTTGAACACTTTGTGGATTGTGTCAGACGGCGTGGTTCGCCTGTTTCAGGCGCATCAGGTGAGGATGGAAAAAAAGTTCTGCACGTAATCGAGGCAATTCAGCGATCAAGATCCATGAAAAGAACGGAAGTTATAGCACAATGAATAAAATCAGTTCGAAAAATTATGTAGGCCTGATCTGTGCTCGTGGCGGCTCAAAAGGTGTTCCTGGAAAGAATATCAGGAAATTGGGCGGTACACCGCTCATTGGCTGGGCAATTAAGGCGGCCCTGAAGGTGGAACGCATTTCCAGAGTTATTGTCTCAACAGATTCAGAGGATATTGCCAATATTGCAAGAGAAATGGGAGCGGAAGTTCCCTTTATGCGACCGGCTGAATTGGCAGGAGATACGAGTCCTGAGTGGGGTGTATGGCGTCATGCCTTAAACTGGTTTACCGAAGAACAGGTAAATGACCGAAAAATTGATGGGCTGGTGGTGGTTCCGCCGACTGCGCCATTACGCCGGATGAGTGACATCAATGCGTGTATAGATGAATATGAAGCGCATGAAACTGATGTTGTTATAACAGTCTGCGACAGTCATCGAAGTCCTTATTTCAATATGGTGAAGCTGGATGAGAAAGGTGATGCCTCACTGGTCCTGCCACCAACTGCAACGTTGCATCGAAGACAGGATGTTCCTGCAGTATATGATATCACTACTGTAGCCTATGTGGTGCGGCCTGAGTTTGTGCTGGAACATGATTATCTCTTTGCTGGCCGTGTCCGGACAGTAAAAGTGCCGGTCGAGTCAGGTTTGGATATAGATACAGAATATGATTTTAAAATTGCAGAGGTCCTGCTGGCCATGCAAGATAGGGGGAAGCAATGAGATCTGTTCATGATCTGATGAATCTGTCTAATAGAACAGCATTGATTACAGGTGGTGCTGGTAAGATTGGTGCTGCAATCAGCACGAGCCTTGCAGAGCTGGGCTGCAATATCATCCTCCTGGACAGACCTGGAGTTTCTTTTGATGAGGTTACCGATGCTCTTCTTAAAGTGAATGACAAAGCAGTTGAGATAGTTACCTGTGATCTGGAAAGTGAAGATGACAGGTCAGCAGCTATCAAACAAATTAAAGAAAAATATACCTCACTGAATATTCTTGTGAATAATGCAGCTTTCGTTGGAACATCCAACCTGCAGGGGTGGGTTTCAGACTTCGATGATCAGGATATTGGAGTATGGCGCCGGGCACTTGAGGTAAATCTTACCGCTGCTTTTGATTTGAGTAAGAGATGCCGAACGCTTATGGATGGCGCTGACGGCGCTTCAATAGTCAATATCGGATCGATTTATGGTATGAGCGGACCTGATCTCACTCTTTATGAAGGGACTGAAATGGGGAATCCGGCAGCGTATGCAGCTTCAAAAGGAGGGCTGATACAACTGACGAGGTGGTTATCCACGGTCCTTGCTCCAAATATACGGGTGAACTGTATAAGTCCCGGTGGAGTATGGAGAAGTCAGCCGGAAAAATTTGTGCAGCGATATATCGAAAGAACCCCTCTGAAGCGTATGGCAGTGGAAGAAGATTTTAAAGGCGTGATAGCCTTTTTGGCAAGTGATCTTTCACAATATTGTACTGGTCTGAATATCCCCGTCGATGGTGGATGGACCACATGGTAAGAAATGTAAAATCAGGCGATTATAAATTTATTGAGATAGAAAGAAATGGCTTTGAAGGAATGTAATACATACGTTTTTGCCATACGTAGTCCGTATAGCTATTTAAATGCTTTAGAGTTGAGGAACTTTCTGGGGCTTACTACATCTCAATGTCATTTGGTTATTGGCTTTAAAGTCTTTGATGATATCGATATTCAACAATTTCAGGGACTATGTGACGAAGATCAGTGGGCTGCTGTTTCTTATGTTCCTGTAAATATGGATGCATATCTTTTTTATAACAAGTTGGGACAGGTCGGTTCATTTGGGGTTTTGGAAAAGATCAGATGGATGAAAAAGTTTGTACAGTCAATTGAAAAAGTATTGCCACCTGCTGGAGAAGTTTGCGGAGTTATATTGCAAAATATAGAAGACTACCTTTTTTTGCATATCGGCAATTCTCTTGCATCTGATAATATATACTGTCTTGATGAAGGTGCACGTACTATATGTACAGCTATGGCAAGGTCAGATAAGGATAATAGTTTCGTAGGTAAGGTGTTGGGGGAATATGCGAAAAGAAATGCCATGGGATTGTTATATGGTTACAGAGTGAACCCGATTAAATCAATACAGTATTTTAGCTGTTATACTGTGCCATTGCGAAAAAATGATACCTTGGCAGTTAATACCTACGATCTTTTACGAACGAAGTTGCAAGATGTGCCCAAAGACCTTGAGACGCTTCTATTTATAGGTTCCTCTCTGAGTGAGGTTGGTGTTGTCAGTGAAGAATATTATCTGTGCTCATTGAAAAAGATACTGTCATATTATTCCGGTAAAAAAATTCATTATATTGCTCATCGTGGTGATTCTGAAGAGAAATTATGTAAAATTGAAAACGATATTGGAATGAAGGTTGTTAAGTATGATATCCCTTTTGAATTAGTTATATCTCAGAGTGAAAGTATCCCGTATGGTGTTGTTTCGTTTTATTCTTCAGTATTAGTAAACTGCTATAAAATGTTTGCCGGTAATTTGAAGGTTGTTTCAGTAAGATTAGATTATGATGAAATAAGTAACAGACATAAAGATGATATCGAAAATGTGTATAGTTATTTTGAAAAAATATCTGGAGAAGATTTTCATCTTCTGGAAATGAAGGATATTTGTTAGTGAGACAAACTGTGCTGCTTATTATTTAAATATTTCAAAGACTAATACTCGTGGTGATGCTATTATGAGAGTATGCTTGATTGTGTACGATAATGAATCATATATACATTGGTTTCCCATAGGATTGGCATATATTGGTGCTGTGTTACGGCAGAATGGTTATGAGGTTGTTGTTTACAGCCAGGATGTAAACCATTGGGATGATGAACACTTAACAGAATATTTGAATGAAAACGAATTTGATATAGTTTGTTATTCAACCATAGGTGGTTATTATCAGTATAAAAAGCTGCTTAATATTTCAAAAGCGATCAATGATGTAAAAAAACGACCTGTCTATATTCTAGGAGGACATGGGCCAACGCCTGAACCGGAATATTTTCTCAAAAAAACTCTTGCTGACTATATCGTCATGGGTGAAGGCGAAGAAACAATAGTTGAATTGCTTGAGGCGATTGGTTCTAAGCAACCAGTAGCACATATAACAGGTATTGCCTACCGAGTCGGTCAAAAAACATATGTCAATCCACGCAGAGATACTATAAAGGATATTGATAGCCTGCCATTGCCCGCATATGATCTTTTTCCAGTCGATTATTATCGCTTGCTTCGAATGCCGAACTGTGAATCAACTGACTTCGTTATGCCTGTGATTTCTGGCAGAGGCTGTCCGTTCAGGTGCAACTTTTGTTACCGAATGGATGAAGGCTTCAGAATGAGGAGTGTGGATTCAATTGTAGAGGAAATCCAATTTCTGAAAGCTGAATATGGCATTACGTATATTGCTTTTGGGGATGAACTCCTGATGTCCTCGGAAAAGCGAACTGAAGAAATATGTAATGCTTTTATCCGCAAACGTTTGAATGTTAAATGGGATTGTAATGGCAGGTTGAACTACGCTAAGCCTCCAATTCTGAAACTGATGAAAGAAGCGGGATGTGTATTTATAAATTACGGTATTGAGTCTGTAGATGATAGTACACTCCGGGTTATGAAAAAATGTCTGACTGTAAAACAGATCGAAAGAGGAATTGAAGCAACATTACAGACCGGCATCAGTCCGGGTTTCAATATTATTTTCGGTAATATTGACGAGAACCTGAACACGCTGCAGAAAGGTGTCGATTTTCTTCTGAAATATGATGATCACTCTCAACTGAGAAATATTCGGCCGGTCACACCATATCCGGGATCAGACCTTTATTATTATGCTATAGAAAAAGGGTTACTTGCAGGATGTGAGGACTTTTATGAAAATAAGCATAGAAACTCTGATCTCATGGCCGTAAACTTCACTCAGCTAAGTGACGAGGAATTCTATAGATCTCTCTACAATGCCAATGTGACATTATTCAATAATTATTACGAAAAGTTAAAACAGAAAAACGAAAAGGTAATGCGATCGTTGTACTTGGATCTTGATGATTCTTTTAGGGGATTCAGGCATACCTGATACCTGGAATAGGTACGTTTTCACTATGTATTTGTATTTTCTTATTCAACATTTTATATGAAACAGATTTTTGGGAGAAGGCTATGGCAGAGCTGAATATTAAGGGGCGAAAAATTGGCGAACCATATCCTCCGCTGGTAATAGCGGAAATAGGGATCAACCATGAGGGTAGTTTGGAGAAAGCCCTGAAGATGGTTGATGATGCTGTTGATGCCGGCTGTGAATGCGTCAAATTTCAGTGCCATGTGATTGATGATGAGATGATCCCCAATAATGTGATTCCGGGTAATGCTAAAGAGTCAATATGGGATATTATGGAACGGTGTGCTTTAAATGAAGATGAAGAACTCCAACTCAAAGCGTATTGTGATGCAAAAGGAGTTCTGTATTTAAGTACACCATTTTCGCGTGCGGCAGCAGATAGATTGGAAAAAATGGATGTACCGGCCTATAAAATTGGCTCTGGTGAATGTAATAATTATCCATTAATCGATCATATAGCAGCTTTTGGCAAACCTGTGATCCTCAGTACCGGGATGAATGACCTGACAAGTATTCAGAGGTCGGTAGAGATCCTTCGTCACCATCGGATTCCCTTTGCTCTGTTGCATTGTACCAGCATGTATCCCACTCCCTATGAAAAAATCCGGTTGGGGGCATTGAGCAAACTTAAAGAAACATTTCCTGATGCCGTAATTGGCTTGTCAGATCATTCACTGAGTAATTATCCGTGTCTTGGGGCTGCAGCATGCGGAGCAAGTATTCTTGAGCGTCATTTCGTGTCAGATAAAAGCTGGCCCGGGCCAGATGTCGAGATATCAATGGACCCTGCTGAATTGTCACAACTCATCGAGGGAAGCAGAATTCTGCATGCATGTCTGGGAGGTGTCAAAGAGATACTGCCGGAAGAACAGCCGACCATAGATTTTGCATATGCAAGTGTTGTTTCGATAGCACCAATCCGGGCTGGGGAAATTTTTTCAAAAGAGAATATTTGGGTGAAACGACCAGGTACCGGAGAAATCCTGGCAGGCGAATTTGACCAGATGCTTGGCAGGAGAGCTACAGTTGATATCCCTGACAAATGCCAGCTGAAAAGAGACTGGGTTACAGAATGAAGAAAATAGTTTTCATAACTGGTACACGCGCTGATTTTGGAAAACTGAAGCCATTAATCCGGGCAGTTGAGGCACATCCTGAATTTGATTATGCTGTTTTTGCAACTGGCATGCATATGCTGTATCGCTATGGAATGACTGTGGAAGAAATACATAAAGCAGGTTTTAGTAATATTTTCACGTTTATGAATCAGGTCCATGGTGAACCGATGGAAATGGTGCTCTCCAGCACTATAAGTGGGCTGTCACGTTACATGCATGAATATGAACCAGATTTGATTGTCGTGCATGGTGACAGGGTAGAGGCAATGGCGGGTGCAATTGTAGGTGCAATGCGGAATATTCTGGTTGGGCATGTTGAAGGTGGTGAGCTTTCAGGAACAATCGATGACCTGATTAGGCACTCTACAAGTAAGCTTGCACATTTACATTTTGTTGCCAACGCAGAGGCGGAAGTACGTTTACTACAGCTTGGTGAGCAGAAGGAATCTATTCATGTGATAGGCTCCCCGGATATAGACGTGATGCTTTCTGACGAGTTGCCAACAATTGAAGCGACCAAAAAATACTATGAAATTGAATTCGATTCGTATGGAATCCTGATGTTTCATCCAGTGACCACAGAGCGCAGAGAAACCGAAAAATACGCACGGGCGGTTGTTGATGCTGTTTTGGAAAGCGGGCGGGAATACGTGGTGATCTACCCGAATAATGATCCTGGTTCTGAACTGATTTTCAAGGAGTATGAACGTCTGAAAGGTCAAAAAAAAATCAGAATGTTTCCTTCGCTTCGATTTGAGTACTTTCTTTCACTCCTTAAAAATGCTGATTTTATTCTCGGCAATTCAAGTGCAGGTATTCATGAAGCACCGGTTTTCGGAGTACCGACAATTAATATAGGAAGTCGGCAGCAGAATCGTTTTTCGCATTGCTCGATTTGCAATGTTCCGAATGGGGTTGATGCGATTGTTGAGGCTATAGGAGCAGCGCTTATGAAGGGCAGATACGAATCGTGTAGCTATTTCGGGATTGGAAAGAGTGCAGAAAAGTTTATAAGAGAACTCGGAAATCCATCACTTTGGGAGACGCCTACGCAGAAGGTTTTTCAAAATGTGTATACAGGGGAGCAGGTATCACAGTGAAAAAGGCAACTGCTATCATAACAGCACGGGGAGGATCCAAGGGTGTTCCGCGCAAAAATCTACGACAAGTCGCTGGGCTGCCACTGATTGCTTATACAATAAAAGCGGCAACAGAATGCGATCATATTGATGAATGTTATGTAACAACTGATGACAGAGAGATTAAAGATGTCAGTATTGCCTACGGTGCGCGTGTCATTGATCGGCCGAAAGAACTCGCAGAGGACAATTCTCTTAGCCGTGACGCTATATTACACGCATTACGTTATTTAGACGGTAATGGAAAGTTACCTGAATATTTCACATTGCTGCAACCAACATCACCTCTGCGTAATGCGTCACATTTATCTACTTGTTTGAGAAACTTTTTCAACTCAACGTGTAATTGTGCCGTTGCAGTTACTGAGGCGGAACATCATCCCTGGAAGATGCTGCTGCAGGAAAATGGAATACTGGCTCCTGTGAAATCTTCTGAAATGCTTGAAAGCCCACGTCAGGCCCTGCCTGCCGCCTACCGGATTAATGGTTCTATATACGTTTTACCGACTGCTCTTTTTCTGCAAAAGCGTTCTTTTTTTGTTGAGCCGGCGATGCCGTTTATAATGTCCAGGGCTGAGAGCCTCGATATTGATACGGAAGCAGACCTGCAGTTACTCGAGCGACTACTGGCTCAAGGAAAATAAAATCTATTATCTATCCTTCACCTGCTCCTGCTTCACAGTTGCAAGGCTGGATAAGAGCTGGATATACAGTTTAGCAAATGACGAAAACATCTCAACTTTTTATAGTGGGGCACGAACGATCGGGAACATCTTTAGTGCGCGCGATACTTGCAGCGCACCCCGATTTTTATATAGCCCCTAACGACGCTGATCCGCTGATGTTACTGGAAGGCGCCAGTTGTAAGGGGCAATTCAATGTGGATAGGTTGGGTGACTTACGGTCGGACTTCAAGCTGCAGGCCTGGGATATTGACTGGGGAGCTGTGCAAACAGTAATAGCAGGAAGAGAACTACCTTGTGGAGAAGTGTATAAGATTGTAATGGAGCAGTACTGGAAAAACTCGGCTGCACAATGGAAGGCTATAAAACGTCCTAAATATGAACGGCGTATTGATCTTATTAAAGGATTGTTTCCTGAATGCAGGATTGTCGCCCTCATTCGAGACCCTCGAGCAGTGTTTTCATCAAAGAAGTATTACGGTGGTCAGATGGGGCGGTACTGGAAAATATGTGGTTTTCTGCATGTACGCCTTATGACATCAATCCTGCGTTGGCGTAAATCTGTGAATCTTATCCGTGAGGCTGAGAAGCGTTATGGTAGAGATACGGTTCTCGTTGTTCGATATGAAGATATTATCGAAAATCCTACCAGTTTTCTGCGCCGGCTGTTTGGCTTTTTAGATACTGAATATAATGAAGAAGATGTTTTGAGAGGCATCAGGAGCGGGTTTAATTCTAACAGCAGCTTCCTTGAAGAATCGACGGAGCAATCAGTTTTCCGAAAAGATACTCTGGATCGTTGGAAAGAGAAACTTGAACCAGGTGAACAGGAAATTATTAATTTTGCCCTGCAGCAACATCTTGCGAGCGAAGGGTATGAGCCAGACTCCGGAAATATTGACGAAAAGCCCGGGAGTATCTGCCGGCTAAATTGCATGATGATGAGATTGCTTGCTTTAACGGGAAGATACTGATTCTCATTTTAACCTGAAATTATTACATATTAACGGCACAAACTATGAATAAGCATGTGGTACTGTACGGATTGCCTGAGGAAGTGAAGTTTTGTTCAAAATGCGTGATATCAAATCAACGTCCGAGCTCGGTGATCGAATTCAAGAACAATCCGGGCGACCGTAAGCCAACTATCATGTTTGATGATGACGGCGTCTGTTCAGCCTGTCGTTACGCGGAGCAAAAAGAGAAGATCGACTGGCAGCAGAAAGAGCGTGAACTCATAGCACTTTGTGATAAGCACAGGCGATCTGATGGTGGTTACGACTGTATTGTTCCCGGCAGCGGCGGCAAGGACTCGGCATTCACTGCTCATATTCTGCGCTATAAATATGGTATGAATCCACTAACGGTTACCTGGGCTCCGCATAAATATACCCAGATCGGCTGGCAAAATATGCAGAACTGGATTCATTCAGGTCTCGATAATATGCTGTATACGCCGAACGGCAGGGTACACAGATTATTGACCAGATTGGCCTTTGAGATTCTTGTCCATCCGTTTCAGCCTTTTATCATCGGCCAACGACTTATCGGGCCTCGGTTCTCAACACTCTATAATATCCCGCTGGTTTTTTATGGTGAGAATCAGGCTGAGTATGGCAACAATATCAAAGAGAACGAAAAGCCGACCATGGACATGTCATTTTTCCATGAATCGGAACAGGATGTGATGGATCTTGTTCTTGGTGGTGTAAAAGTAAGGGATTTGCTTGAACAACATGATATTGAATTGCGGGATCTCACACCATATCTGCCATTGGACGGTAAAAAATTGCAAGAAACCGGAACTGAAGTGCATTATCTCGGATACTATCTGAAATGGGACCCGCAGGAGTGTTATTACTACGCTTCAGAAAATACAGGATTTCAGGCAAATACTGAGCGAACTGAAGGTTCATATTCAAAATACAGTTCCATCGACGATAAGATAGACCCGCTTCACTACTATACAACACTGGTGAAATTTGGTATCGGCAGGGCAACCTACGATGCTGCCCAGGAGATACGTAATGGAAAAATTACGCGTGAGGAGGGCGTTGCACTGGTAAAGCGGTATGACACAGAATTTCCTGCCAAGTTCTTTGATGAGATTCTTGAATACATGGGAATAACCATGGAGCGGTTTCAAGAAGTGATCGATAAGGCCAGGTCCCCTCATCTCTGGCAGATTGGAGAGGATGGACACTGGCACCTCAGACACCAAGTGAGTTAGTCCGGATCTTTCGTCAATAGTGAATTTACAATATGTATAGATGTTTCGATTGGTTATCTTCGAGTAACTGGTCGTGTGTCTATTGATATAGGAGTGTGAAGAATGTCATACAGGAGTGAGGATGAGTTGTTACAACTTGAAGCAAAGGCCTTCGACAGCCAGATAGAAGAGCGACTGGCAGCAGGTTTTGTACCTGACTTGAGAAGAGCCGGTGTTTGTAATTACTTCTACAATAACAGTTGGCGTCATCCTGAGTATGTGAGGCTTGATTTCGGCGAGCAACTCGAACTCATCTGTACTTCGCTTCAACGTTTCGGTTCATCCGTAGCCGGTAATATGCAGGTGCTTGAAGTTGGCTGCGGTCCTGGGCATATGAGTCTTGAACTCGCTCGTAAAGGGTATGATGTTACAGGGCTAGACCTTTCGGAAAAGTGTATTGACACTGCAATGAAGGTAGCTGAGGATGATCCGTGGCAAACCGACAGAGGTACCTTGAAGTATGTTAGGGGAGATTTTTTAAAGGACAGTACGTTTGAAGATGGTTCGTTTGACGCTGTTATTTTTATCGGGGCTCTTCATCATTTCCCGAATCAGGATGATGTCGCGAGGCAGGTAAAGAGGGTCCTCCGAAAGAAGGGTCTGGTGCTGGTTCATGAACCTACACGGGACAGAATGAATCGTGGAAATGCTGCTTTTATTCATCTTCTACGGTTGTTGCTTAGCCAGGGAAATGGTTTTTTCCAGGATGTGCAGATTCCGGCGAATCAGGAAGAGTATGGAATGCAGGTTGATTCAATATATAAAGAAATGCGCTATGAAGAGGAATCCGGTGAGAAGAAACAATCGGTGAATGATAATGAGGCGGGATTTACGGAGATGATTACGGCCTTGAACAATCAATTTGAACAGGTCCATTTCCAGGAGAGATATGCCTTCTTTCATGAGCTTATTGGCGGCCTCCGTTATAGCGAAGAAAAGAATAAGGCAATGGCCTGGTATCTGCGCAGTGCGGACGCTGAGCTTTGCAGACTTGGGGTATTGCAACCAACAGAATTTTTTTATATAGGCCAACTTCACGGGTAACAACGATGGCGGGAATACGATTGATGGCGCGACTCGATATAAAAGGCCCAAACCTCATAAAAGGAATTCATCTTGAGGGTCTCAGGGTCATTGGTGATCCACGAGAGTATGCGAGAAAATATTACGAGCAGGGCGCTGATGAACTCATTTATATAGACTGTGTAGCTAGTCTATATGGCAGAAACAGCCTTACAGAAATTATCCGGCACACCTCAGAGGATGTATTTATCCCTATGACTGTGGGAGGTGGTGTTCGTTCTGTTAAAGATGTCGAAACGCTGTTGCGTGTTGGTGCTGATAAGGTTGCAGTCAACACAGCGGCAATAGCCCGACCTGAACTTATTTCCGAGATCGCTACCCGTTTCGGCTCTCAGTGTATGGTACTTTCAATTGAAGCCAAGCTGAATGATAGAGGGAGTTGGGAAGCATATACGGATAACGGCAGAGAACGAACCGGGTTGGATGTCCTTGACTGGGTGAAGCGTGGTGAAGAACTTGGTGCAGGCGAGGTCTTGCTTACTTCGATAGATCGGGAAGGAACGCGTAAGGGATTTGAGGTTGATCTGGTTAAGGCTGTGGCGACATCGGTCAGCATTCCGGTGATTGCCAGTGGTGGAATGGGCAGTGTCGATCATCTAGAGAATGTAGTTGTTGAGGGCAAAGCAGATGCGGTGGCAATGGCCGATATTCTTCACTATAACAGGCAGGAATTTCCGGAAATACGAAAGGAGGCTCTGGCCCGTAATATCAAGGTAAGTGTACGATGAGCAGAGTGGTAACCGTCATTGACTATGGCATGGGTAATCTCCTGAGTGTGGCAAACGCTTTTAACTGGTGCGGGGCTGAGGTGAGGGTCTCTGACCGAAGGGAGCATATTGCAGATGCAGATCTGCTTGTTCTTCCGGGAGTAGGTGCGTTTGCCAATGCAATGGAGCAGTTGAGAATATCAGGTCTTGATGAGGCCATAAAGGAATACGCAAGAAAGGAGCGGCCATTTCTTGGTATTTGTCTGGGGATGCAGATGATGCTGGCTGAGAGCAACGAGTTTGGACTACATAAAGGTCTCGGACTCATTGAAGGTACAGTTGAACCTATCCCTCATGAAGATGCAGAGGGTAATGCTCATAAGATTCCTCATATTGGCTGGGCGGAAATTTCCAGCAGTGTGGAAGGAGACTCCTGGGCAGGAACAATCCTCGACAGGACACCACAGGGAACCCCCTTTTACTTTGTACATTCCTTCACTGCGTTTCCTCATTCTCAGCACAACAGGCTTGCTGATACATGGTATAACGGCTGTCAGGTATCGGCAGTAATACAGAAGGGTTCATTATACGGCTGTCAGTTTCACCCGGAAAAGAGCGGTGAGAAAGGGTTGGAATTAATAAAAACGTTTCTTGCCATATAAGAAGGGACAGCTAGTGATGAGATTGCTGCGATCGGCTCACAATGCATATATGCAGGGCGCTGTGTTTGCCGGGAATATACTTTTAAAGAATTTACGCCACAGGTGGCGTTTGTCGCGATGTGCCAGGAGAACTCCGGTGCAGGCAGAATGGGATCTTGGAAAATATAAAACATCGGATACCCTTTTTGTTCTCGGGAGTGGGAAATCAATTGCCGACTATAATGAGGCTCAATTCCAAGAGATTGGGCAGCATGATTCTATAGGTTTTAACTTTTGGCTTTTGCATCCGTTTGTTCCTACCTATTACACGGCCGAATGTAAGCCTGACAGTAGTCGCTCTGATGATTTATGGCGGAATCTTGAGGTTCGGAGTGATGAGTACAGTAAGGTTCCTGTTATCTTTAAGTATAGTAAATCCTTTGTGAAGCAGTGCGTGCATCTTCCTGAAAAACTGACCAGCGTATATCTTGCAAGTCACTTTGCTATACCGGGAATGAGTGTCTCGGCATTTGGCAAATGGCTTGCCGTGCTTGATTCTATTGGTTGCTTTTCTCCCCGGGGTGCTAATGGAATCATTATGTTTAGACAGGCTTCACTGAGCTGGTTGCTCACATTTGCTATGCAGCTTGGTTACACAAAAATTATTTTTTGCGGGGTCGATCTTAACACGCCGAAATATTTCTTTGATATGAACCAGCAATTCATACATGAACGGGGATTGACCATGCCAGACCCAGAATTTGAGGGGGCAGTGCATCCGACAAATGACGCATCAAAATGTCAGGCCGGTGCTCCGATTACTGAGATTCTCCGGATTACCAATGAAGTGTTGTTGAAGAAAAAAGAGATATCTCTCTATACAGGAGCAGCTTCCTCTGCGTTGTACCCTATGTTCCCGCTGTACCCATGGGAAAGTGAGTAAATTTGAATATGCTGCTCAAATCAGATACAGCTGCGAGAAAGCACAGGCAGAAAAAGAGAACCCTTGAGATTGAAAAGATTCTTGCCGAGTTGGAGTGCATTCGTGAGAGTGCAGGCCGTGATGCTGAACAGGTCCTGGAGTTTGGTTGCGGTAACGGTTTCCAGATCCCGTATCTGAAACGCGTCGGCAAGGTTATTGCTACCGATATTTACACCAGTCGGGAACTGAAAAATGATCCAGATGTGCGTTTTCTTGAGAGCAACATAATTGCGCTTCCATTTATCTCAGGGGCTTTCAGTCTCATCTTTTCAAACCATGTCGTTGAGCATCTGCCGGAACCGGCTCAATCCTTCCAGGAGTTGAAACGTGTGGGGAGAGATGATTGCCTTTATCTTTTCTCAGTGCCGACGAATTACTGGTTGCTTTTATCGTTACCGCAAAAATACCTGGGGAAATGTGTTGAGTTATCACGGATAATCAGCAAATCAGTCATGAAGTCAGCTCAGAAAAACCAGACAGCTTCTGATACATTACAGAGAAAGGCTATGGAAAGCAGACTGGGCGGCAGTGGTTCGCGTAAAAGGTCTTTTTTGAAACTATTGCTCCCTAAGGGGCATGGTGAATATCCCGAATTTCTCAAATGCTACCGGGCATTCAAAGTGAAAAGCTGGCGATCATATTTTATCAATCACGGATTCAAAATTGAAAAAGTAGTACCACTGATGTTGTATGGTCCTTCTGAGCGTCCGCTGATTCCGACGACTGATAAGCTAAGTCGATATGGCTTCTGCTCAAGTGTATTGTTTGTCATGTCCAAGGCTGATATCACACTTCATTCAATTGCAAAAACAGATACGACGAATGAGGCCTGAGGTATATAGTGACTACTGTGAGCGTTATCATACCCTGTTACAATCAGGGCCATTTCCTTGAAGAAGCTGTTCAGTCCGTGCTTCATCAAACTCTGCGTGATTTTGAGATCATAGTCGTTAATGATGGTTCTACTGACGAGAGTACCTGCCGGATTCTTGGTTCTTTCAAGAGAGAAAAGACCCGAATTATACACACTGAAAATCAGGGGCTTGCGTCAGCAAGAAATAATGGTATCCAGGAAGCTCGGGGAAAATATATTTTGCCGTTGGATGCTGATGATCTGATTGAACCGCAATATCTGGAAAAAGCTGTTGAGGTTCTTGAACAGAATGAAGATGTTGGCATTGTCTATTGCCGTGCGCGTCTTTTCGGTGCAGTAGAGACAGAGTGGTTGCTGCCGCCTTACACTTTAGCTGAAATGCTGAAAGACAATGTAATATTCTGCTCAGCTCTTTACCGCAAAGATGACTGGGATGCTATCGGTGGTTATGATTCCGGTATGGTCTATGGCTGGGAGGATTATGAGTTCTGGCTGTCACTCATCGAAAGGGGAAGGAACGTTGTACAGTTGCCCGACATTTTATTTGCATACCGTGTCGCTTCCGATTCAATGGTAAGAAGCAAAGAAAAATGGCAGAAGATATGCATGTTTAAACGTGTGTACGAAAGACATCAGAAACTTTTCCTGGAAAATATTTCAGTCTGGATTGAAGCTGTTCTGGATGCACGTGAGCGGTATTATACCAGCAGATTGTACGTAGACTGCGGAGAAGGAATAAGTGATGCGTCGAGTGTAAGTCGAAAAATTGAAGAGAAAATTTCTGAAATACATTTTAACCTTGAAACTTTCAAAAATATTCAGGCACTACGGTTTGATCCTGTAGATGTTGCCGCAGTGGTTGAAATCTTCAAAATTAGAATTGAGTACGTTGATGGACATGTCTTAGAATTGAGGGAATGTACCGACAATGCACTCTTTGTCAAAGGGGATGACAGGTACTTCGGCACTGATGATCCACAATGCTTCTTACCTCTTGCATCAGAAAAGCTATGTGGCATACGTAACGTAATAGTGAAACTAAGCTTTAAGGGGCTGGAACACAATGCCTTAAAGCAAATAGTTGATGCTCAGACAGCTATGATCCATGATATGTCAGAGGTAGTTGCCGGGTATGAGAAGTCAGGACCAGCATCTCTCTTTTTTTCATTCCTGAAGAAACATTTTTCCTGAAATATACTGCTATATAATATTCTGATTACCCCTGAATTTCAGCAAATCAAGGTGAGGTGATAGGAGTAAGGAGTGAGGGGTAAAAGGCCAAGGCAAACAGCTTTAGTTTAAAATAGTTTATCTCATAATAAAAAACACATAACACACCTGATGGCGCAGGTTGAGGTAGAAAGGTAGTATCAACTGCACTGGCCCACCTTTGGGCGGCGAATCACATGATTTGATATTATATCTATGGGTTGAGTATATATATTTTTTCTCCTCATTCGTCACTCCTTTCTCCTCACTATTTAAGCTGAGAAAGAGGGGCAATCGAATATAATAATGAGTGGTTGCAACATGAATCGTTGTATGCCTCTCACTCCTGAGATTTAACACCTCATCATGCTTACTGAGAAAGAGGGTAATCAGAAATTTAAATATATCCAAACTTTATCAGGAAGATCATGGTGGAACCGGAGATGCTTAAAACGGAATGTATGCCTTCAGTGGTGAACAATGTGACCTGACGTAATGGTGGTTCTTGTTGTTTTTTAGACAGGAGGTTGCGTTTATGAAAGGTGCAGGAAATGAAATGTGCAAAATGTCCTTTCATTTCGGGGGGTCTTGTTGTATGTGACAAGAAGTCTGAAGGCTGGTGAATTTTTACGGAAAATATTTCAAGTAGTTTGCTCTTCTCTTTGTGCGCTCTTTATGGCACAATCCGACCGGATATTCGTACTGGAGATTGCAATCTTGGCCTGACTTGCAGGCTTATATTTAGTGTTTACGAATACTTGCATGATGATCGGCTCTGTCGAGCTGCTTAATTACGAAAATATGCGTAATTTCAGTCTGCCGTGTACGTGATTATTTCTTTATACACAATGCTATTTTGTGTGGAAACGAGAGAGGTTTAACAGAATGGTTTCGCCACTGGTATCGGTAGTTATACCGGCCTACAATCATGAAAAGTTTATAGCTGCAGCGGTTGAGAGTGTATTGCAGCAAAGTTGCGGAGATCTGGAATTGATTGTCATAGATGACGGTTCACAGGATCGCACAGGTGACATCATTCAGGGTTACACTGATTCTCGATTAAGTTATTTTTATCAGGATAACCAAGATGCTTTCAACACGATTAACAGAGGATTGGAGCTGGCGAAAGGCAGGTATATTGCAATATTGAATTCCGATGATGTGTATACTGTTGACCGGTTGGAACGAATTCTTAAATATAGAGAGAAGACTGAGGCTGATTGTGTAATTACTGATGTTGTGCCCATTTCGGATGACAGTCAGGAATTCATCGATCCTCTTTTTGGCTGGAATGTCTGGCACCAGAAAAACAGATCATTTTACAGACAATGTAATGATCTGTATACCGCTTTTCTAAAAGGTAACCTGATGGTTACCACCTCGAACCTTTTTATGACATCAGAGGCGGCAAAGCGGGTTGGAAAGTTTTGTTCTCTCAGGTATCTGCACGATTATGACTATATATTTCGTATGATGCTCGCTCATCCGGGCGGAGTCCGGTATATGGATCAGGAGAAGTTGCTCTATTATCGCATCCATTCTGGAAATACTCTGGGAGAAGCAGCAATCAAGGGAAGACAGCAGGATCAGGATGTCATTCGTAAGTATATGCTCGCCAGAGTGCCGGAAGATTTGAGGTCGCTGGTGGATGCAGGTTCGTCCCGATTAGCTGAATTGGAGCGCGAACTCCATGAAGTAAGAGCGGTTCTGGAGCCGGGAAACATCAACAGGGGCGTGAAGCCGGCTCTACGTGAGCTCTTTACCAGTCTCAATATCTGGCTTAATAAGAAACTGGCATGATTGACTATAAATGCGTTTTACCGGGAATATGTAATGGGGTTTGAAAAATACTATTCTTTGCTGTCTCTCATTAAGGCAGGCAAGAGACAGGCAGATAGGTTCGATGTTGTAACTTTTGACCTGTTCGATACTCTTGTGATTCGTCGGATGCATGATCCGGATCTTGTAAAAATGCCGGTGGCCAGGTTTATAGCTGCCAGATCCGTTAGAAACGGTCATTCGATCAGTGCCGAAAAGGTACAGCAACTGAGAGATGATATCGAGAGTAGACATAGAGCAGAAACAGGTCTTCACTTTGATGATCATGAAGCATGCTATCCTCAGTTCATGACAGAAGTTTTGCAGGAAGTTTTTCAGAGTTCTGACGTAAGTGCATTACTGGAGGAAGTGACACAATATGAGCTCTTCATGGAGCAACAGATGATTGTGCCACGCGCTGAACTGGTAAAATGGCTTCGTGAACTTTCGTCTCAGGGGAAGCGTGTTTTTGTGGTTTCAGATATATATCTGCCAGCTGCTCATCTCAGGATATTGGTGGAGAAGGCGGGTTTTCTCGATGCCGTCGAAGATGTTATTTCTTCAGCAGATAGTTTTTTAGCCAAAGCATCAGGAAAGGCGTTCCCACTCCTTCAAGAGCGTTATGCGCTGTCTAAAGACGGATGGTTACATGTTGGTGACAACCCTATCTCTGACGGTTTGAGGCCTGCGGAATTTGGTATTGACGCAATGGTATTGCACGATGCCTCCGAAAAGCGCAGAAAGGCTATTACTAAAAGATATCTCAATTACAGTAAAGGACTGCCCTTCTGGAGGGGAAGAGCTTTACAGCAACTCATGTTACCCTATGAAGGTGAAAATGAGAGAAAGCCTGATCTTTACCGTGAAGGGCATGCATTTCTAGCCCCGATTATCGGCGGATTTATTCAACATATTGCTGAAAAGTGTGTTGCCGGTAACATTACAAAGATTTTTTTCCTGGCACGGGAAGGATATACCTTTAAACGATTCTGGGAGCGGGCTATGCCCGCCCTCTATCCTGATGGAGGCCTTCCCGAGATTGAGTACCTTTATGTGAGCAGGATGGCTCTTGCCGGTGCAAGTTGTGCCCATCAGGGATTAACAAAGGTCAATGCTCATATCGCTTTTTTACCGCCAGGGAACAGGGATTTTCGCGATATTTGCCGGATATATAAACTCGATTGTGACAAATTTCAGTCACTGCTCTCCCGGTACAATCTCGAGAAAGATACCTGCCTGAGTGCAATGCATCCGGGTTATGACCCTGCGCATCAGATGGCGTTGGAGTCAATGCTGACAGACTGTGATTTTCAGGAAGAGGTGAAGCGTCAGACCGGTCCGGCGAGTGAAGCAATGCTTCGATATTTTGAAGATGTTGGCTTTTTTGACCACAAGCAGGTGGCTGTTGTTGATATTGGCTGGCTCGGAACCATACAACGATTCCTCTATGAGGCCGTTAGTCATCGTCAGGATTGCCCCAGAATTTTCGGCTTTCTCTTTGGTGCGACCAGAGGCATACCATACCCATCTAATCCCGATAATAACCTTGAAGGTGTCATTTACGACAAACATAGGTTCGATTTGGCGGGCAGTACAGTTCTCTACGCCCGTGACTTGTTTGAGGAAGCATGCCGGGCACCTCATCCGACGTTGAATGGGTATACTCTAACGCCTGAAGGCTACGAACTCGAATTCCGTCAGGTAGACGATACCATCGGCAAGGCGGAGCTTGAACAGGATGAGTATTATGCTCCCCTTCAGCAAGGTGTTCTGGATGCAGCCGAACGATATGGTGCGGCATCATCATTACTCGGCTACTCGCTTGATGATTACAAGCCCTGGTTTAATTACCTGATGATAAGTAAATTGGCATTTCCGAAAACCCGGGAGATTGCTTCGATACGCCATAAGCATCATCTCGATGATTTTCAGGGGCAGCACAAGGTGCCGACTGCAGGCAGAGCGGCCCGATGGACAAGTCTCTGGCAATATCCCATATACCGGTTGAGATTCAGTCCATTATTACGGTTGCGGTTATTTATTCGTCATCTGCATGAACGGATTAGAGAATAATATGAAAAGAATATTGAATAACAATTTTGATTTGACAGGAAGTGAAGTCTTCAGAATTAGCAGGACATATATCCTGTCACGATTTATTCCGCTGGGGAATTTTAATAGTGGCCCGAACTTACGTTGTCTGTTTACGTTAGCTGTGTTGCATTATTTCTCACGGCCTATATTCTGGATTATGGTACGACAGGAACAGCTTGTTACCAGGTCCTATAACACCATGAAACAAATCGTGCAAAGTCGGCGATGATTATTTCTGATGGGTATCACCTGATTCCCATCAGATAGAAACCTCTTTTTGCGAAGTAGCAATTACGGGAATACATGAATAATGGTCGTCTTTTTAGATGATTCCTTTGTAGTTTCAGGTATAACGTTAGCCGTACGTAATACTTTTGCTGGGTAGAGAAATATGCAGAGGCAAGAGTATTCTTTTTCTAATTACGTGTAAGTATGTATGGCCGATATGTATATTATTTTTGAACTATCAGTGTGAATTACGTGAAACCAGGTTTGAAACTGTTCTTAAAAATCCTGTTCAGTATAGTTTTCTTTGCAATTATTTTCTCTTTTGTAAAGGGCAACGAATTACTTGAGGTTGTATCCCGAATACATTGGGGATACTTTTGCCTTTCCTTTGCTCTTACACCGGTAATGCTTGGGGTAAGTTGCATCAAATGGAAGCTGATTCTTGATAAAGGTGGTACTAGAGTTCCATTAGGACGGCTTCTGCGAATATATTTTATCGGGTATTTTTTCTCCAATATTCTGCCTTCAACTGTAGGCGGGGATGTGGTTCGTTCATTTTATGCCGGTCGTCAGGTGAATAATCAGGCATATGCCGCTGTATCTGTTTTTCTTGAGCGATTTACCGGAATTATTTTTCTGTTCGTGCTCGTCATATTTATGCCGCTTCTACGAATTGATCTCTATGCAATGCCATATATGTATATTCCGGCCATAGGTGGATTTATTGCACTTTTTCTGGTGTGTTCAGCTGGAATATCAAATAATTCCGTTAAAATATTAGAAACACTTTTCAATACTTTAACGGTATTCGTTCAACGCTTACCTTTCGTTAACCGAATAAAAAGGCTGAATGAGTTTCTTGAGCGATTGATTGATAACGTCGCAGCTAAAATGAGGAAATTACAGGGAGGAATGAAAACTGCTGTCGAAGCAATGCAGAATGACAGTGTTTTTATCATGCAAGTAATAGTATTAACTGTGGTTTTTTACTTGCTCACTATGGTGAATGTTTACGTTTCTTTCAAAGCTTTTAATGTCGAAGTACATTTTCTGGCTGTTTGCGTACTTGTGCCGACGGCATTGTTTATGGCTCATTTTCCTGTAACGGTTCTCGGCAACCTTGGATACTTTGAATCAGTATTCGTCGGATATTTTTTGCTAATTGGTGTCCCTGTAGCTGAATCTCTTGCCATGGGTCTGTTGTTACGTTTGAAAATGCTGACTCTCGGAGTCGTCGGAATGGGAATATATCTATTTTTTAAATCCGGTAACAGACAGGAAGTTGAGGAAATTAACAGCGTATTAAAAGGGGGAGAAGTTGAAATAGGGCCAGGACCACAGTAGGTCAATTGCGCTTATCCTGTTTTATCTTCCAATAAGGTAAATTGATACAAAATTTATTTGCGTGTCAGGGACAATGAAGGTAAGAGTAACATAAGACCCGATATGAAATGGGTCCGGTTTTGTTGTATGATCGTATCATATATCGACCTGAACAATACTTGTAAAGTAAGTTCTTAAGTGAAGCTGAAATGTTGTATTTCTAGTTAATACGTTGTTTTTATCGAAAGGGAGAGTGTGCGGTGCTACTTTCTGTTGTAATCCCACTTCTGAATGAAGAAGAGAATATCAAGTTGTTATATGATGAATTGAAACAGGTTCTCATGACCCTTGATGATGACCATGAGATAGTGTTTATCGATGATGGTAGTACTGATAACAGCTTGAATCTTCTGGAAGAGATCCAGTTGGCAGACGAGACAGTCACCATTGTAACATTCAGAAAAAACTTCGGTCAAACCGCGGCTATGGCAGCGGGTTTTGATTACGCCGAAGGTGAGGTCATCATCACAATGGATGCAGACCTTCAGAATGACCCACATGATATACCATTACTTCTGCAAAAAGTACGCGATGGATATGACGTGGTAACTGGTTGGCGACATGACCGGAAGGATGCATTTATCAATCGTAAGCTTCCTTCGATGATTGCTAATAAAATTATATCTTTGACTACCGGTGTCAGTCTTCATGATTATGGTTGCACCTTGAAAGCGTTTCATAAAGACGTAATCAAGTGTGTTAAGTTGTATGGAGAAATGCATCGTTTCATTCCTGCTATAGCCAGCGGCATGGGGATTGATTTCACTGAGGTGAAGGTTAATCATCGGCCCCGTCGTTTCGGCTCGACCAAGTATGGTATTTCCCGAACATTACGGGTGATTCTGGATCTGCTGACGGTTAAGTTTCTACTGAGTTACGCAACACGTCCGATTCAGGTTTTTGGACTTATGGGAGTAGTTTCCGGCGGGCTCGGTTTTCTCCTTGCGCTTATCCTGACTGGCCAGAAACTCATGCTTGGCATGCCGCTGGGCGACCGCCCGTTACTGCTGCTTGCAGTAATGTTGATCTTTATAGGCTTTCAGTTTGTTACTATGGGACTATTGGCAGAGTTGCAGGCGAGAACGTACCATGAAGCTCAGAATAAACCTGTCTATCACGTTCGCAGGGTGATCGGGAGAAGCATGACGTCGAAAAGTGCCGGTAGCGGGCGACGGGAACAAGAATTAGCATATGATAGCCAGTGATAGGTGTATTGAAATAATAATACCCAATTGGAATGGTAAAGAACTCCTGGCAGAATGTTTGCAGTCGTTGCGAATGCAGACCTGTCAGGATTTTTGCGTTACAGTTGTTGATAATGGTTCAGAAGACCATTCTATCGCCTATCTGGAGGAATACTATCCAGAGGTTAAAATCCTTCCATTTGAACATAATCGCGGTTTCAGTATTGCTGTAAATGAGGGAATCCGCCACAGCAAAGCCGATTGGATTCTGCTTCTCAACAACGATATTGAGGTCGCGGCAGATTGTGTGGCTGAGTTGCATTCAGCAATCAGATCTTATCCTGACTACGCTTCTTTCGCCCTTAAAATGATGAGCTACCATGAACGAATGGTTTTTGATGGTGCAGGCGACGCTGTACTCAGAGGCGGTGTGGGGTATCGAATCGGAACTCTAGAGGAAGATCGCGGCCAATATGGCAGAGACCGGGATGTTTTTGGTGCCTGCGCAGGTGCAGCCTTGTACAGCAGGAAATTCTTCAAACGTGTTGGTTGTTTTGATGAGGATTTTTTTGCTTACCTTGAAGATGTTGATTTAAATATGCGTGCTGTACGGGCAGGTCTCAAATGCAGGTATCTCGCCTCTGCAGTTGTTTATCATATAGGAAGTGCAACTACAGGTTCGAAAATTAATCCTCTAACTGTTCGTCTATCAACGAAGAATAATATAAATGTGTTGGTGAAGAATTATCCTTTTTCTCTGCTCTGCAAATTTTTGCCGGTAATTTTCATTTATCAATTAATGTGGTTTTTCTTTGTTTGCAAAAAAGGGCAGGTGGTCGCCTATTGTCGTGGTATTAGAGAAGCGTTGTCGCAAGTTGGTACAATACTGCCTAAGCGTGCTGAAATGATGTCCAGTGAAGGGCTCTCAGCCAGTGAGTTTGGTTTGGTACTTACCTTGAGCGAGCGAGAGGCAGTGAAATCAATAATGGATCGCAGATCATCTCTTGGCAAAAATAATACCTTGCTTAAAGCATACAGTAAGCTCTTTCTCTAAGCTCAATGCGACACCAGAGAGGTGATCATGGTCTTTTTTCTGCGACTGTTACGCGAGATGACAAGGGCATGTTTTTGAGATAATTGCCGTTGGGTCCTGGCTGTGATACCAGCATTGCTGTAAGTGAGAAAATATATTATGGAACCACATGTTTCAGTAATAATTGTTACCCATAATTCACAGAAGGAACTGCCGCTTTGTCTTGAATCCCTTGGCAGACAGGAGGGTTGTCGCCTCACTGTTGTTGTGGTGGATAGTGGTTCAGAAGATCCCAGTTATTTGAGAAAACTTAAGGAAAAATTTAATATTACGCTTATCGAAACATCAAATATAGGTTTTTCCAGAGCAAATAATCTGGGATTCAGTGCTGTGAATGATGATTGTCAGATGGTGGTCTTTCAGAATCCCGACACACTGCTGCCGGAGAGATATCTGTTAAAGGCTTATACGCTTCTGGATGCGGCGCCGGAAGCAGCAGTTATCTCAGGCGTTTTGGCGGGGTATGATTTTGCAGAGTGTAAACCGACCCTGCAAATTGATAGTACCGGAATTTTTCGAAACTGGTATGGCCGGTGGTACGATCGGGATCAGGGGAGTCTGATTTCGGTAATGAAACGACAAAGACAGTTTTTGCCGGCAGTTTGCGGAGCCTTGTTTGCATGCAGAATTGAGGCGCTTAGAAATCTTGGACAGTATGTGTTTGACCCGGATTTTTTCCTCTACAAGGAAGATATAGAATTATCCATTCGGCTTCGCAAGAACGGTTGGAAATTATTATTCGACCCGGCTCTCCAGGCATTCCATGGCAGGGGGTGGAATCGGAAACGAAGTGCTGTTAGTTTACCTCTGCGCAGAACAGCTGCAAAGAGTGAAGTGCTACTGTATAAAAAACACCCATCTCCATACATGCTCTGGGCTTTGATGAAATATTTTATGGTCACTATTGCCAGGATTTAATGTTTGTAATCTGATGTGTCAGACATGCAGTGATGATGGCTTTATATTTTGAAAAATACATGTTCTTCACGTGACTAACGTATGGATTTATCAGTAATCATTCCGACGTATAACGGCGAAAAGAGTCTTTCTGCACTTTTTGCAATTTTAAAAAAACAGACTATACAGGCAGATGAAATTCTGGTTGTCGATTCTGCATCTGCTGATGGTAGTGTTGAATTGTGCAGGAAAAATGGTGCTGAAGTTGATATTATTGAGCAGCAGGATTTCGATCACGGTGGAACACGCACGGCCATGGCAAAAAAAGCCCGTGGTAACATACTGTTGTTTCTGACTCAGGATGCATTGCCGGCCAGAGCGGATGCTATTGAAAAACTGATTGCACCACTTATGCAGGATCAAAACGTTGCAATGGCTTATGGCAGACAGCTACCGAACAACGATGCGAATTTTGCTGCAGCGCATTTGCGGAAATTTAACTACCCATCACAAACTGTAATTCGGTGTTATGAAGATCGAAACACACTTGGAATTCAAACGATTTTTACCTCGAATTCTTTTGCAGCCTACAGGCGGTCCGCTCTGGCGGAAGTAGGGTATTTCAAGAGTGGTTTGATTTTCGGTGAAGACACTTGTGCTGCAGGAAGAATTTTACAGAAAGGGCTCAAATTAACCTATGTCAGTGAGGCTGCTGTTTATCATAGCCATAACTACAGACTGCTACAGGAGTTTAAACGTTCATTTGATATTGGTGTACTCCATACTATGGAGGCGCCCTTGTTCAATGACTTCGGCAAGGCGGAGAGCAGGGGGGTTGAGTATGTGCGTTCGGGTGTAAACGAGCTTTTGCAGAAAAGACAATATGTGCAGACTGTTGATTTTGTTGCTCGATCAATGATGAAGTTACTTGGATATATGGCTGGCAGAAATTTTGATAAATTTCCAGATAGAATTGTTCCGAGCTTGAGCTTGCATCAGTCCTGGTGGCTAAAAGAAAAGAAATCCAACTGACAAAGAAACAGCTAATCTCGAATTGTAACTGAAATAGCAGAAATTAGAAACTATGGTAGCATCCAATCTTAGGCAACAGAGTTCATTGATTGCCAGAATATTGCATTTTTTTGACTGTGTATTGTGTGTCGGCTATTTTGCAGCTCTGGTGCATTGGTACAGAGTACCGTGGAATTTTTATTATAACAGATTTATTGTCATTACCTTTTTGCTGGCATTTATCTGCTTTCAATCGGTGCAGCTCTATCGCTCTTGGCGAGGTGGAAGATTTTACCTCGAGTTTTTAGCGATTTTGAAAGCCTGGGTGATGATAATCGGTATTTTGCTCTTCTATTTTTTCATTTTTAAAATCTCACATGCGTACTCCAGAGTAGTTTTCCTTATCTGGTCCCTTACCACTCCTTTTCTTATTTTTCTTTTTCATGCATTTGCCCGTAGTATGTTACGGACTGTGCGAAAAAAAGGGAAAAACGTGAGGAGGGCGGTTGTCGTCGGTGCAGGGGAACTCGGTGTAACTCTGGTTAAAGAGATAGAAGCGATGCCTTGGGCCGGTATAGAGATACTCGGATTTTTTGATGATCTGAGTAATGAAGAAGAGAATCATGAAACGGTCATGAAGATTCCGGTACTTGGTAATATTTCAGATATCCAGGATTATCTCGACACTCATGAAATCGATTACGTTTACATAGCTCTACCGATGCGCGCTGAACAGATGATATTCAGAATATTACGTGAATGCAGGTCGTTGGGAGCTAAAATATATTTGATTCCAGATCTTTATCTCTATGGAATTCACCATGCAGAGCTTGAATCTCTTGGAGATCTTATCATTTTGAATTTCAATCCGCATACAGAATGGAAACGCAGTTTTGATGTCATATTTTCATTGATGGTGCTGACATTATCTCTGCCACTGACTCTTCTTGTAGCTCTTCTCATTAAACTGAGTGACGGTGGGCCGATTTTTTATGGTCATGAGCGTATCACCATGACAGGGAGAAAGTTTAAGTGTTTGAAATTCAGAACAATGGTTGTTGATGCTGATAAGAAACTTGAAAAAGTCCTTGATGGAAATGAACAGTTGCGTCAAGAATGGAACCGCTCATTCAAGCTTAAGAAAGATCCAAGAGTGACGACGATAGGAAAATTTCTACGTCGTACGAGCCTGGATGAATTTCCTCAATTCATTAATGTATTGAAAGGAGAGATGAGCGTAGTAGGGGCACGTCCAATTGTCGGCTGCGAACTGAACAATTTTTACAAAGAGAGTGCGGGTAGGTATTGCTCCATGAAACCGGGAATTACCGGGCCATGGCAAGTTGGGAAGCGGTCTGAGGTTGAGAATTATAACGAAAGAGTGCGGATGGATGATTGGTATATTCTCAATTACTCTCTTTGGACGGATATCAAGATAATAGGCCAGACAGTTCTTACTGTATTCAAGAGTAACGGGATCTGAATGATTGTTTGATCAAGTTGTTGGGCGCAGTGATGTGTCGTGTGGAATTGGACTGGCTTTCAGCACGACAGAGGTAAAATGTAACAATGCTAAGCCAACCAGCACAGGTCGGGTCCTACAGGTCGCGTACCTTGCACAACTGCAGCCAGCATAGAACCTGCAGATAATTTCAAAACATATCAGCTGATTGCCCCCCTGAATTTCAGCTGGATCAGGTGAGGCGTTAGGAGCGAGGAGTGGTCTGCATTCGACAAAGATTATGCCATGTGATTGTATCTGCGGTAAATATGGTAAGGATGCGTCGCTTTGTATGCTCCTCACAGCTCATTATTTTTCCTGAAAAAGAGGGATAATCAGAGAGTATTTCTTTTACTAAAAACGACGAAGAGACATCAAAACCGACATATTAACGTGCCGACAATGTCTGGACATGTGCTATGTTAGAATCGACTTGGCGGTTTGTGTTTTTTCACCTCACTCTTCACGCTTTATAGTCAAAGTTACAGCGGTAAGCAGATTGTATTATGTCGGCGTACCCTATCCCATCTTTCCTGCCTCATAATCACGCCAGTGAAAAACTGTTTTTCTTGCACATTCATCTGGAATAATTACTATAGGGAGTGGAAAAAGATAAAGAACCTCTCTTTATAATATGCAAAATTTGAAAGGAGCTAGCACATGTACGGACAGAGTAGTCAGATAACCATCGCGCAGGCGAGGCAGGAAGCCTCAACAATATTTTTAGCTAAAGTTTTTAACTGGATGGCTGTCGGGCTTGGATTGACAGGTATCATCGCTTATTTTACCGCATATAGTGGTCTGGCCCAGGTGATAATGGCAAGTCCGCTTTTTTACGTGCTGGTTATAGGTGAATTGGGCCTGGTGTTCTATCTTTCAGCCAGAATCGAAAAGATTCAGGCAGCAACAGCAACCGGGCTTTTCATCGGTTATGCAGTTTTGAATGGACTGACGCTTTCAATGATTTTCCTGGCCTATACCAGTTCGTCCATCGCTGGAACCTTTTTCATCACAGCAGGCATGTTTGGAGCTATGGCAGTTTTTGGACTGGTCACCAAGCGGGATCTTTCCGGGCTCGGTTCCTTCATGTTCATGGGACTTGTTGGAATTATCATTGCTTCAATCGTGAATATCTTTCTGCAGAGTTCGGCTATGTACTGGGTTATTTCCATGATTGGCGTCATGGTTTTTACCGGCCTCACCGCTTATGATGTGCAGAAGATCAAGCGTATGGGGGAAGAAGGTATTATGTCACAAGGTGAGGGGGCTATTCGTAAAGGTGCTATCATGGGCGCTCTTGCACTTTACCTTGACTTCATCAACCTGTTTCTTATGTTGCTCAGATTCTTTGGTGGTGGCAGAGACTAGTTTCGAAGTTACATGATAAGTCTATAAGAGCATGCTTCTTTAAAGGGGCATGCTTTTCTTTTTTAATGCTGGGTGAGTAGTTCAAGGAGTTCTCATGACGACTGTGTATTCCGGAAAGCGTATTTTAATCGGAGTTACAGGGAGTATTGCCGCTTACAAGGTGGCTGGTTGGGTAAGTACTCTTGCAAAAGCTGAGGCTATGGTTTCAGTGATTATGACTGAATCAGCGACACGTTTTGTGGCACCACTTACATTCAGTGCTCTTTCAGGCGAAAAGGTGCACACTGGGATGTTTGATGTCAGCAACGGCGAGTCTATGGCACATATTAATCTCGGGAGGGATGCAGATATAATTATAATTGCTCCTGCCAGTGCTCAGACTATAGCAAGGCTTGCAAACGGTATGGCGGATGATCTGCTGTCTACTACAGTTCTTGCCGCACGTTCTCCTGTATATGTCTGTCCGGCAATGAACAGTTTTATGTATCGCCATCCTGCAACTCAGCAAAATATAAGTAAACTCAAAAGTTATGGGTATCACGTTATAAATCCTGATGAAGGTATGATGGCCTGCAAGGAGGAAGGTCCAGGCCGTTTACCCGAGTGGGAGCAGGTTGATGACATTTTTCAGAGGGCACTAACTGCTGGAGATTTACAGGGCAGAACTGTACTTGT
>JBFHGS010000006.1:0-56914 GCA_041582995.1 Desulfopila sp. | reverse complement strand
GCCGAAAACCAATTTTATTTGTCGATTGCCGGAGGGAACAACTTTTTTTTACGAACAGATATTGACAAGCCTCCAGCAGTCAGGTATATACACCGGACCATTAGGCCCCATCGTCTAGTGGCCTAGGACACTGGCCTCTCACGCCGGTAACAGGGGTTCGAGTCCCCTTGGGGTCACCAAAAATTCAAGCACGTAACGACTAGCTCGTTACGTGCTTTTTTTATTTACGTCCAAATCCAGTTCCGGATACAACTTTTTGGCGCAATCAGGGCATATACCGTGACTGAATTCCGCCTCCGAATGATCTCTTATGTACGATTCAATCTGGTTCCAGTAACCATTGTCATCCCTTATCTTTTTGCATGATGCACAGATGGGCAGAAAACCGCTCAGAGTTTTAACTTCAGCCAGTGCGCACCGCAGATCATCAACCAGTTGATCCCTTTGCTCTTCCACGACTTTTCGCTCTGTTATATCAAGTACAACCCCACTCCAAATGACCTGGGAATCAAGGTGTTGAGTACTCGGCATCGATGTAAGCTGAACCCACTTTAATCTACCGGACGGCAGGACGATTCGCACCTCACACTGAAATAAGGTCCCTGTCAGATTAGCTTTACTATCTGCAATCTTCAACCGCTCGAAGTCGTCTTTATGGACCAGACTCCACAAAAGATCCTTTTGACTAAGAATACTCGCAGCACTATGTTCGAAAATTTCTTCACATTGCCGGCTTATATAAACAAAGCTACTCTGACCATCAGGCCAGCGAACATAATCATAAAGGGCACAGGGAATAGTATTTACAAGACGCTCATAGCGCTGTTTACTCTCGCGGAGTTCCTCTTCCACCTTTTTTCGGTATAGAGAATCTCGTCCATCTTCACTCAATCGTTCCTCCCCTCCTTCATCCCCGTGAAAATTATTCATACTGCCTTCCTCATGCATATCATTCATCTTACAACGTAAATATAATACCTTATGACCTAATCTTTACAGAACGATACGCATCAATAACATATTGAATATCAGCGTTATTCCCCCGTTGCAATCTCTGTAAATGACGTATGACTTTGTTCAGATATTTAACAGTGACTTTTGCTTGATCAGCGGTATCCGCCTGCCAAATCAATTCGCCAACGGGGCTAACCCGGGGTTGCATGTCGTCTTGATTTGCAGGCGAAGAAACCAATAATACCTCATAAATTTTTTGATTTTCTTCAACCAGCATTTCATTTTGAAGACCGAAATCGAGGTTGACAAGTTGCTGGCGCAGCATAAATTGATGACGAACCGGACACAGCAGGAAATCGATTTGCGCTGTTAAGTGAAGCTGATAAATTGTGCTTACAAGCTGAGTAATTAATTCACCACCCACACCGGCAAGGATTATTAAATGCTTTCCATCATATTGATCTATTGGTAATACTGCCACATCAATGCAATGAGTCTGCCAGCTAGATGCAACATCTGAATGGAAACGTTGCAGTTTCTTTTCTAACTCGCTTATAATTTCTGGGACTCTATCAACAAAGTGAATACAAGGTGCGGCAACCCGTTCTAACAGTGCTGCTCCCAACAAACCATGGTCACAGCAACAATCCCATATATGCGAATAGTCAGACGTTACCATCGACTCAATCTGCTTCAATCTTTTGCCGAGTTTCAAGATAAAAAAGCCCCTCTTGTCTGGAATGATTTCATAATCTCTTATACTAAAACTGTGTTTGCTGAAAGGCCGGACACAACCTGCGCTGACTGGCACACAACCGGATCCAGAAATAGTTTGGCAATGCGTCTAGTTATATAAATTATGAACCAGAACACACTATCCGTTATTTCAGCACTCTTTCTCGCCATTCTCATTGTTGCAGTCAGCTTCTTTTGCCTGATTACGTTCAAAGATTCAAGTATCTTCATGTCACTACTGGCTTTAGTGTTTGTCATTACAGCAATAAAAACAATATATTCAACAGCAATCGACTCTCAAAAGAGTCAGATATCACAACGTGTCTTAGACAAGTCGTCCGACCCTGAAGATATTGCAGGCAATTCAGGTTTGGCTGAGAAAAAAAGCGAGAATTCTGAAATATATCTTTCTCCAGAAAATATAAACTGGAGAACCGACACTCCTCTTGAGCCACTGATAGATTTTACTCTACCCGACTCACAGATCGATACTGTCGATCTCTCGCTGGACCAATATCTTGAGATGATTGATTTCACGCTTAATGATCAAATCCTTGAAGCTATCGAGTGGAAGAGGTTTGAACTCTTATGCCACCTCCTCTTCGGAGCTACTGGATATACTTCTCAACTCACCGGAGATGGTGCTGATGAAGGTGTGGATATTCGTATTTATGCTGGAGACACATCAACAGTACTCTATCTGGTACAGTGCAAAAAATGGCGTAAGAACAGTAAAATTGACAGACCGCTCATACAGCAACTTCGTGGTCAGATGGCAGCCGAAAACGTTGCTAAAGGTCGCTATTGTGTGACCTCGAGCTTTACTCTGCCAGCAATCGAATTTGCCACAAATAATAATATTGAGCTACTTGATCAACACACAATCATTCAGATCTTTAATGCTCTTGCAGCAGATGTCAGACGAAAGATTCTGAGTGAACTTCTCGAAGGAGACTACTGGACACCATCCTGCGCAACATGTGGCGAAAAATTTAAACCTGCAACAACAAAGAACGGTAAATTAGTCTGGGCATGTAACAGAGGGCCTGGGGGGCATGGCTGGAACAGCATTGGGTACTATGAAGCAACCCCGATCACGGATGTTCGATAACGATTGAGTACAACAATGAAAATATCTTCTTTTCTCTACAACTTTGCCAAAATATACATTCCCGCAGCTCTACTGCTTGTGGTTGCTTATATGGTTATGCAGTATATTTCAACTAACTACCCGGAAGGATTTAACTTATCATCTTTACCGGCATTACAGAAAAAACTACAATCACCTCAACAGTCGCCTGCAACAGCAATATACGAAAATCCTGTTACGCCGCAATCTCCGGTTCAGCAATCCCCCCCACCCCGATACAGCTATATGATTGAACTTTCTTCAGGAGGAAGCATGAACGCGGAAAGCGTTGCAGTACAAGGTAATATGGTGACGATTTTTGTTGAAGATGGTTATGAGCTGAGACTTCCCAAAAGTGATATCAAAAGAATTTTAAAGATTAAAGCACATTGAAAGCCGCACTCGAATAAAACTGCAGAATTGTATTTCGCAAGAGAAGACCAATTCTCTATAAACAAATTATTGACAAGAATCTGAGGGTCAGTTATATAGATCGCAACATTTGGCCCCATCGTCTAGTGGCCTAGGACACTGGCCTCTCACGCCGGTAACAGGGGTTCGAGTCCCCTTGGGGTCACCACTTGACAGCACAAGCCGTTCAGAATTATTCTGAACGGCTTTTCTGTTTTCAGGATTCTGCAATTACTTTAAATGCATTTTCAAGATCAGAAATCAGATCGTCTGAATCCTCAAGACCGATATTAAGCCTGATTATGGTTTTACCTGCATAGGCAGAATTGTATTTTCTCGAATATTTGCCCGCAGTCACCAGACTCTTAAAACCTCCCCAGCTATAACCGATGCCAAATAACTGCAAGGCATTTACGAAGGCCGCGACCTTGTCATCATTCGGTTCCGAGCTGAAGGTAAACGCAAACAACCCAGCAGCACCCTTAAAATCCCTTACCCAGAGATGATGTTGAGGATGTGATGGTAAAGCTGGATGAATCACCGTTCCCACCTGCTTGACAGTCTCAAGCCACTGTGCAACCTTCATTGCTGATTTTTCATGCTGCCGCAACCTGACAGCCAACGTCTTCATACCGCGCAGTGCAAGATAACAATCCTGCGGCGAGGCAAATAGTTCGAGCGTTTTATAATAATCAGCGAACTTCCCTGCCCATTTCTCATTCACCGTTACTGCCCCCAGCAACACGTCAGAATGACCAGAGATATATTTCGTGACAGACTGAATTGAGACATCGATTCCCAATTCGAATGGTTTCAAATAGAGGGGCGTCGCCCAGGTGTTATCCAGCACTGTGACGATATTCCGTTCTTTGGCAATTTTACTTATTGCCGGCATATCCTGTATTTCAAAGGTGTTTGAGCCGGGAGATTCGAGAAAAATCAGTTTGGTCTCCGGCCGGAGAAACTGCAGTATATCCGCCCCTGCTTCCGGTGGAATAAATGTCACTTCAACATTATATTTTGCCAATATTTTCCGACAAAATCGAGCATTCGGGCTGTATACATTATCACAGACCAAAATATGATCGCCACTTTGTGTAAACGCCATCAATGTATGCGTAATGGCATTCAATCCCGACTGAAAGGCTCTGGTCAAAAAACCGCCTTCTAAAAGCCTGAGTGATTCTTCAAATTCCCTTTGGGTCGGCAGTCGGTCGGTACCGTAGGTCACCCCGGCAAATTTTCCGGCATTTGCCTGCAACAACTCTTCATAACTATCAAACAATACTGTTGAACCGCTATAGATAGGCGGATTTACAGTATGTACATTCAACCTTCCGCTATTGGTATCGCTTGCGCGGGAGGCTATTACTTCCGTTATTTCATTCATGGATATCCATTTTAAATATAGATTAAGGTGGTAAACACCATATTATATATAGATCACTATGTATTCAATCACATGGCAGCAAGCTCTGAAACAGCAGTAATAGTTCAATAAAAAGTCTTATTACCCATTTTTTCAGCATTGATGGCAAAGTGTTAGGCGTCAGGTGTGAAGAGAATACAATGCAATGTATTTTAGCCACCAAGATTGTCGGAGGAATGTTTGCATTGTCGAAACTTCGACGAATACAGCTCACGCCTCATCTGATCAAGCTGAAATCCAAGGATAATCAGAAAAAGAAATTACTTTCGCGAATAGACCCCAACCAGCTCAGTCTGACCCAGCACATGCCCTTCCATGGCAATTTCTACTTCTTCTTTTGATTTGCCAGCGTTCAATAACAGCATACAATCCAGAGCATACAATTTAAAAAAGTAACGATGCGTTCCGCTTGGCGGACAAGGACCGCCGTACCCGACTTTTTTGAAATCGTTAATTCCCTGCTTGCCACCTGTCGGAATCGAATCTGTTTTCGGTACACCTTCCAAAAGACCGCCGCGTTCAGCTGGTATATCGTAACAGACCCAATGCACCCAAGTACCAACTGGAGCATCCGGATCATCACATATGAGAACCATACTTATGGTTCCAACAGGTAAATCTTCCCAGTACAGGGCAGGTGAAATATCAGATCCATCGCAGGTATATTTTGAGGGAATTGATTCTGTTTGACCAAAAACAGTACTCGACAAGGAAAAAGCCATGATGATTCCTCCAGAAAATTGTAGTCGGCAGAACCGAAAAAAACTCATCTACCCGGTACTCAAACACAATTCTTCCGACACTGTATTGCCTGAACGCATTCCCGCCCGGACAAAAACATGGTGCATAACAACTTCCAGTCCAAACGTACGTACTAGTGCTCTGCAGACCCTTAATAATATCGTAGATAGCGATTTTCAATTTAAAATCACAACAAAAGCACAATCACAATTGCAGTTTTACAAAACTGATACTTACCTTTCAATCACCTTAACATAAATTCAGCCAGAGATTTCTCGATTCCGACAATATCAGTGACTTTTTTGAACGTTCGTCGCAACACACCTTGCCTGTCTGAAAACAACATATGGTTCAGGCCAAAGTCTCGAGCTGATCGTTACATGGAGACTTTTCTAACAATACCGGGAATGCATCATATACAGCATCCAGAACACGAAGTATCTCAATGCGCTCAAACGGCTTGCAGATATAATTGTCCATTCCAGCGGCAAAACACTCTGACTTGCCGCTTTCCGTCCCATCGCCTGTCATAGCGATAACAGGGATATGATTTCCTTTTATTTTTAAGGACACACTCTTCATTAAATCGTTATCCTCTCTTGCCAAAGGATTACTATTCTTCTCACACCGTCGAAGAAGCCTTGTAGCTGTCAAACCATCCATGACCGGCATCTGAACATCCATAAAAATAACATCAAAGGTTGATTTCGTAAGAGTAACTAATGCCTCACGTCCGTTCGCCGCCAATTGAATATCATGGCCCTCGTGTTCCAGTAGTAATTTAGCAATTGTCTGATTGAAAGGAAGGTCATCGACAAGAAGAATTCGTAGAGGTTGCCGCCGGTGATTTTTTTTCTGAAATCCTGCCTCCTCATTTATGGAAACTACCGCTGCATGAGAAGGAGATTCGCGTTTGAACCAACCGGTGAAGATGAACGTTGCCCCCCTTCCCACTTGACTTTCAACGGTTATATCTCCGCCCATCAGTTCTGTAAGCTTCTTGCTAATGGATAATCCGAGCCCAGTACCACCATGGGTTCTCGCGACACTTATGGAAGCTTGTTTAAATGCTTCAAAAATTTTATTCCGTGCAGTTTCGTCTATACCGCATCCTGTATCAGTTACCTTAAAACGAAGCTGGACATTACAGTCGGTTCGCGAAATCATATCGCACCTTACGTCAATCCCACCTTGTGAAGTGAATTTTATGGCATTGCTTACCAGATTCAAAAGAATTTGCCCCAGCCGCAACTCATCCCCGACCAATACAGGAGGAATATCTTCAGAGTTCGAAAAGGTCAGAAACAGCTTTTTCTCAGTAATTCTCAACCTCACAATCTGTTCAACATATTCATACACTGAACAGATTTTGAATGCTTTTTCCTCCAGCTCCATTACCCCAGCTTCGATTTTTGAAAGATCGAGAAGATTATTTATCAACTGCAGCAGCATTTCGGCTGAGGTTTGAACAATAGTCAAATACTCGTGCTGATTTGAATTGAGATCAGTCTCAAGGACCAGTCGGTTCATCCCTATGATACCGCTCAGAGGGCTACGCAATTCATGGCTCACTTCCGCAAGAAACTCAGATTTGAATCTATTTGCTTCCTCTGCATGTATTTTGGCACCACGAAGTTCTTCATGATGTCGTTTCAGAGCAGTAATATCCTGAGCGATCCAAACACTGCCGATTTCACTCAGCCTTG
This sequence comes from Desulfopila sp., assembly GCA_041582995.1. Classification (GTDB taxonomy): domain Bacteria; phylum Desulfobacterota; class Desulfobulbia; order Desulfobulbales; family Desulfocapsaceae; genus Desulfopila. The sequence goes on along the minus strand of JBFHGS010000006.1, from coordinate 49,809 downwards.
AAGGGTCAACAGCCTGACCGATAAGACGAAGCCAGATCCGCTTCTGGTCGGGACGAACTACCTGATGTTCTATGTCGTATACTTCTCCTCGCGACAAGTGTTCATATATGTGGTCAAAAGGCTCAGGTAACCCGAGAAATGAGGAGAGGACTATCGGCACACGCTGTCCGCTTATTTCTTCCTGTGTTGAGCCTATAATCTCAGCGGCAAGTGCGTTAATTCTCTGAATAACGCCTCCCCTGACAAAAGCTATTCCTACACCTGCATATTTGACAGTGAGATCAAGCTCCATCACTTTATCCTTCAGTTTCGTCTCAAGTACACGTGAAGCTGTGATATCATGACAAACGACAACCAACCCAAGCAAGTTATCCTTCTCATCGTGGAGTGCAGAGACCGTCAGCTCAACCTGAAACTCACGACCATCGCTCTGTCGCACGAAAATCAACTGTTTCTGCAGATGGGATGCTGATCCTGCTGAAGAAAGGTAATCTACAAGCAGATCGTCGACACTCTCTCGTGTTTGTGGATTTACCATTCTGAAGTAATCCAGGAACGGCTTATCATGCACAAATGCAGCACTTACTCCTGCCATTACGGCCGCTGCAGGATTAAGGGAGTTTATCCGTAATGATGTATCTGTAGTGATAACCGCATCAGCAATAGACCTGAGCGTGACAGTCGCCTGCTCCTTTTCAGTATGGAGCGCAGCAAAAGCTGACCTTAGAACTCTCAACGGAAAAACGTGCAGAACGAAATAAACAAGGACTCCACAGATACTGCTGGCCAAAAATACTAAAGCAGACATCTGTAAAATTGAACGTATCGACCTGGTAATTCTCAAAAAACCTACTGGATTACCAGCATCAAAAACAGGCTCATCAAAACTCATCAGCGGTGTCGGCAAATCGTCATTGCTTTCAGCCACTACTTTGAGATTTTGGTCAAACAGCTGCCTGCGCTCCAAATAATTTCCCTTATCCAGACGATGACGCAAAAGAGACGAAAAACGAATATCCTCAAACTGCCAGTAATCGGGATTTTCATTAATCTGGTCAGTAATGGTATGTGCCAGGATATGAGCTTCTGCCTCAATGCTCGTTTTTTCCTCACTCAATTCACAAAGCAGATACAACACTGGTGGAGCGAGCGTAAAGAGAACTGCGACACAGACAATTAATCGCCTAACTGTGGATTCCCAATGAAACTGACTGGCGCTATTCAGAACGTTACTCTTCATTACTATCCATCATGATTCCAATACGGGAAAGTATGTGCCGGCCCTGCGCTGAAAAAATATAGTCAAGGAAATCTGCAACCGGCAGCGACACATCACCTCTCGTTAAAAGATAATATGATTTCATCAGAGGATAACCTGCCCGATCACGGACAGCAGTAGCAGGATGGATACCATTATATGATAGAACCTTCACCTTATGTTCACCAGACAGAACCATCGTCAACGTTGTGGACCCAAAGGCGCCCCGTACACGCTCAATGTATTTGATCGCGTCAATGTCGGTTACCGCCAGATGTAACCCATCACTTCTTTGGGCGACCTCCAAGGCCTTTGCCATTTCTGGGGATAAAGTGTGCATGAGTTGCCAGTCCGAATCACATGCAGGGCGTAAAATCCTTCTAACCCGGCTACCATCGGGCCACGTTGAGATAGTACCATCATACATATGTACAATTTGCGCCAGACTCACATTCTCGATAGGCGTTTTGGGATGAACAGCAAAGATGAAAGGGGATTTTCCTAGAAAGTACGCCTCAGTCGCTATCTTCTCCGGCTCCTCCAATTGACGACTTGCAATCGCAAGATCGAGAACTCCGGCTTTTAGAGCCCGAATTCCGCCTCCGGTTCCGAGGCTTGGCAGAACTTTAATTATCACATCAGGATGCTGCGCACTATAGCTTTCTCCTAAAACACGCAGAACCCCCATGCCGCTACCAGTACCACCAACTGTAAGCCTTACAGGTTCCGAACCGAAAGCCATATCCGCCCAGACAAAAACGAGATACAATATTACAGTGACAAGATGTGTGTGCATAAAACAACCCACTCTCAATTTCATACAGAAGCAAACCGGCATAGATTCTCATGAAAAAAACGGATATGAAATGTGGCCTAAAATAAAAAAATCTGTTCTACAACAGAACAGAACAGAACTGTTTATTTAGGACATTTTCCCTGCAATAACAAGGAAAAGAGAAACATTAATGCGGTTGCTCTTTTCCTATTTGCTCATTCACATCTAAGAGTTTTCAACTCTTTTGTAACTGTTTTATACAATTTGATACATCAGAACAAGATGCAATTGTCCAGTGGAAAGACTGTAATCTTGAAGGCAGGATTGGAGTTTCGAAGATAATATTCAGACCGAAACCCAATGTATCATAGGTTAAATGACGGTTCCTCTCACCATCTGAAAAAGAGCAACCGAAATGTAAGAATACAACGAAAGAAAAAACATCCATACACTCAACAGGCTCACCCACCTGCAGCTGATAACATTTCTGTTCTGCCCGCAAAGAATTATCAACATACCGACAATCGGAAACAGATATCGCCCCTGTGGCTGAAAATCAGACATCCAGGAATGGCCCAGAGAAACAGCTATTAACGCAGCAGAAAGACCGAGCACAGTAAGCGCACAAATCCTACCCACGGCATCACCTCTAATCATAATTGTACCAAATAAATATAGTGCCAAGAGGACACCGGACCATCTCACTAAATTATAAAAAGCCTTTGTTGCAGAATATTGAAAGTAACCATAAACACCAAAAGCAGACCTGAACGTTTTCTCAAACCACCGGTGTTGGAAAATAATCTCCGGCAAAGTCACTCCTCTTTCTTTCATGTACAACCCCCCGTGCATTTCATCTAGCTTGGAGTCATGGCTATACATCGGTGTGGCGTGTGCTGCTCTGGACTCTGAAATAAGGGCCTGCCGGGAGCTGCCATTCACGCTGTAATCAGCAATTTTCTTACCTCCAAACAACGCCAGACCGATAGCAAACAGAATTGCAGCCCGCCGGAGAAAACTCAGCTTAGCCTCCCAGTCAGATAATCGCAGAAAAGCCAGACCTGCGACAAATAACAGAAAAGCTGTAAATGGAAGGTAATTGTTTTTGAGCAGAAAGAGCTGACCAAGCACTAACCCGACGACGCAACCTCGCAACAACCAGGAGAAACTGACATGTCCAGCGAGGAACCGATTGAACATACTGTTTGTCAACATGAGCTGACAGGCTGCAAAAAATGCTACCGTAAGCGAAAATCCATCTGAGTTACAATAGCTGTACAGGTACCAGATCTGCGGCGAGATCAATAGTGGCAATGCCATTATTCGTGCTTCTGCAACCTGCGTGGTGTAAAGCACGATGATAAGCAACAAAAAGACATTGAACATCCTGCATGGAATATAGTCATTTATAAAAAACGGCTCAGTGAATTTTGCGAACTTACCTGCGACAAAATAATAAATTTCGTTGGTATGCAATCGTGATACACCATAAGGGCTGTAACTGTCCTGTATACTTTCGTCATCCACAGCGGGCGGTAGCCAATTGTTTTTGTAATATTCTACTGCGGCGACGTGAACAAACTCATCAGGGTGACCATTATTTTTGCTGGTTACTGCCATCGTTGCTGCAAGAGCCAATACCACAACCAGGCAAACCGGCACATAACTATAATCTTTTGCAAGGTTATGCGCAGCCCGGTAGATAATAAAAACTATACACCCCAGAGCTACGAATCTTAAGAATTCCTCCAACAGACCGTAATCAGCCTTTTCCTTTTCTTTTAGCTGCAATTCAAAGTTAGGATCATTCCCTTTGGAATGTACGACAAGTTTTCCATCAACCACATTCGAATCTACGATATCGAAAAGGGGGACCAGTTTTGAAAACGATTCCGGCGAGTCAAGAATAATATCCCGATAACCTTTCTGATGTATACGCAAAGATGTCAGAACGGCAGTACCAGTATATTCTTGCGTATCAACACGTAATTTTTCTATATCACCTATATTTTTTATATAGAACGCGTAGGAATCATGCTCTGGTGATACACGCACCTGTTCCATCCGTTTTTCAGAAAACTCTTCACTTTCTCCTGCCCAGTAAATTTTAAACCATGTTGCCTGCTCTACCTCAACGACAACATCTACGCGGGCTCGTCCCAGGAACATGAAATAGTACATAATCCAGACTGCTACACATAACAAAAGAGCAAATTTCCAGCTCAGATTATCATCTATCCAATTTCGCATATTTCCTTTACCCGGCACATTATTCTGATTCAAGAAGAGATGTTCACATTCACCCATGCGGCACTACAGCAATGTAGTACTGAAAAGAAATCCAAAACTTTGGGAATTTCAAGGCCACGATAGTAAAAACCTACAAATCCTAACCCATTACGGTGTCATATTCAACAGTTTTTCGATGTGCGGTATCAGTAGGATATCAGGAACCTGATAAAAGAAGACCAATGAAGCTAATCACAGCATATAAAGACTGCGGGGCCAACTATAGCAATCTCTATATGCTGTAACTATGAAACGTCAATTTCGAATTACATCAGCTTGGCAAAAAAGTCATTTCCCTTATCATCTACCAGGATAAATGCCGGGAAATCTACAACATCAATCATCCAGACAGCTTCCATCCCGAGTTCCGGATAATCGATACATTCAACCTTTTTAATATTTTCCTCAGCAAGAATGGCAGCTGGGCCACCAATTGAACCAAGATAGAACCCACCATGTTTCTTGCACGCATCCGTTACCTGCTGAGAACGGTTCCCCTTGGCTATCATGATCATCGATCCACCATTACTCTGCAGCAGATCTACATAGCTGTCCATCCGGCCAGCAGTTGTAGGTCCAAACGACCCTGAAGGTTTACCTACAGGAGTTTTAGCAGGGCCTGCATAATAAATAGGATGTTTCTGCAGATACTCGGGAAGTGACTTGCCGGAATCGAGCAGTTCTTTGAATTTTGCATGCGCAATATCACGTCCGACAACAATGGTCCCGGTAAGCGAAAGCGAAGTTCCGACAGGATGCCGGGTTAATTCTGCCAGGATTTCTTTCATTGGCCTGTTCAGATCAACTTTCACACCATGTTCATGTTTCCCTCGGTATTTCTCAGGTATCAAACGACCAGGGTCTGTATCGAGCTGCTCTATCCACAATCCTTCACGGTTGATTTTTGCCTTAACATTTCTGTCAGCTGAGCAAGACACGCCCATACCTACAGGACAGGAAGCACCATGTCGAGGCAGACGAATTACTCGAATATCATGGGTGAAATACTTACCACCAAACTGTGCACCGATACCGGTTTTCTGTGCAGCTTCCTGCAATGTATTCTCTAAATCAAGATCGCGAAAAGCCCTGCCATACTCATTGCCGCTAGTCGGCAGATTATCATAATATTTAGTTGAGGCAAGTTTGACAGTTTTCAGGTTCGTCTCAGCACTGGTACCTCCAATCACAAAGGCCAGATGATATGGCGGGCATGCTGCAGTACCAAGAGTTTTCATCTTCTTCACCAGAAATGATACAAGCGTCTCCGGGTTCAGCAATGCCTTAGTTTCCTGAAAAAGGTATGTCTTGTTGGCACTGCCGCCACCTTTCAGAACAAAGAGGAATGTATATTCGTTGCCTTCGGTCGCATAAAGATCAATCTGCGCAGGCAGATTAGTACCTGTGTTTTTCTCAGCATACATATCCAGCGCCACAGTCTGTGAATAGCGCAGATTTTCTTCAGTATAGGTTTTAAACACACCTTTCGAAAGCGCTTCGGCATCATTGCTACCGGTCCAGACATTCTGTCCCTTCTTGCCAACGATGATTGCTGTTCCAGTATCCTGACAGACAGGAAGTTCAAATTTTGAAGAAACTTCTGCATTCCTCAAAAAAGCAAGAGCAACACCCTTTTCGTTCATTGAGGCTTCAGGGTCATCAAGAATTTTCGCGACCTGCTGATTATGCGCCGGACGCAGCATAAACGATACATCGCGTACAGCCATATTCGCCAATACAGTTAATCCTTCAGGGTCAATTTTGAGGATATCCTGACTATTGAACTGATCAACGCTGACATACCTGCCCGAACCTTCAACTTTTCGATACTGCGTCTCATCCTGTCCCAGCGGATAGGGATTCTGATAGTAAAATTCAACCATCTCTCGCGCTCCTTGTCTTAAGACTACCCTGGAAATCATTTTCCAGGGAATCTTCACTGAAATTCAAATATACAGTTCATCTGCAGAAGACTATTCAGCAGGATAGCAGCAAGCCCTGCGGCATATAGAACAGTCGGAATTCGTGATGTATTATCAGAGAATAATGTTTTACCCCGCTGCTGGTATTTTGGCCAGACCTTTTTTAAGATCGCCCAGTAGCGAGGTAAATCATACAAGGTGAGAGATTTTTTTTGGCAAATAACTTCAGTATCATCTCAGGAATATCCATTTTATTATCAGAATATTACCCAACAATAATTTACTCTTCTTCTATTTTACGCCGCAGTATTCCGAGCTCTTCTGCAGCAGTAAGAGCTGGATCAGTAGTCAGAAAAACTCTGTTACCCGGATTTGCTTTCAGCACTGCATTACCCTCTTCATCATGCATTACTGTAATCCGAACCGGCAATGCAGAAAGCCCCTGCTGCATGTATTCAATTTCTGTTCCAGGGAGCATGGTATTACGAATTTCTACCAAGGGGCGCTCACCTGCTCTGCGTATTACTGCAACGGGTTCATAGGTCTGGATTACACGAGAAGTCGTGTAGTTCATCTCACTGCTTCCCGGCCTTTCCCGAATAAAGTTCTCGGTAGTACCACGAGTTCCTGTACGCAGAACCTCTTTCATAAATTCATCCGGAAGATGAATTTTTTCAGGTTCGAGCCATGCTGCAGCGGGCAATTCGCGAAGGTAGTCAAGAGCTGCCCGATATGTCCGTACAACACCTCCCACATAAAATATTGATTTCATGCGCCCTTCAATTTTAAGCGAATCGACACCTGCAGCTACCAATTGCGGCAGCATTTCGAGCAGACAGAGGTCTTTGGAGTTGAAAATATAGGTGCCGCGTTCATCCTCTTCTACAGGAAAATACTGCCCGGGTCTCTTCTCTTCAAGTAGTGCATAACTGTACCGACATGGATGAGCACAATTACCCTGATTCGCATCTCTGCCCGTCATGTAATTTGACAGCATGCAACGCCCTGAGTAGGAGATACAGAGTGCACCATGCACAAACACTTCAAGCTCTCCATCAACACTTCGCTTTACCTCACTGATCTCTGCTAACGAGAGTTCGCGAGCAAGATTCAGTCGAATTACACCCTGCTCAATCCAAAATTTTGCAGAAGCGGTATTGGTAACGTTCGCCTGAGTTGAAAGATGAATCGGTAGATTCGGCACTGTCTTTCGGGCAATCTTCAATACACCTGGATCTGATATAATGACACCATCGGCCCCCATCCCCTGCAGTTCATGCAAGTACTCCGGCAGACCATGAAGATCTTCGTTATGGGCTAGGATATTAACGGTTACATAAACTTTCACACCATGTGTATGTGCATAATCAATCCCTTCACACATTTTCTCAGGATTGAAGTTACCTGCCTTTGCCCGGAGGCTGAAGTGTTTCCCGCCAAGATATACGGCGTCAGCACCGTAATGGACAGCTGTAACTAGTTTTTCAAAATTACCGGCAGGAGCCAGTAATTCCGGGATACGTGGAACGGTGCCATTGCCGCTTTTCATTTCTTTCATAGTCGAGTAGTGTGTAGTGTCTTTTTTTCTGGACTGTTGACCAGAGATTTTTGATACTCTTAATAGATGAACATATCAGGGAATGCAAGGACTTCAGTGAACAACAAACGTATTGGCATAGCAATGAGCGGTGGTGTCGACTCAACGGCAACGGCCCTCATCCTCCGCGAAAACAATGACTTAAATGGCTTTTTTATGCGGCTGGCCCAGCCCGACTTCGACATTCAGAAAGCTCGGGTAGAAAAACTTGCGGAGCGACTCGCCATTCCTCTACAGATAATTGATTTGCGTGAACAGTTCTCCCAAAAGGTTCTTGATTATTTCGCCGACTCTTATTTTGCCGGAACTACGCCAAACCCCTGTATGATTTGTAACCGCGAGATTAAATTCGGTCTCTTCCAGGAGGCAATTCTTGCTGCTGGTATGGATTACATGGCTACAGGCCATTATGCCAGAATAAGGCAGGATGACGCAGGGTATCATCTCCACGATGGTGTTGATCCGAGCAAAGATCAATCATATTTTCTTTCCCGCCTTAGCCAACACCAGCTCAGCAAAGTTGTCTTTCCGCTTGGCGAAAAACTAAAATCAGACGTATACACATTTGTACATGAGCACGGATTTACCGATTTTGAAGGAATCGAGAGTCAGGATATCTGCTTTCTTGCCAATGAAACTGTTGGTGATTATCTGGAAAGCAGCTACCCGAAAGCAGTAAAAAAAGGACCGATAGTTTCAACCGAAGGCGTTACGGTAGGCAAGCACAACGGCCTCTTTCGGTATACAATAGGACAGCGTCGTGGTCTTGGCATCCCCGATAGTACCCCGTGGTATGTTGCCGGCATCGATGGAAAAAACAATACCCTTATTGTCGGTAAACCCGACTCTCTGCTCAAGAACTGGATCGAAGTCGAGGATCTGCACTGGATCAGTGGCACTATGCCTGACTTGAGTATTGAGTACAAAGTACGCATTCGCTATAGTCACCGCGGCTCACTGGCAAGAATAAAGCCACTTGAAAATGGTCGCACCCGAATTGTATTCACCAGTCAGCAACGGGCCATCACACCAGGCCAATTTGCCGTTATTTACACAGATACCGAAGTTCTTGGCTCCGGCGTCATTCTCTTATAAGGTTGTTAATTCAATATGAAACGTGTTGTTATCACCACTCTTGGCTGCAAGGTTAATCAATATGAGTCCGCAGCATTCCGCACCAGCTTTAACAATGCAGGGTACACTGTCGTCAAGAGTGGCGAACATGCTGATATTGTCGTTATTAATACCTGTGCAGTTACCGCCAAAGCCGGTGCCCATTCACGGCAGTCTGTTCGGCAGGCCATTCGTAAAAACCCGAAGGCGCGCGTGCTCATTACCGGCTGTTATGCCGAAATTGCAGCTGACGAACTTGCTGAACTTGAAGATCTTGCCGGTCGGGAATATTCAATTATCGGCAACAGCAAAAAAGATCAGCTCGTCTCCACAGCCATAGCTTTTGATTCCACCATGCAACAAATACTGCTTGGTGCTATAGATGAGGCTAAAGAAATATGCCGGCTACCAGTGCGTCGCTTCGGCGACAGGACTCGCGCATATTTACGCATTCAGGATGGCTGTGAAAGTTATTGCACATACTGCATTGTGCCCTACACTCGTGGCCCAAGCAGAAGTCTGCCACTCGATGAGGTCATTGAGCAGGCTCAGGTTTTTGAAGAAGAAGGTTACAAAGAACTGGTACTCACCGGTATTCATCTGGGCTACTACGGTCGCGACCTTAAACTACCCGTCGATATCACTGAACTTGTAGACAGACTCTCACGCGCTACCCCGAACATGCGATATAGGATTAGTTCCCTTGAACCAACGGAAATCACGGACAGGCTGCTACAACTCATACACGAACGTGACAACGTCATGCCACATCTGCACATCCCGCTGCAAAGCGGGGATGATACGATTCTTGCGCGCATGAACCGCAGATATACCACCGCTCAATTCAAGCAGGTTGTAGAGCGGTGTCTTGCTGTACTACCTGATGCCGCCATAGGCATCGACATACTTGCGGGCTTTCCCGGTGAAACCGAGGAGCTCTTCCAAAATACAAAATCATTTATCTCTTCTCTCGGCTGCACCTATCTGCACGTCTTCCCGTATTCCAGACGACCCGGTACCGTCGCAGCAGACTTTGCTGATGATGTACCCAAAAATGTAAAAGACAGACGTGTCACAGAATTACTTCAGCTGGGCGAAGAGAAAAGAGACGCGTTTTATACCAGACAACTCGGCTCGGCTCTACCTGTTCTGGTTGAGGGCAAGCGAGATACTAACGGGTTATTAAAAGGTTTTTCCGACAATTACGTTCCGGTCCATTTCGCCGGAGACGACAAACTTAAAAAATGTATCGTCAAGGTGATGCTCGTAAAACATGACGGTGCTCAGGTTACAGGCGAGGTACCAAGCGACGATGAAAGTTGAAATTATTGCTATTGGTGACGAACTTACTTCAGGCCGAATTCTCAACACAACCAGCAGTTTTGCGGCCCGACATCTGTTTGAGGCAGGATATGAAATCTATGCCATGCATACCATTGGTGATACTCCAGCCCTCATCGGCGAAGCATTAAAACGAGCAATTGAACGGGTTGATGCCGTTTTAGTAACAGGCGGCCTCGGCACAACTGACGATGACCTGACAAACGAAGCCGTTTCTAAAGCGTTAAACCGCCCCACCATGCCCAATCTTGCAGTGCTGGCAACTGTCCGCCAGCATCTCGACGACATAACCAGCGCCCCTGTCGGCCAATTAGAAAAACTCGCGTGGCTGCCTGAAGGTGCCGAAGTGCTCAACCCATCCTCACGTATGGCAGGATACATGCTGGTTCATGATGACAAACCCGTATATTTCCTGCCTGGTGTACCAAACCAGATGAAACATCTGCTGGTAGAGCATGTACTACCGGGTCTTGCCACCTGGAATCATGACCACAACCTCTCAACCTACCAACGTATATTCCGAATCTTCAACCTTCCAGAAACAGAGGTCAATAGACGGATCAACTCTCTTGATCTTAATGGTCTCGCTCATGTCGGCTACTATCCAGTCTTTCCTGAAGTCCATTTAAGCCTTACTATTCGGGACACAGAAGCTGACAATGCAGAGAAATTGTTCAGATCATGCGGCAGTGCTATTGATACGGTCCTCGGCGATTCGATTTATGGGCATGATCGTGACAATATGGAAACAGTTGTCGGCCAACTACTGGCCAGTAAGAATATGAAACTGGCAGTTGCCGAATCATGCACAGGAGGTTTAATTGCCCAAAGACTCACCAGCGTGCCCGGGTCTTCCGCCTATTTCCTTGGTGGCGTAGTCTCTTACGCCAACAGTATGAAAACGGATTTTCTTGGCGTTAGCGCCACTATCCTAGAGCAACAAGGTGCTGTCAGCCGTGAAACTGCAGAAGCCATGGCTATCGGGATCCGCGATCGCAGCGGTGCAGATATCGGCCTCGCCGTCACAGGTGTGGCAGGCCCTGAAGGTGGAACTCTTCTCAAGCCTGTCGGTACTGTATATATCGGCATAGCGACTCCTGCCGGTAACTGGGTCAGCAAATTCAAATTTGACGGCGACCGACTCCAAATTCGGGAGATGACCGCTCAAACAGGCCTTGATCTTATCAGAAAATACCTGATCCAACCCTAATCAGCGATATCACAATATATTTTCAGATTTTTGTTGGTTTTTCCAACTATAGTATCTGAGTAATATCCAAAGCCTCCATTATATGGTACATATACCATCTTGGTTTTCAGCACAGAATTAACCTTTGCACATACGGGAGAAAGATATGGCAGCAGGTACGAATAAAGATAAAAACAGAGCGGACAGTGTTGATAATGCTATCAGCCAGATCCATCGTCAGTTCGGTAAAGGCTCAATCATGCGTCTTGGGTCAAGGGAAACAGAACAAATTCCTGTTATCTCAACAAGTGCACTCAGTCTTGATATTGCTTTAGGAGTAGGTGGTTTTCCTAAAGGCAGAATTACCGAAATTTATGGACCTGAATCTTCAGGTAAAACCACCCTTGCCCTACACGTGGTAGCTGAAGCCCAAAAGGCCGGCGGTAGTGCCGCATTTATCGATGCTGAACATGCCCTTGACACCAGTTATGCAGAACGTCTCGGGGTTAATGTTGATGAACTGCTTGTGTCTCAGCCTGATTTTGGTGAACAGGCACTTGAAATCGCAGAAATTCTTATCCGCTCAGGAGGCGTCGATGTTATCGTAATAGACTCTGTTGCAGCCCTGGTTCCACGAGCAGAGATTGATGGTAATGTCGGTGACGCACATGTCGGTCTGCAGGCCCGACTGATGTCGCAGGCGATGCGTAAATTCACCGGTGTGTTGAACCGTTCCAACACTGTTCTGATTTTCATCAACCAGATTCGTATGAAAATCGGCGTAATGTTTGGCAACCCTGAGACCACCACCGGCGGTAATGCCCTTAAGTTCTATTCATCTCTTCGCATTGATATTCGTAAGATAGCCTCAATCAAAGACGGGCAGGAAATTATCGGCAACAGAACCAAAGCCAAAGTGGTGAAAAACAAAGTTGCCCCGCCATTTAAATTCGCTGAGTTTGATATCATTTACGGCGAGGGTATCTCAAAAACAGGAGATACACTCGATCTAGCAGTCGAAAATAACATCGTTGACAAGAGTGGTTCCTGGTATTCCTACAATGACGAACGCATTGGTCAGGGCCGTGAAAACTCCAAGCGCTTCCTCGCAGACCACCCTGAAATGCTATGCGAGATAGAAAACAAACTGCGAATGGGTTTCGGTATGCCTCTGGTGGAGATGCCAGTAGCTACAGCTGCACCAGCAAAAGAGGAATCTGCTTCCTGAAACGATTAGCCTCAACAGCTGTTATCTCATCTCTGCAACATTCAAGGCCCGGAAGAATTCTTCCGGGCCTTTTTACATCTCCCACCACTATTACCACTTCAACAATAGTCTTGACGCGCCAACCGTCCTGTAGTAATGCTGCAATTTAGCGCATTTTTCTCACGACCTGTCAAACGGAATCGAATATGACCGAAAAAAGAGCGAATACCAGCTATGACGTCATCATCGTTGGCGGAGGTCCAGCTGGACTTTTTGCTGCTTTCTATCTAGGCGAACATTCCAATCTTAAAGTTCTTCTTATCGAAAAAGGCAAACCACCTCTCAAACGGTTATGTCCCATAAAAAATAACGGCTGCATTAAATGTCATCCTTGCAATATACTATGCGGCATAGGAGGAGCCGGCCTCTTCTCTGATGGCAAACTCAATTTCATACATAAGCTCGGTAAAACTGATCTTACCCAGTTTATGCCAGCTTCTGAAGCAATCAAACTGATTGATGAAACCGAAGCAATTTATAATCGCTTTAACATGGATGGTGATGTCTACCCGACTGACATGGCTTCCGCGATGGATATTCGTAAACAGGCGCGTAAACAGGGCATTGATCTACTTATCATCAAACAAAAACATCTTGGCAGCGACAATCTGCCCAAGCACATTTCAGCTATGGCTGACTACGTTGAACAACGTGGTGTAGTTTTTCACCATTCTGAGGAAGTCAAAGATATATGTGTTGAAGGCAAGAGTATTGTTGGCGTCCGAACCAATCGAAACACCTACTCAGCTCCCAACGTCATTTTAGCCCCAGGTCGTGTGGGTGCCGACTGGGTCGGTAAGGTTGCACGAGATAATAATCTGGAAGTATCCCAACGAGGTATTGAAGTTGGCGTGAGAGTGGAAGTCCATAACGAAATTATGCAAGATCTCTGCAGTATTATTTATGATCCCACATTTTTTGTCAGAACAAACAAGTACGACGATCAAACTCGTACCTTTTGTACTAATTTCGGCGGATTTGTAGCACTTGAAAATTACCAGAATTTTGTCTGTGTAAATGGTCATGCATACATGGATAAAAAATCTGAAAATACAAACTTTGCCTTTTTGTCAAAAGTTGTCCTCACAGACCCGGTAGAAGATAACCAGGCATATGGTGAATCAATAGGCAAACTCGCAACACTTATTGGCGGTGGCAAACCTATCCTGCAACGATACGGCGACCTGAAACGCGGAAGAAGATCTACCTGGAATCGAGTGCATAATAGCTATATCGAACCAACTCTGACTAACGTAACCTGTGGCGATATTGCGATGGCTCTGCCGGAGCGCATTCTCACCAATATTGTTGATGGTCTTGATCAACTCAATAACATCATTCCAGGAGTAGCCAATGACGAGACGCTTCTCTATGCTCCTGAAATAAAATTTTTTGCTACACAGATTGAAACTGATCACAATCTCGAAACGTCAATTTCCGGATTGTTTATGGCTGGAGACGGGCCCGGTGTAGCAGGTAATATTGTTTCGGCAACTGCAACGGCACTCATCCCCTCCAAAGAGATTTTGCGACGCAGCAGAATGCAGACAGGGTAATGTAATTACATGGCTGACCCCTCTCCACCGAATGGTAAAACTGTGGCAACCGTATCCCTCCTTTCCTGTGTTTTTACCATTGAATTTTCTTTGCTGCCCTCATACTATTTTATTAAGGGTTTATTGTTGACATCGGATACTCATCGGATATAATCGTATTTGCAATAACGATTATCAATATCATCTTCTATTTAGGAGGAATCAGCAATGCAGAAATGGGAATGTCCGTGTGGTTATGTTTACGATCCAGCAGAAGGCGACTATGAGAATGGTGTAGATCCAGATACTGCCTGGGAAGATCTCCCTGACGACTGGGTGTGTCCTCTCTGTGGTGCCGAAAAAGACGCTTTCTGGAAATATAACGATTAACACCTGACAAACGAGCTGCTCCCATACCTTTATTCATTTTAATGTATGAGATCAGCTCTTTTTTTTGCCTCTACAATTAGGTGTCTCGAACTTAATTACTTGCCTATAACTATAGTACAGGACTATAAACATGAGCCTTATTGTCACCAAGCCAGCACCGGATTTTACAGCAACTGCAGTTATGCCGGACAACAGTTTCAAAGAAGGATTTAAACTATCGGATTTTCATGGAAAATATGTCATTCTATTTTTTTATCCATTAAATTTTACCTTTGTCTGCCCCACAGAAATTCTTGCATTCAACAGAGCAGTACGGCAATTCGAGGAAAGTAATTGCCAGCTGATTGGCATCTCCATAGATTCCCATTTTTCTCACCTTGCCTGGAAAACAACATCTATTAAAAATGGTGGTATCGGCAATATCGCATACCCTCTCATTTCAGATCTTGATAAATCAATCTCTCAGAAATATCAGGTATTGCTGGACTCCGGAATCGCTTTGCGAGGCCTCTTCCTCATAGACAGAGAGGGCATTGTCAGACATCAGGTTGTTAATGATCTGCCGCTTGGGCGGAGTGTGAATGAAGCTTTACGGATTCTTCATGCTCTCCAGTTCACTGAAAAACATGGGGAAGTTTGCCCAGCGAACTGGCAGCAGGGGGAGAATGCCATGACTCCGACTGCAGAGGGTGTCTCAAAATATCTTTCTGACAACCTTGATAACTAATACATTTTGGGCGTAATCACTCAGTGAGTACCATGAATACTATTAAGGGGAGCGCATAAATAGCGCTCCCCTTAATAGTATTCATGGTTACTGCTCACAAGCATATCAGTAGTTATTATACATTTTTTATTTTTATTTCCATTAGCTGGATGCAATGGACGCATATAACTCTTCGTTAAACCCCACATAGTACGTTGAACCGATTCGCAGTGCTGGAGCGCGAAGATTCCCTGTCCTACCGGATACTTTTGCGACAATCTCTTCTTTGTTGTCTTTACCTGGATCATATTCCAGAATCTTCCGACCACTGGTCACCACGATTTTCTCTGCGTCTGAAACCAGATCCCAAACACCATTCCCCGAAATCGTTGCCTTAGCTGCATTGACCTCTTCTACTATCTGCATACTATTTTCCGTAAAAACCGTCCCGGCTTTCTTGCAGGAAACTCAACCTTTTCGTAAATATGCCCAGTCTATTTTCACCTTTACCTCCGTGTACAAATTTTATTTATGTTGGTTGAGAAAGGAAATATTCTCAAATATATTCAGGAGAATTCAGTACAGTTGCGCCTCTTTCTCAGAAAGAATGGTGAGAGAGAGGGACGCACAACGAAATATATTGCAACCACTCAATATCAAAGTGAATGCTGTGATTTATCAGCTTGCCGGCGACGAATGCAGTTCATGCCTCACTCTTCACTACTGACCCCTCATCTGTTCAAGTTGAGACTCAGGGGCAATCAGATGATTTAATGACTATTTCTTTTTATCCTTTTTCTTTTTCTTTTTTGAATTTCCTTTAAAAATATCTTCCAGTGAAACGATAGGACAACTCTTGCATCTTTTACCTTTCTTTTCATATTTAAGACAACACTTCCCTTTCCCCATAATAATCGCCTTCGTAGTATTTCTTATATGCCATCATATTCAGCAATGACAGTTACTGATCGTCATGAATCAGGCTACCATGCTTTCAATAATAGTTACCATTACTTTGTATAGCCAGTCTTTTTTACAGGACAGTGACTTTAAGAGAAAAGGACTTCGAAAGGGGTGTTTACCTCATGAAAGAAAAGGACTGACAGATAGAATTAGCATATGATTAAACAACAAAATATTTAGAGCTACAAATAGCAAGCGATACGTATCTGATTGCCGCAGCAATAGATTACATATTGCAATAAGCGCTAAAAATACAGCATTTACAACTATAAGAAACTGTTGCGCTAACGATACCACTGCAGGTGTAATAGAAAAAAGCATCATCACCAACGCCAGACCGCATATCCAGATACAGCTCAATTTTCTTACAGCCCTTTCTGATAGAATTTTCAGAAAACTGGGTTGATGTGCTTGAAAATAATCATCGCGATACCTTAGCAATACAAGATAGAAATGAGGAATCTGCCAGAGAAATAATAGCGAGAACAACAGAAGTGACATGTACGTCAGAAGCTTTCCACCAGCAGCAGTCCAGCCAATAAGTGGCGGCAATGCACCGCATACCGCTCCCGGAATAATTGCCAAAACGGTGTGTTGCTTCAACCTGGTATAGACCCCGTTATACAGAAGTAATGCAAGACAACCAAGCAAGATCGGAAAAAACGGCGAAGGTAAACAGTAGAGAACAAACAGACCAGATACGATAAGCAGAACGCCTTGAATTTTAGCAGAATCAGGGCTGACATGATTTTGGACGAGCGGCCTCTTTGCCGTTCTTTGCATTGAGCCATCAACACAAATTTCCTGAACGCTGTTGAAGGTTGCACCACCGCCAGCCAACAATAGAACGCCAAAAGCCGCATACATAACAAGATCAATCGACAGGTTACCTGCAACAAGAGCGCCAAAACCGGTAGAACAGGCGATTAACAAACACAACGGAACCTTGGCAAGTTGCCAAGCAGCTATACTGCGCGCCAGAGAACTTCTGTAGCCTCCTGTAATGTTTCCCGGCGGATTGCTATTCCTCAGTTTCAAGCCACTCCAGATACTCTTCTTCAGGTACAATCTTTAAAAGTCCCACCATTGCAGAGTGGTCTGTACCGCAATACTCAGTACACAATACATCAAATTCACCTACGTCATCGGCAAAAAACCAGGCATACGTATCCATTCCTTTTACTGCATCAACCTTGATTCTGTACGCTGGAATATAAAAACTATGCAGGACATCAATTGAAGTAATGTTCAGCTTTATCGCTTTTCCTTTCGGAACAACCAGTTCATTTTCCGTTTCCTTGTCGTTCTCATAAACGAAGATCCAGGAATACATCTGCCCGTATACATCTATTTCAATTGCATCCTCAGGTACTTCACGTAATCCGATATACGATGTCCAGCCGATATAAAACATGGACAACGCGATCAAAGTCGGAACAACTGTCCAGACCACTTCAAGCCAGAGATTGTCTCTGATATCTGAAGGAACCGGATTTCTACTCCGACGATATCGAATCACAAAATAGACCATCACCACAGTGATGCCAAACAGCAAAACTGCTGATATACCAAGAATATACCAGAATGCCTGGTCTACGCCTTGTACCGGGTTCATACACGTCTCCGTTGATTACCTGAAAGCCACATCCCAGAAGGTGAACGTTATCATTATAGCAAGGAAAATTACTGTACTGATAAACGAGATAGTTATAACTTTCGTTTCATATTTCAAATGCATAAAAAAGAGCAGTACCAACGAGACCTTGGTTGATGCGATGGCAAGTGCGACAGGCACATTAAATATTCCAAGGTCCAGGTACGATACGCCTATCGTTACTACCGTAAGAATCAGCAATGCACCGAGTACAGCTGCAAGCTTGCCATAACTCAGAATATGATGTTGCTCATGTGTGTCCACAGATATTCTCCCTGTTAATGTGTTAACCTTAGAGCACAAGATAAAAAAGTGGGAACACAAAGATCCAGATGAGATCAACCAGATGCCAGTAAAGACCGGAATTGTCGAGCATCGAAAATCTCTCTGCATGTATCTTGTTTTGCAACACAAGAACCAAGCTGATGGCCAGCAGGGTCATGCCGATGATTACATGCAGTCCGTGCAGCCCTGTAATAACATAATAGAGACCAAAGAAAATATTTAACCCCGGCTCACCATCCACCAGCCGCTCAGAGTTCGGGTAGATATCATGGTGGAACTTGGCACCCCATTCGAAATACTTATTTATAAGGAATATTGCACCGCAAGCCAGAGAGAAAATGAGCAAGGCAACTGTAGTTTTCTTCTTTTTCAACTGTATTGCTGTAATGGAAGCAGCAACCGAAAAGCTACTCACCAATAATACGATCGTGTTAACCGAACCAATCACCCGGTCGAGTTCTTTTCCGCCTTCGGCAAAGAATTCAGGATATCTGTAAAAATACACAGCGTAGAGGACAAACAGACCTCCGAAAAGTATAATTTCCGAATAGAGAAATATCCACATCCCTATCTTTATTCCGGTCGTATCAACTCTGGATGACATGTAAGAATCCTTACCTTGGTTTGTGTTCGGAACGTGCTAGAACTTCGCTGAAATCATATGGATAAGCAGGAACTTTTGGTTTTTCCGCGAAATTCAGTAAAGGTGGCGGTGAAGGTACAGACCACTCAAGAGTTGTACCACCCCACGGATCTACCGGAGCCTTCACTCTTGATTTAAAGCTTATAGCCAGGTTGTAAAACATGAGGGCAATTCCGAAGACCATAACATAACCACCTATACCAGCAGAAAAGTTACCGCCCTCATACTGCGGTAAATAGTCATAATACCGTCGTGGCATGCCCTGCATGCCAAGGATCAGCATCGGTACATAATGGAAGAGAAAACCGACGCAGGCAAGAACTGCACCGACGTACGCTTTTTTGAAATCATACATAATGCCAAACATCTTCGGCCACCAGAAATGAAGCGCTGCAAAGAAGGCAAAACCGGTACCGCCAAACATGACGAAGTGAAAATGAGCAACTACAAAATAAGTATCATGTACATGGATATCAGGGCCGGCAGCACCTAGAACCAATCCGGTCAAGCCACCAACACTGAAAAGATAGATAAACATAAGTGACAGCAACAACGGCGGGCTCATTTCAATTGAGCCCTTGTACATGGTGGCAACCCAGGAAAAAACTTTAACAGCAGAAGGGACCGCTACAAGAAATGTTAAAAGTGAAAAAACAAAAACAGAGACATCACTCATACCACTTGTGTACATGTGGTGCGCCCATACAAGAGAACCGGCAATAGCAATAGCCATGGAAGAGGCAGCGATTGCCTTGTAGCCAAAAATCGCCTTACGGGAGAAGACCGGTATAATCTCAGAGATAACACCCATTCCCGGCAAAATCATAATATACACGGCAGGGTGTGAATACATCCAGAACAGGTGCTGGTACAAAACCGGATCACCACCTTTATCCGGGTCAAATAGTCCAACGGAGAGAAATCTTTCAATAACGACAAGAACGAGTGTAATAGAAATTACAGGAGTGGCGAGAATCTGAACCCATGCAGTAGCATAAAGTGACCAGGTAAAGAGCGGAATTTGCATCCAGCCCATTGCTTTGTCACGCATGCGATGAACTGTTGTTACAAAATTCAAGCCGGTAAGCATGGATGACATACCAAGGATGAATGCCGCACTGACTGTCATCGATACGTTTCGTTCTGTAGAAATACTGAAAGGAACATAAAATGTCCAACCGGTATCAGCGAACCCGCCACCTGTAAAAAGAGACAGGATCGCAAGAACCCCTCCGAACATATACAAATACCAGGAAAACAGATTCAGACGCGGGAAAAACACATCATCTGTACCTATCTGTATAGGTAAAAAGAAATTACCGAATATTGCGGGAATAGCGGGAATGATAAAGAGGAAAATCATGATAACACCATGCATTGTAAACATGGCATTGTACACATCGGCATTCATGAGTGTTTTACCCGCGGCCATCAGTTCCGTTCTAATCAGAAGACCAAGCACCATGGCCACAGTAAACCAGAAAAGAACAGCCCACATATACATGAGTCCCAGTCGTTTGTGATCATGCGTCAGTAACCAGGCTTTTATTCCGGTGTGGTGTGCCGGTGACGGAGTATTGTAAAAAGATATGGATTCAGACATGTTATCTCGTCCTGTTTATTCCTGCTCTGTTAGTTTTCCCGGTTCACTTTCGACTTTTTCCTCCTGCCAAAATAAAAAACAAGAACTATTCCGACAGTAAAAAAGAGTAATACTGCAATTTTAACATATTGAAAAACAGCTTTATTCTGATCCGGATCATAATTGAGACAAAATTCAAGAAACCTCTTTACCGATAGAGCCGGTATCCCTTCTTTGGCACTTGAAATTGCCATATCGATATCACCGGGAACAAACGTGCCGTAAACATAGCGTATTATTTTCCCGTCTATGCCGATTGCAATGATAGTTGAAGGATGAATATATGTTTCATTATCCAGTTTTTTAAACCTGTAACCAAGCGCATCAGTCACAGCTTTTATCGATTGGGAATCACCGGTCAGAAATTTCCATTCATCTGCTGGAAAACCATCATAAACAAGTTTCAGATAGTTCTGCTTGGCACGCAGAGCATTTTCGGAATTTTCTGTCTCACTGAAGCTGAGAGCAATGGGTCTGTAATCAGTTCCAGGTTCAAAACTCATACGATTCATTGCCACTGCCATATTAGCCAGATTTTTACTACAGGCGCTTGGACAGAAGAAATATATGGGCAACAGAATCGTCGGCTTATCGATGAGTGACCGTAGAGCAACCTCGTTACCGTGCTCATCTCTGAACAAGGTGTCAAGCGGAATGAACTCCCCTGTTTTTTCTGTCACCCACTCACGATCAACATTCTGACTCGCCGCTACCAGCATCTCACCCGGACTCATGGTATCGTTATTATCAAGTCCAAAGCAGGATGCTGGAAGGCACATGAGCGAGAGCAAAATAACAACGACCTGTCTGTGAAAATGGTTCAGGTGCATAATCAGCCCTCGCTTCACCAAATTGATTACTTAACCTCGCCGGTGCTGAGGTTGATTGTCAAACTGGTGCGATATTTATGTTTGCTTTTCAGACTATCACGACCGGCACCATACGCTAAGAGTACAACAGTATCAGCATTGACATCAAGAGTACCGTCGTTTGTATCTCCTGAGGAAATCGGCATGGTAAACTCTATAGTGGTGACGCCTCCTTCTTCAGTACCCCCAACAACTGTAACATCTGTAGTTCCACCTAGCTTTTCGTCATCTTTATGACCTGTAGAAGTAGTTCCGAACTCGTCTACTATTTTCACTTCGCCATCTTTCACATAACCAATGACATAGTTGGCATCTTTCATTTTCTTGGAAGGGTTAAAGCCGACACCGACCCAGCCGTCAGTCTCTGCACTAACCTTTGCAGCAAGGGTTTCGCCATCAACAGTCCAGGAGAATTTCATATCCTTGGCTTCGACAGTATGAGCATAATCTGCAGCAACACCCTGCGAGGCAACAGCCAACACAAGGCAGCACCCTGCAGCGATAGAACCGAATACATTTTTTAGCATTACCAATCCTCCTTTATTAATATGATAGAGATATGCTTACGTCATAGAAAACAATCAAACAAATAGCTTTGAATGTCAAACAAAAATATTAATTTTTCCATTACACTAGCCCATTTTGCCCACTCTTCAAATACAGGCCTGCCCTTATCCGCCAAAACATAGCTGCTTTCAGCTGAAAAAGATGCAATTATTGGAATTTTTTCATAAAGCGTCTATCAATAAAATCCTTTATAACAAATGCTAGACGACCTTTTAAAAATAACTGTTTTTTCTGTAGAACACCGTACCTTCTACCGAGATTGAATATCAGCAGATAATCACCTCCCGGTAAAAACGGTGTTAGACGTTTTCCTTCGAGCGAAGCTATGAGATTATGATAGAGAACAGGATTTTGGCGAACTGCGAAAACTCCTACTTTATCCAAAGGATGTTCCGAGAAATATATGCAATCTCCTCCCCCGAATATTTCAGGATGTTCAATTGCCTGTAAATAGGTATTTACTGTCAGGCCACCATCCGGACCAACTTCAAGGCCCGAGTCGGCAAAGAGTGATGATGGCTTTATACCCTGAGCCTCAAAAAGAACATCGACCGATTCAGTACTGCCGCGCTGCGTTGTGACTGTGGAACCATCGACACTTACAACAGGGTCGTCCTGTCGAATATCAACCCCTGCATCTGTGAGATACCTGTAACATGCCTGTTGTACACGGGATGAAAACCGGCCCATAAAATCGGTGCGACAGAAGATGATGATCCGCGGAAACACCATTTTCTTGTATTCCACAAGTTGCAGAATATTACCGGCAAGTTCTGCGCTGGATGGTCCTCCCCCGATAATGCCAATAGTTAACATTTTCTGTGTTCCCGCGGCACAGAGAGCATCTCTTGCCACAAGAAGATTCTCTATCGGTTTTACTCCGTATACCTGACATTCAGCGGAAGAGCTAAAACTATGAGCAACAGAACTACCGCAGTTGCATGAGAGAACATCGTAATCCACAACTCCCCCAGACCGCAGGTGTAACTTCCGGGCTACTGCATCAATACGGCTCACACTATCCTGAAGAAAACGTCCACCATTACGCTCTACGGTTTCACGGCTGTTAAAACTCATCTGCTCTGGAGTGTATGTCGTGCCAAGCATTCCCGGTCCCATTCCAGAGTAGTAGTGAACTGGCGAAGGAGCTATAACCGTGACCTCATGTCCATGTTGACGCAGCTCCGATATCTTCTGAAGTGTAACCATGTGCGCATGCCCCGCGCCTGCAAGTACAAGATGTTTTCCCATATCCCTCCTGACACATTACTGCCTTAACGGCAAGTTTCTTCCACTTTATCATAAAGTTGAGCTTCAGCAAATTATCCTTATTTTTTTTGTTGTATATACGACAAAGTATATACAATATTGCCAGTGTTGCAGTTTTAGTATTTTCTTAGAAAATCCTATTTTTTTTCCTGTAGACAGCTGGCATCTATCAGGTATACTATTTGTTGTTTCATCGACTGTTTAATATCAAATCACCCGAAACCGGAGGATTACCTATGCCTGAGAAAATGGAAGTATACAAATGTGAGGTTTGTGGCAATATCGTTGAAATTCTGACTGCTGGCGGTGGTGAACTTGTTTGCTGTGGCGCCAATATGGTCCTGATGGCAGAAAACACTACTGATGCCGCTGTCGAAAAACACGTACCTGCTCTTGAGAAAAAAGGCGATGGCTGGCAAGTGAATGTCGGGTCCGTTGACCATCCAATGACAGACGCCCATTTCATTGAATGGATTGAGCTGATTGTTGATGAAACTGTTTATCGTCAGTTTTTAAAAGCTGGTGACAAACCCGCTGCTTTCTTTCCTGTCACAGCAGCTAAAGTAGGTTGTCGGGCTTACTGCAACCTTCATGGTCTCTGGAAGGCTGAATAGAGCTCTCCAGCTCCCCCGTCTACTACAAGACAGCTCATAGACTAAAATGCGGCCATTCATAATACTGAATGACCGCATTTCTCTTTCTATTCCTGAGCCTCTGCCGCGCACCACAAGTTATTCTCCAGAAACCTGTTCTACTATTCTCACGATCTGCTTGTTACCGCTCCGGGAATCGACTTTACCTCTGTCCTGACGACCTTGCACTTGCAAAAGACAGAACGATACGTGCTTCATGCGCAGATTATTCCAGACATGCACCGCCAGTCAGTTACAACTGCGATCTCTCACCAAGGTTAAGAAAAATCACCCTGCACAACCGGAACGTCCTTACTCCACGCGTACCTCCGTACCTTGACAGTGATTAATAGTCGTTATAGTTTAACATTAAACCATAGCGCAATGGGGCCATATGAAACGACACACCGGACCGAAAGAAAACCTGTCTGCACTCAACGCCTTCGTAAAACTGCTTCGAAGTGCTGACATTGTCTCAAATGATGTGCACCGTCAACTCGTTGCAACCGGCCTTACCATTAGTCAGTTCGGGATTCTTGAAGCAATTTATCACCTTGGACCTCTCTGCCAAAAAGATCTTGGTGGAAAAATCCTGAAAACTGCCGGAAATATCACAACCGTCATTACTAATCTGGAAAAACGGGGCCTGGTTGTGCGTTCGCGCAACGCAAGTGATAAACGATATTTTACAGTATCTTTAACAGAAGATGGCAAGACACTTATCACCGACCTGTTCCCTCTGCATGAACAACGCATCATTGACAGAATGTCGTGCCTGAGCACAGGGGAACAACTCAATCTTATCCAACTCTGCAGAAAACTTGCCGGTAACGTAAACCATTCATAAACCTCAGAACAATCTTGTACGTCTAAACCATAGCAGAGGAATCAGCCATGAAAACGTGTAGAACACGTACCGAGCATGACAGCATGGGACCAGTAGAAGTACCCGCAGATGCTCTCTTTGGAGCACAAACTCAGCGTGCAATAGATAACTTCACCGTCGCGCCGCAGCCTATGCCCTGGGAGTTCATTGTCACCGTAATTCTCATTAAAAAGGCTGCTGCTGCCGCCAATATGGAATTAGGCCTGCTCGACTCTGAGAAGGGAGAAGCTATCATAGAGTGCTGCACCACCCTCCTTGATGGCGATCACAAAGACCAGTTTCCTGTGTCGGTCTATCAGACAGGTTCCGGGACAAGCACTAATATGAATGTCAATGAAGTTATTGCCAGAATGACCGAACTCAAGGGTATTTCAGCAGACCCGAATGACCATGTCAATCTCGGTCAGAGCAGCAACGATGTCATTCCCACAGCAATACACATTTCAGCAGCTGTTGAAATCAGAAAAGCTCTGCTGCCATCACTGCAGGTCCTTATTGAAACTATAAGGAGACGTGGCAGAGAGCACAAAGACGTCATCAAAACAGGTCGTACCCACCTTATGGATGCACTCCCAATTCGTTTGCAAGCTGAATTTGAAGCCTGGGCTTTTCAGCTTGAGGAGTGCTGTGAACGATTAAATGATTGCCTCACGCGTCTCACCAGACTTCCACTCGGCGGAACCGCTATCGGCTCCGGCATGAACTGTCATCCTGACTTTGCTGCTGAAGCTATTTCTATTATTAATGAATCAACCAGCATACGCTTCAGCTCTGCAGTGTCTGCATACAAGGGCCTCAGCAGTATGGATACAGCTCTTGAAGTTTCCGGGCATCTCAAAACAGCGGCAATGGCTCTTTTTAAGATTGCCAATGATCTGCGCTGGATGAACTCCGGCCCTCTTTCTGCTCTTGGTGAGATAACACTTCCTGCCCTGCAACCCGGGTCAAGCATAATGCCTGCCAAGGTCAATCCGGTTATCCCTGAAGCTGTCTGTATGGCTGCTGCGCAGGTTGCAGGATATGACACAGCGATTACTCTCGCCGCACAGTCCGGCAATTTTCAACTGAACACCATGCTGCCGTTAATCGCTGCAAACCTTCTCAGTTCTATTGAACTGTTAACTGGCAGCTGCTATACCCTTGCAGAAAAAGCAATCGAAGGACTTCAGGTCAATACCGAAAAATGTTCGGCATCCTTAGAGAAAAACCCGATACTGGTCACCGCTCTCAACCCTGAGATCGGGTATTTACAAGCGGCTAAACTTGCTAAAATTGCAGCAACTGAAAATCGCACAATCTTTGATGTAGCTTGTGAACATACCGATATCGATAAAGCCCGCCTACAGGATCTCCTTGATCCTGCCAAAATGGCTCGGGGGAATAACACATGACGACAGGCATCTGTAAAACCACTCTATTGAGTGGTTCACTTTTTTTCCACCATTACCACGGACTGCCATACTTGAATATATCACAATCATAACATATACTTTTACGATATATATGAATAAGGCGAATCCTGTCTGACGATTAAATATTGTATATGATTTCAAGCAACTGATTACTATTAAAGGTTTTACTATATGACTTCACCAGAGACCCAACACGATCAGGATACTCCTGAATATGTTGCCCCCATCCTCTGTTTCAGCACCCTCAGGATGAAAATTGGTGAAGATTTTTCAGCTGACGAGATATCTGTATCTGAACTCATTAAAAAGGATCAACCTCTTCTAGAGTTTCCGAACCCAGAACAGTTCATAGACGACAAGCTGCTGAAGCAACCGGTTGAGGTTGGTACGAACTGCTTTTCCTCAGATGACAATACACGTATTTATGCAAAAGTTACCGGTTATCCGAAAATCAAATTCCTTCCATTTGAAGATAAAAAAACACGCATTCTTCATATATCCGTAGAGCCACTCTTTCGCATAACTGCAGACAGAATGAAGGCTTCAATCGCTCTTCACCCGAAACTTCCCGGCAGCGAATCTCTAACTGAAGAAGATCTGGATCAGCTGCTCGCCGCTGAATCAATCGTCTTCGGTATTAACAGCGAAAATCTCACCTATGCCAAAGAATGTCTCCGTGCCGGGCGAAGAGAATTTAATGTTATCACTATAGCAACGGGCAAAATTGCAAAAAATGGTATCAATGCATATCTGAAGTTTGAAGTTGAAACCGGACCAGTTCCTGGAAAAATCATGAAAGACGGTACCATTGATTTTCGAGAACGTAAGATTTTCGTACCGGTTTCAGCAGGACAGCTTATCGCCCGAAAGATTGCTGCCACCTCAGGCACAGCCGGCAAAAACATTAAAGGAGAGCGTATAGAACCGATTCCCGGCAAAGATATAGCAGTGAATACCTTAAAAGACGCAACCTACTCATCAAAAACAAAAAAAATTATCGCAACAAGTGATGGAGTGCTTTCTGTCGTTGGAGACACCATTATCAAGGTCTGCAGCCGCCAGGAAATAATGAGTGATATTGATTACTCAACTGGACACATAGAATCCCGCAACTGTGTCCTTATTCATGGTTCGGTGCTGCCCGGATTTCTGGTAAAAACTGACGGCGATCTCGAAATACGTGGATCTGTAATGTCCACACAGATATCGAGCCAGTCAAACCTTGTAGTAAAAGGCGGAATTACTGGAAAAAACAGTACTCTTCATGCTATCGGTGATGCAGATATCTATTTTATCGAACAGGGCAAAGTTACTTCAGGCCGAAACTGCATCATTCGTCAACAAAGCTATTACAGTAAAATCATTTCAGGAGGCGATATCCGCTGCGCTATAAAAAGTGTTGTTGTCGGTGGTGAAGTTATCGCCGCTGGCAATGTAACACTTGGAAATGTAGGCACTGCAAACTCTGCCCCCGCATTCATAGCAGCAGGGGTCGACGGTAACCGCCTTATGCAGTTTCATGCGTTGAAAAAAAGTCTCATTGAACAGCAGGATGGACTTATTCAATGGATGCAGATGCATAAAGGGACTGCTCGAGCTGCCAAAATCCGAAAAATGGAAAAACAGATAGAAGAGACCAAAATACATCTCCTTAGAATGAACATGATTCCCGGCACAGGTCTTTACTCACGCGCAGACAAGAGCATTGATCCACATCTTAACAAAAGCTCTGAATTCAGCAATAAAGACAGTATCACTGTTCAAAACATTTCCATCGAAATTTTTGGTATCGTCTATGCCGGAACTATACTTCAGATAGGTAACAGAACCATGAAACTCGAATATACTATTGCCAACAGATTATTTAAACTCAACGATACCCTTACAGACATTGCGGCATTCCCGCTACGTCGCAGATAACGTCCACGCGCTCGTAGCCTCTTTCACGTACAGACTATCAACCTTCCTCATACAAACCTCCCACTTCTTCCCATACGCAGACCTTACCTGCAACGCATATTTCCCAAAAGTGGATTTAACACTTGAAACTGCTGACACGATCCCATACACTCACAAAAATTTATCAACAATATCAACAAGCTCACCATACGTGTCAGGTTTCACATCCATAAACAATTGACGTACTGGTTGCACGGGGTAACAGAGATGACAAAATCCGAATCCGACCTGGCGACTCCGCCAGAACAATACATTGAACCTGTTCTGAACTTTTCCACAAAGAGGCTGACAGTCGGCGAGGATCTCAGTGCCGAAAAAATATTGGTTTCTGAGTTGGTCAAAATTGGTCAATTGCTTTTGGAGTTTCCAGATAATCCTGCAGATGGCTCATCGGGTTCGGTTAGACAACCTCTCAAAACAGGAATACACACCAAACTCTCAGATTCCGGAGACGGAGTCATTTCAGAAGTGACAGGTTACCCAAAAGTAACGTTTACGCCCTCTGAAAATGGCGCAGGAAAAATACTGAACATCTCTGTGGAACCACTCATTCGGCTTTCAGAAGACAAGATGAAGGCATCACTTGCAATCCACCCGTCTCTCCCGGGGTGCAGGTCCCTTGCAACAGAAGATATTGAACAGCTTATTGTTGAGTCAGGAATTGTCTATGGTGTTGATCCAGAACAAATACTCAAAGCCAAAACACTCATCGCAGAGGGACTGAATGAATTTCATATCATTCCATTTGCCCAGGGACAGCAGTGCATCCCCGGAGTGGATGCCCGCTTGGATTTCCATCTCGAAATCGGGCCACTTGCCGGTAGGCTCCTTAAAGACGGCAGCATAGATTTCCGTGACAGAAAAATCATGGTCCCGGTCAGTAAAGGCCAGATCATCGCAACTACAATTCCCGCCACACAAGGAACACCCGGGATTACTGTGCAAGGCGAGCAAGTTGAAGCCAGACCCGGCAAAAATTTACCCGTCAAAACAGAGAGAGATGCTCGGTATTCCAATGAGACTCTGCAGGTTACAGCCGTTAATAATGGTGCCCTTTCCGTCATTCGGGATCAGGTCATACGCGTTTGCAGTCGTCAGGAAATTGCAGGAGACATTGATTACAAAACAGGTAACGTAGAATCCCGAAACTGTGTCATTGTACATGGCTCCGTCCAGCCGGGTTTTCAGTTGAAAGCTGATGGAGATCTGCAAATTGGCGGCGCGGTAATGTCTTCACACATCAGTAGTCTCTCAAACATTGTCATTAAAGGTGGAATTACCGGCAGAAACAGTACAGTCTTCGCTGGTGGTGATGCAGACATTCTTTTTATTGAACAGGGAGAAATTCAGTGCGAGGGGAACTGCGTCATTCGAAAACAATGCTATTACAGCACCATTTTTTCTGGTGGTAATATCAGGTGCAAAGAGGACAGTGTAACTGTAGGTGGAGAACTAGTGGCAGCAGGTTGCATCACCGCAGGCAACGTTGGATCAGATCAGGCTGCAGCAACCTATCTTGCAGCCGGTGTTGTTGCTGAACGACTGCAGCTGTACCGGAATCTTCAGGAAAAAATAACCCTCCAGCGGGAAGAAATAATCCGGTGGATGCAAATGTACAAGGGGAATCCCAAATCGCGAAAACTACGCCACATGGAAGCTGCAGCAGAAGAAACAAAGCTTCAGCTCATGCGGCTAAATATGATTCCAGGAACAGATCTTTATTCCCGGGCCGATTCATCTGATAACTCATTCCGATCATCACCTGAAGAAAACGTTGAGACCATCGGGATCAATTTGCGCGATATAGTTATAGAAGTAGAAGGAATAGTCCATGCAGGGACTAAAATCCAGATCGGTAACAGAACTCTGACACTCGACAAAACATTACAAAAAAGGTGTTTCAGACTCACAGACAACCAGAAGCGAATACTCACTCTGCCTCTCCGCCGTAATTGACATGCCAGCACCCCTGACCAATACCTCTACGCAACTGTTACGTTTATTCTTTGGCCATGCCACTTCCAGTTTATTTCCCGTAAAGAAAATAAAAATATCGCCAGATTACCTCTTTCAAATGCGTAGCTTCCTCTCTCCTGAGTATCTCTATTGCGACTCAAGTTCCAACTGCTTTTTCACCCAGCCGGCACGAATGTAATATTGCTGACCGCTCGTTTGCCAATAGTCACAGTTATCCGCATGGCCCATTACCGGATAATCAGGAAATTTTGTTTTATCTAATCGGCACATACCTACCACGGTATCTTTGGGCCTGAAAAAATTGCAACTTAAACATATCTTCTGTAAATGCTTCATAATTTCCGTTTATTTCCGTACTTTCTGTATATAAAAAAGATTAAACACCACACAACGTAGTGAATGGGAGACAACTCTTCTCTTCGCAGTAAAAAGCCTCGTTGTGCATTTCAATCAACGGACATGCAAAACCGTACTTTCGAAGATAAAGAGATATCATATAGAGAGAATCCTCTGCAATATAGTTTTCTGTTGCTGCATGTCGGTTATAGACCACCCCTGAAAGCCGAATTTTTCGTTTCTGAAGGGCCTCCAGCGAGGCAATGGTATGATTTAGAGAGCCAAGTCGCGAACTCGTCACCAGGATCACAGGCCAATCGATATCACAGAAATAATCAATAAGCGTATACTCTTCCTTCAAAGGAACGAATAAACCTCCCGCCCCTTCGAGCAGTACAATTTCATATCTCGTTTGCAACTCTTTGGTCGCAGTAGTGATTTTCGCAGTATCTATCTCGCCATTCTCAAGTTGCGCTGCGAGATGCGGCGAGCAGGGATTCCTGTAGAGATAGGAACAGGTGATACCCGCAATATCTTCAGGAAAGAGATCATGTTTCATAAGCTGACGATGCCTGAAAATATCTTCACTGATATTTTCACAACCGGTCTGTACAGCTTTCTGAGTAATCACTCTGATTCCGGCCTCAAGGAGACCGCGGGCAATCAGTCCGGTTGCAACTGTTTTGCCAATATCTGTATCAATTCCTGTTACACAAAAAACATTTCCACGTTGCATATATATTACTTACCTGGCTTTTTTCGTGCCACAACAGATGTAGAGACATAATCAAGCGGTATACCCTTATCCTCTCCGAACCTGTCCTGATAATTTCTTTCAAATGACCTGAGACTGGAAGGAGTCCAGCGAAAATCAGTAACACCACCTACTCCGGTTTTCTGGATATGCTTCAACACCTCACGCGGAGTCTGAAAATATAGCCTGTATTGAGATGACTCTATTTGCTCAACACTAAATTTTTCTCTCACGATTGCAGCAAGTTCAGTTTCTTCTGTATAACAGAGCCCCACCCCCAGCAACTCTTTAATCTGCACCATTGTTCCCGGGCCAAACTGTGAAAAAATGAGATGTCCCTGATCATTCAGTGCATCGCTTATCCTTCTGAAAAAAGAAGGCAGATGAGTTAACCATTGAAATGTAGAGGATGAAACAACGAGATCAAGTTGCGACGGCAGATCAATACTCTCAGCATTACCGGGAACGGGATAAGCATTCCCGACAAAATCTCGAATCCGCTCAACTGTGCTGAGACAACACTCTGCAACCAGATCATTTACAAAAATTTCTGACGGCGAAAAAGCAGTACACACATTTTCTGTCATTGCTCCGGTGCAACAACCGATTTCCAATACCCGGTGATACACTATCTCAGGGTACGCAGCCATAAGAGCAAGCAGAGAATCGCTTACTTTTTTCTGCACCTGAGCATCATTCTCATAGGAGTTGATACTTCGTTGAAACCGCTTGGATATACGTATTACTTCAGGTCGTGTCATGATACGTCGATCAGGGGCGAAATCCTTACAGCTGCCAGGATATCATCCCAGCATTCCCAGTTGTAAAAGAGGAAATGTGCCCCCGCAATAAACGTAACATTGTCTTCGCCCCAGAATGCAAGCTGATGAGCTGTCGGAACGATACGATCGTTATCTGAAATTATAACTTCTGTGTAAATACTCTTATCCCGCTGAATACAATCTGCCGCTTGCAGATAATAGCCAAGTTCTTGCTGCTGGTCAGCAAGAGAGCGCTGTGGTTGATGGTCACAGAATCTTGCATGTATCTGACGGTTACCACAGACACGATAGTAGAACTTGCTTCTTGAAATATCAGACCATGTCTGCATTGTGCCAGCAAACAGCTCCCTCGGTATACCGAGATCGTCATGAATGGGACAGAGAGTGCCATTCATAGCAATTCTTCTGGAAAAAAGGTCAGTATACGTTGAAAACATCAATTGACCGGCCCAGACTCCCATAGACCAGCTCAACAATATTCTCTCATTGTACCGGCTCATGACCTGAAGCACTGAGGTCAGATCCTCATATCCTCTAAAGTCGTACAAATTCAACACATCATACTTTTCTGCGGAAACAACAGAAAAGGGGTGCGAATCCATTCCCCAGCCATTGCAAAACACGATAAGCGTGTCACCCTGCCCCTTATGCAGCCATTCACTTTTCATTTTCCATCCATTATCTCAGCCAGGTTGTAGAGACTTGACAATATCTCCAGCAAGAAATTGCAGGTCGGACCACTGCATATCAGCGGTGAGAGAAAGCCTGAAGCGCGCAGTGCCTTCAGGAACTGTCGGTGGTCGCACAGGGAATATGAGATAACCACGATCCTGCATTCGTTTTGCAGCGTTTACAGCATGACTGTTCTCACCAATTATTACAGGAACAATATTAGTTGAACCGGCTGTATGCAGTCCCTCATTGAGGAGACTGGTCCGGAGCCTGTCACTTAGCTGACAAAGCTGCTGGCGCTCGTTTGTCATATCGAGTATCCGTTTAAACACAAAGAGATTCCAACTCGCAACAACAGGAGGAAGAGCAGTTGTGAAAATGAAAGACCGACTATAATTAATGAGATAATTTCTTATATTTTCACTACAGAGCACAAAGGCCCCAACTGATGCCGGAGCCTTACCAAACGGGCCGACAAAGAGGTCAATATCAGCAAGGACGCCCTGCTCTTCAGCTTTCCCAAGCCCGTGTGAGCCATATAAGCCTATTGCGTGTGCTTCATCCAGATAAATAAGGCAGTTATGCTCTTGCTTTATCCGAACAAGTTCTCGAATATCAGCAACATCACCGTCCATGCTAAATACAGATTCGCTAACGATAACCACCCGGTCATATGCGTCACGGTGTTGCTTTACCAGCGACTCCAGGTGCTCGTAATCGCAATGACGATATCGTTTATGTGCAGCAGAACTGAGCCGCATACCGTCATGTATAGATGCATGATTGAGTTTGTCAGAAAGTATGAGATCCCGTTTGTCCAAAAGGGCCGGCAAAACACCTATATTTGCGTGATAACCGGAATTAAAAAATAGTGCCGCAGGAAATCCGTAAGCTGAGAGCAACGCCTGTTCAAGTTCGTGGAGGGGTTCACAATCACCACTCAGCAACCGTGATGATGCGGCACCGAGACCAAATCTGTCAAGAAGGTTATCTTCTGTAAGCTGGCTGTAAAACTGCTGCTGAATATCGTTGTTGCCAGCAATACCGAGATAATCGTTAGATGTGAGGTTAAACATCTCGCGGCCCTGCCAGATTACCCGGCACCCCCTGCGCCCGGAAAGAGGGTGTAAGTCACGTAATCGTCCAGCCTGTGCCAGATCTTCAAGGGTTTGACCGAATTGGGCTTTCATACTCCTCTACCCGATTGAATAACTTCACATATTGCTGTAGTAAGCGTGTTGATGTCTTCATCATGCATACAGTATGAAGGCATTACATAGACCAGCCGCCCGAAAGGCCGAACCCACACTCCCCTTGCAACAAATTCACGCTGAATCGAGGCCATGTCAACAGGTTCATGTAATTCAACCACACCAATTGCCCCGAGCACCCTCACATCGTGAACCTGTTTCAGGTGATGACATGGTGCAAGACCACGTTCAAGGCTACGTTCAATTCTTTTGATAGTAGCTTTCCAATTTGAAGCAAGCAACAATTGCAGCGAAGCAATCGCCACACTGCATGCAAGCGGATTCCCCATGAATGTCGGTCCGTGCATAAAAGCACCGGGTTCACGTGCTGAAATCGTCTCGCCAACAAATTCTGTGGCAAGAACAGCCGCAAGTGTCATGTAGCCACCGGTCAACGCTTTGCCGAGACACATTATATCAGGAGCAATATGTGCATGATCACAGCCGAACATCTCTCCAGTGCGACCGAAACCGGTGGCAATCTCATCAGCAATGAGCAGTACATCGTATTTGTCACAGAGTGCTCTTACGGCCTTCAAATACTCAGGGTGATAGAACTTCATACCACCAGCTCCCTGGACAACAGGCTCAAGAATCACTGCACAGATATTACTGCAATTGTGTTCAATAAGCTGTGCAAAGCACAGTATGTCAAGAGGATCCCACTCTTCGTGATAGCGACACCTGGGACTATCTGCGAAATAGTACTCGGGTAAAACTCCTTTGTAGATCTGGTGCATCCCCGTTACCGGATCACACACCGACATTGCATGAAAGGTATCTCCGTGATAACCGGAACGAATGGTCAGAAATCTGTTTTTCCCGCTACGTCCTCGGGCATACTGGTACTGCATTGCCATTTTCATGGCTACTTCAACCGCAACAGAACCGGAATCACAGAGAAAGACTTTTTCAAGCGGCGCCGGGCTCATCTCAACCAGCAACCGCGCAAGTTCGACTGCCGGGGCATGTGTCAACCCACCAAACATTACATGGGAAAGTTTTGCTGCCTGTTTTTGCAGGGCGGTGGTAATTACAGGGTGATTATAACCGTGAATTACCGACCACCAGGATGCCATACCATCAATGAGTTCCCTGCCATCGCTAAGCCGGATACGTACACCTTCGGCAGAATCAACAGCGTATACAGGTAACGGATCAGTTATTGATGTGTAGGGATGCCAGAGGTGACTGCGGTCATACGCAAGCAGTTCATCAATATCAGCAACTGATCCTGCCGCCATCAGCGCCTCCTTTGCTGGGTATCAATCGAAAATCCGAGTGTTTTGAACATATCGATATCCTGCTCAAGATTATTACCGGCAGTTGTCAGATAGTTACCGACAATGGCACCATTTGCACCGGAAGTGAAACACCTCGACTGCTCATGTCCCATCATGCCTCTGCCACCGGCAAGACGTATAACCGCCTTGGGATGTATTAAGCGGAACATGGCGACACAGGTCAGAACTTCGGCAAGAGTTATAGGTGCAATATCAGCAAATGGAGTATTGGGAATTGGTGTGAGGATATTTAGAGGAATTGAAAAAATGCCGAGTTCGCGCAGCTCAAACGCAAGTTCGAGACGTTGTTCAAGTGTCTCTCCCATACCGATGATGCCACCCGAACAAACATCAAGCCCTGCGGCCTGAGCATTGTGTATCGATTCAACTTTTTCTTCCCAGGTATGTGTAGAGCAAACCTGTGGAAAATAACTTCGAGCGGCTTCCAGATTGCAATGGTAACGGGAAACTCCAAATGATTTGAGTTTTTCAGCTTTGTCCCGTGTCAGCAGTCCCATGGACGCACAGAACGAAAGTTCTGTGCGTCTGGCAAGCTCAGCATATATGTTCCCGAAAACATCGAGTTGCTTATCTGTTACAGTTCTACCGGCAGTCACCAGAGAAAAACGCTTGACACCATACGTTTCATTCTCCAGAGCCATAGTCAGAGCATTTTCAGCATTAACAACCTCGTATGTCTCAACTGAAACGTCATACCACGATGACTGAGCACAAAACTTGCAATCTTCTGAGCATTTACCCGACCTGGCATTAACTATTGAACAAAGATCCAGATTATCATTATGAAAATCCCGTCGCACCTGATCTGCTGCATTAAAGAGTTCCTCCGGCTTCTCACCTGTTGCAATCTCAAGCGCCTGAGTAAATGTGAGCTCTCCGCCGCCCCGGATTCGCTGCATATAATCTTTCAGCATATCGTCGCACCTGCTCTGTTACTGCCGTCCGGTTACAGGATCAGCTCAATGAATTCTCTATGAAAAATATCAATTTTGTCCTGTAACTTTAGTACCGCAGCAACATACAGCACCGCTCTAGAATCAGGATAACTTCTCAACACATGCAGCAAGAGTATCTGGAGTATCAAGTTGCAAAGTAGTAAGTTTGACGCCTTTCGGAGCCAGTTTTCGCATCATTCCTTTTAAAACTGTCTTCGGCCCCACTTCTATGAAAGTATCAACACCATCCTCGATCATTGCGGTGATAATTTCACACCATCTGACGCGCGATGCTATCTGACGCCCCATCATATCTTTGATTTCTGCGGTATCATCTGTTGCTTGTGCTGAAACATTAAAATAGACAGGTGTTTCAGGCTGCTTAAATGTTATAGAAGACATAAAGTCTGCAAAATCAGGAACAGCATTTGCGACCAGAGGACTATGGTTCGCAACACTTACATTCAGAGCAATGACTTTGGCGCCTTTCTCTTCGAAAAGTGGCGTAACAGCGTCAAGGCCTTCCATATTACCGGAAATTACAATTTGCTGTGGTGTATTATGATTGGCAGCAGTCACAATTCCAGTGCCATCATAGGCAGATATGACCTCCTCTATTTCTTCTATACCAAGACCAACAACCGCGCGCATTCCTCCAGGATTAGCTGCACCTTCACGTTCCATAAGTGCTCCGCGTCTTGCTACAAGTCGAAGTGTATCCTCGACACTTAAAACTCCTGCTGCACAGAGTGCGGAATACTCACCAAGTGAGTGACCCGCAAAATAACTGATTTTCACATCTCCAAGAGACTTTTCAAGTGCTTGCCAGCAGATGATATTAGTGACAGTGATGGCTGGCTGAAGGTTGGCATTGCGTGTAAGTTCCTCCATAGGGCCATCGTTTATCAGCGCCTGCAGTGGCAACTCACACACTTCTTCCGCTAATCGGATGAGCTCTGCACTGTCTGCATCAGCTTGAATAAATTCACTCCCCATACCAATATACTGGGAGCCCTGCCCCGGAAACAGTACTGCTACTTTCATCAGACTTTCCTTTTTTTAGACTCAAATAATGAGATGACGATAAAGATGGTCGCACCTATACAAATCGCAGCATCGGCAATATTAAATGCGGGCCAGTGATATTTTCCGACATAGATATCAACAAAATCAACCACGGCACCAAATCGTACCCTGTCAATAAGGTTACCAGCAGCTCCGCCGACAATACAGGCAAAAGCAGGGCCATACCATCGATGTTCCCTGCGCATGATAAAATATCCAACGGTTAGCCCTATAATTGCTGCTGTTCCTATTCCGAGGAAAAAGTAATGGCGCCACGGCGAGTCAACGTCAGCAAGCATGCTGAAGGCTGCACCGGTATTTGTGACATATACAAGATTAAAAAATCCAGGGATTATCTCCCTGGATTCATATAGCTGAAACGAATCAAGCACCAGATGCTTTGAGAGCTGATCCGCCAGTATTACAAGAGTCGCGATAACGAAATATGGCACGATTAATTATCCATTGGCAGATCCATACCTTCAACAACTGCTGCACAACGCTCACAGATAACAGGATGGTTCGTGTTATCACCAACGGTTGTCGAACGGATCCAGCAACGTTCACACTTTTCTCCCGGTGCAGCCTGTACAACAACCTTGACTCCTGGAAGTTCTTCACTTACGACAACATTACCGCTGGTTGCTGCTTCTGCGCTCAGCGCAGAAAGCTCGGAGACAATGCAGATATCTTTTATGGTCTGCCACTCTTTTTGGGCAAAATCAGCAAGCTCACCTTCAACACTGAGTAAAACTTCAGCTTCAAGAGGATGGCCAATAACTTTTTCTCTGCGGGCAAGCTCAAGAGCCTTGGTTATCTCTGAACGAATCTTCAGCAATTTGCTCCAGCGTGCCTCAAGATCACTGTCGATGACATGCTCGCTCCTGGCAGGGAAATCTGCAAAGAAAACACTGTCCGTAAGAGGTGTTTTATCATCATGTCCATGCAGCGATTCCCATGCTTCGGCGGCTGTAAAGCTGAGCACAGGATTCATTAAGCGAAGAAGTCCATCGAGGATCTCGTACAAAACAGTCTGAGCAGATCTGCGAAGATGCGAATCGGTACCGGAAGTATAAAGTCTGTCCTTGATAATATCGAGGTAAAATGCACTCATAGTGGTGCCGCAGAAATAGTTCAGGTTATGATAAATAGAGTGGAACTCATATTTTTCATATGCAGTGGTAACTTTCCGCTTCAGGTCTTCGTATTTGCCGAGCGCCCAGCGATCCATCTCGGGAAGATCGGTAAATGCGACCATGTTCGCAGCAGGATCAAAATCGCTGAGATTGCCGAGCATGTAACGAATAGTGTTACGAATCTTACGATATGCATCGGAAACTTGACGTAAAATCTCATCTGAAACTTTTACATCATCACGATAATCCTCACTGCTGACCCATAACCTCAGAATTTCTGCACCATATTTTTCAATAACCTCACCGGGTGCAACAACATTACCGACAGATTTGGACATTTTCTTGCCGGCACCATCAACAACGTAGCCGTGTGTAAGAACCCCGGCAAACGGGGCACAACCTCTTGTGCCTACCGATGTAAGCAATGAACTTTGAAACCATCCACGATGCTGATCACTGCCTTCAAGGTACAAATCAGCAGGAGCACGGAGTTCATCACGAATCTCACAGACAGCAGCATGACTTACACCGGAATCAAACCATACATCAAGAATATCCTCTTCCTTGGTAAAGTCGGTTGAGCCACAGCTGGTGCAGGTTGCACCGTCACCTAAAAAGGTCTGAACGTCATAACGGAACCAGGCATCAGCCCCTTCTTTCAAGAAAAGTTCGTCGATCTTGTTGACCAGTTCCTCACTGCGAACCAGTTCGCCACAGTTAGAGCAACTTATAACAGTTATCGGTACACCCCAGGTTCTCTGCCGTGATAAACACCAATCCGGACGTCCCTCGACCATGGAGTGGATGCGCTGCATACCCCACGATGGTGTCCAGGTGACCTTTTCGATCTCCGAAATAGCCTTTTTTCGCAAATCGTTATTTTCCATGGAAATAAACCACTGCGGAGTCGCCCTGTACATGACAGGTTTTTTACATCTCCAACAATGCGGATAACTGTGCTTGATGCCGCTGGTGTGGATAAGCATACCTGAAGCGGTCATATCCTCAATGATACGACTATTGACATCCGGGACTTTTTCGCCGGCGTACGGACCTGCTTCATCAGTATAAACGCCTTCGTTATTTACAGGCGAAAGAATTTCAAGACCATAGCGCAAGCCAGTCTGATAGTCATCAGTACCATGTCCCGGAGCGGTATGTACACAACCGGTACCGGCGTCAGTTGTCACATAATCGGCAAGTACTAAAAGAGAATCCCTGTCGAGAAATGGATGTCGACAGTTTTTCTTTTCGAGCCCGACTGCTGAAAAGGTTGATGCAACAGTGTATTCCCCTATTCCCACCTCGGTCATTACGGTTTCGACAAGCTCTTTGGCAAGAACCCAGGTCTCATCCCCAACAACTACGGCCGCATATTCAAAGTCTGGATGCAGGGCAACGGCAAGGTTTGCCGGCAAGGTCCAGGGAGTGGTTGTCCAGATAACTACATACACCTTGTCGCCTGCCAGGGACGGATCTACATCGGAAATATCTTCTTTGACAGGAAATTTAACGTAGATCGAAGGTGAAGTATGATTGTGATATTCCACTTCTGCTTCTGCAAGAGCAGTTGTACAGGTGGAACACCAGTACACCGGTTTCTTATTGCGCACAACAGATTCGGACATCAGGAAATTGTTGAATTCTCTTGCTATAGCAGCTTCATACGGATAGGTCATCGTCAAATATGGCTCATCCCAGTCACCAAGAACTCCAAGGCGTTTGAATTCAGCCTTTTGGGTTTTCACCCATTTTTCAGCATATTTACGACAAGCCCCGCGTTTCGAGAGTTTCGGAATTACCTTCTTCTTCTCTCCAAGTTCCTTGTCAACATTATGCTCAATCGGCAAACCATGACAGTCCCAACCCGGAATATACGGTGCATTGAAACCAGCCATTCGGCGTGATTTAAGAATTATATCCTTGAGAATCTTGTTGAAAGCAGTGCCGAGATGAATATGACCGTTTGCATACGGAGGACCATCATGCAATACAAACAGCGGCTTACCTTTGGCATGGTCCTGGATCATCTTGTACAGATCCTCTTTATCCCAGCGTTTCAGATAGTTCGGCTCATTCTGGGCAAGGTTCGCTTTCATCTTGAACTTTGTCTGGGGCAGATTGAGAGTTGCCCTATAGTCCATGGTATTCTCCTTTCATAGTAAATAGCTTCAACCGAACTGAATTTCCGGATTGATGATTTCGTAATATTAGATGGCTTTCAGCCATTGATTGGATCTACATAAAACCAATAAAAATAACAACTGCGCTCTAAGTTGCAAGAGTAAAAAAATCAGCCCTGCCGGACCAGCGATATATCATCACACCGGGGGGCGAACTCAGACTCGCCTGGCATACACTGCAGATCTCCTTTCATCTTTACAGAATGACTCGCTTTTTATAGGATAGTTAAACATTTACACTAGTATCATACGACTTTGTCGTGATAGCTGCAACAACCTGCAGAAATAACATCCGCCTAAAGAAAATTATTACGGTCAAAACAGGCTTTTCACCTGTGAAGTTCTCGCCAGCTTGTGGTATAAATATACGGTTTGGAGTCAAACTCTTCAGGCCAGAACGCTGAACCGAAGAATTTTTTTAAAAAAAGAGAAGTACGATATAACTTTTTGGTACCAGTTCATCAACCAGATTCAATATCCAGGAGTTTATGATAGAGCAACCTCCCGCAAACGGCAGTCCGATGGTCGAAATGATAAAAGTATCTAAACGATATCCACCTGATATCACGGCACTGTCCAACATTTCCCTTACCATAGCCCGTGGTGAGATGTTTTTTATTATCGGCAGGAGCGGCGCAGGAAAAACAACCCTCTTGAAACTTATTTCAAGTATGGAACCACCCACCAACGGGCTCATTGAAGTTTCGGGGCATCAGATTCACAAATTACGTGGAGCAAAACTGTCAAGACTACGTCAAAAAATCGGTGTTGCCTATCAGGACTTTAAGTTGCTGACAGACAGAACAGCGGCAGAAAATATCGCTATTTCCATGGAAGTCTCATACAAAAAACCGCAAATAATTCGTAATCGAGTCCGCGCCCTACTCGAACAGCTTGATCTTGCCGATAAACATGATTCTATCACAGGTGAACTCTCCCGTGGTGAACAACAACGGGTAACCCTCGCCCGAGCCGTGGCCAATTCACCCACAATGGTCCTGGTCGATGAACCTACGGGAAACCTTGATGCAGATACTACTGAGCGCGTGGTAAAACTGCTCAACAACAGCCACAAATCAGGTGCAACAGTTGTAATAGCCACCCATGACACATCCTTGTACCATAACAGTTCATGCAGAATCATGGAACTGAAAGGCGGAGCAATTCATGCTATTGAAGGGGGTGACCGCGCATGAGTTTCTGGCTTACAGTATTACGGCAGGTAGGAAGAAACTTGCGCCAAACCTGGATGTCACAGATTATGACGCTTCTAACAGTCAGTCTTTCCGTACTTATCTTCACCCTCTTCTATCTTATCTACGCAAACATGCTGAATGTCGGCGACCAGCTGGGAGATGAATTACGACTGATTGTCTATCTTGAAGATGAACCGGTTCCGGAAATGCAGGAACAGTTGAAAAATAAAATTAAATCATTTGATGAAGTTGAAGAGATTCGCTTTGTCTCACGGGAAGAGGCATACGAAGAATTTTCGAGTCAACTTGGCAACGATAAAGACGTACTTGAGGATATGCCAAGAGATTTCCTGCCACCATCCATAGAAGTGACGCCACTGAAAACGCTCCGCAGCCTTAATCAGATTAAACTTTTTTCTGGTTATCTCGCTAAGCTACCAGGAACACTCAAAGTGCAGTATGGCGAAGACTGGATGGAGCGTTTTTATCATTTCACCAGACTGCTTTCCATAGTTGTCCTGTTAAGTGGCAGCCTGCTGATACTGACCACTGTTTTCATGGTTGCCTATACTATCAGACTCACAATCATGGGACGTCAGGATGAACTGGAACTACTGAAACTCGTCGGAGCCACAAATAATTATATTCGAACCCCGTTTCTGCTTGAAGGCTTTCTACAGGGTTTCCTCGGCTCAACTCTGGGTGTCTCTGCACTCTATTTCCTCTTTTGCTGGATTACCGAAAGATTCACAGGGCCCGGTTTTCTCAACCTTATCGAATTTACCTTTTTCCCGCCCCTTACTGTACTTTCGATTATTGCTGTGTCTATTCTGCTGTGCACCGTTGGCAGTCACACTTCCATGCGGAAATATCTGCGAATTTGATCAACGGAAATCATGATTTATAATCATTATTCGACACAACAAAAAGCTCATCCAGTGTTAAGCACAACAGGGCACATGAGCTCACCCTGTTTTCTTGCGTTCTTTCTCGTTCTGTTTTTGTGTCTTTCCTTCAGTTCAAATGTTTTTTGCGCAAATGAAAAGGCTGTTAATACCAAAGATGGTATCCAGAGAGATATTGAAAAAAACCGTATCCAAATCAGAAGGCTCCAGAAAGGTATCCGGGAAAAGCAGGATCAAACCGAAGAGACAGCAAAGATAGAAAATACTATTCTTCAGGAATTGGAAAACATTGACATCAGACTGCAAAAACAGCAGCAGAAAGTGACTGAACTGGAAGATC
Organism: Desulfopila sp.; assembly: GCA_041582995.1. Classification (GTDB taxonomy): domain Bacteria; phylum Desulfobacterota; class Desulfobulbia; order Desulfobulbales; family Desulfocapsaceae; genus Desulfopila. Next base: position 6,811 of record JBFHGS010000006.1, on the reverse strand, counting down.
AGGTTCTTGAGCAGCAGATTCTGATAAATGTCAAACAAACAGAAATCAATAGCCTGCAAAAAGACAGGGAGCAGGTTCTTTCTCACTTGAAAAAGCGAATTGGCGCTTATTACAAAATGGGTAAAATCGGTTTTTTAAATGTTACGTTTTCTACAAAATCCCTACCTGAGCTCCTTAAGTTTCATGATGCTTATCAGACACTCATTGCCTACGATCAGGATGTTGTTGTTCTATACCGGCACAAAATAGACGAACTTGAACGGGCTCGAAATGCATACTCTCTCGAAAAAGAGCTTTTACAGGGTTTCATTACCACTGTTAAAAATGAAAGCAGGGAAACCGACCTTATACGCGCAGAAAAAGAACAACTCCTCAGCCATGTGAGAACTCAGAAACATCTCCATGAACAGGCCATGCAGGAAATGGAACGTGCATCTGAAGATCTTTCTGCTACCCTTATCTCCTTAAAGAATAAAGAACAGAATCTTGAAAAGACTTTTGCCAGCAGCAAAGGGCGATTACCAGTCCCTTTAACCGGTCAGGTCATAACCTACTTCAATCAGGAAAAGGCTAACAAGCTAGGCGTTTTGAGAAAATCCACAGGCATTGCCATAAAGGCACCTGACGGTACAAAAGTTGAGGCTGTCGCAGATGGCACCGTGATTTTCTCTGGATATTTACGCGGATATGGGAATACTGTAATTATACACCACGGCTTTCAATACTATTCTGTTACTTCCAGGCTCGAGAAACTGCAGACCAGGGAAGGCGACAGTATTAAAAGAGGAAAGACAATTGGTTATCTCAGTGATACAGCCACTCTTATTGATGATGGCTTATATTTCGAAATTCGCCATGGAAAGCAATCCCAGGATCCTCTTCAATGGCTTGATGCCAGCAATTTGCAACTGACAGGCCGACAACCTGCCAATAAACAGGGCTAACCCTGTCAGACCAGCCCAATCCGGAGTTCAAACATGAGACAGACAGTTCTCTTTGTGCCAACGTTCCTCGCTATTATCAGCATTATAACAACATTTTTACCAGCACCTGCCGTAGCGGAAATCACGCAGGCAGAACGTGAAAAAACCTACAAGCAATTGGAAGTTTTTGCGAATGTTCTCAGCATACTTCAGGATAACTATGTTGAAGAGATAGACACCACTGAAACGGTCAATGGTGCAATCCGCGGTCTGCTCTACTCTCTTGATCCTCACTCAGCCTATATGCAGCCGGAAGGTTTTAAAGAACTCCAGGAAGAGACGCAGGGACAGTTTTCCGGGATTGGAATTGAAATCACAATACAGGATAATATCCTGACCATTATCAGCCCTATCGAAGGTACTCCCGCCGAAAAAGCAGGCCTGAAAGCCAAAGATATTATCGTGGAAATAGACGGTGAAAAAACCAAGGAGATGGGTGCTGTAGAAGCTGTAAAAAGGTTACGGGGGGCTCAGGGTAGCACAGTAACAATTTCTGTATACCGTGAGGGCTGGAGTGAACTGAAAGAGATGACTCTTATCCGCGACCTCATTCCGTTGCAATCAGTAAAAGCCTACTCTCTGGCACCAGGTTTTATCTACTCCAGAATTACAAACTTCCAAAGCAACACCACCAGTGATTACCGGAGAGCTGTAGATAAGCTTGTCGGCCAGGAAGAAGTCAAGGGCATGATCCTTGACCTCCGCAACAACCCTGGCGGCCTCCTCAATCAAGCAGTCAGCATTAGTGACACTTTTCTGCGCGATGGTCTTATCGTCTTTACAAAAGGCAGAACAGATGACCAGAATATGTCATTTAAAGCGCACACATCCAGTGAGGACTATTCTTACCCTCTGGTCGTGCTCATAAACGAGGGGTCTGCAAGCGCTTCGGAAATCGTTGCGGGAGCTTTGCAGGCGCACAAACGAGCAATTATTGTAGGCACAAGATCTTTTGGTAAAGGTTCTGTTCAAACCATTATTCCTCTTCCTGGCGGAGCTGGTCTGCGCGTAACCACCGCCAGATATTATACACCGGACGGTAAATCTATCCAGGCCCTCGGAATTAATCCTGACGTTGAAGTTCCATTTGTTCCCTGCGCTGCTGAATCTGAAGAAGAAACAAAAGCAAAGGATCGCATCCGCGAGGCCGACCTGAAGAATCACATACTCGGGAATGAAACCCTGGATGAGACGGAAGTGGAAGTAGAAGAAGAGGAAGAAGAAAGTGATTATTTGCAAAAACTTGAGCAGGATAATCAGCTACGTACTGCACTGAATATCCTGAAAAGCATCAACCTCTACTCTCAATTCGGTGCAACCAAATAACAAAACCATGGATTTTATTACGTTTATTGCAGAGCAGAGAATTTCACAGGCCATTGAGAAAGGGGAGCTGAAATCCACCGGCTGGGAAAACAAACCTTTGCCGCTTAATAATGACCACATGGTCCCGGATGATCTTAAAATTGCATATAAGATATTGAAAAATTCAGGATATCTACCACCCGAGATTGAAACTCGAAAAGAAATAACCCGTCTTGAAGAGCTGATTGCCAGAACAGAAGACGAACATGAGCGTCTGCAACAGATGAGAAAACTCAATGTATTGCTGATGAAGGTGGACGCAACCCGCAGCAACCCTGCAAATATTGCCCATAACGATGAGTATTACAGAAAGATTGTAGAGCGGACAACTGTCCGCTCTACACAAAAATAAACCTGATCACCCCTATTTATCAGTAAGCATGGTGAGGTGTTACGTGTAAGGCGTGAAGGGCGCACAACCATTCAATAGTAAATTGAATGTTGTGTTTTATCGAGCAGCCTGCGACGAAGGTCGTTCACTCTTCACTCCGATTACCCCTGATATAACTGAGGTTCAGGGGTAATCGGAAAAACAACTCAGGAATGTGAATTAGAGCAGGTGATATTGTTTTTTCATTTCCTTGTAGACAAGAGTAGAAACCTGCCTGATAACATTGCCTCTTGCCAGCATCCAGCCACCATAATCGGAAGCACGGGAACTCCTTTCAATTATACCGACAATCGCGTATGGATGGCGCTGTCCTTTTGTCGTCTTCGGAACCAATATTCCCATATCACCACAAAGATGTGCTGTTGAACCGGTCTTATTGTACACGAGTGTTCCCTGCGGAATTGGCGTACCATGGTACAACCTGTCACGTCCAGGCAATGCCATGATCCTTCTCAACTCCTTACCATAAGGTATTTGAGTATTCCATAAAGCACGTAAAAAGCGGATATAGTCAGAAGGCAGGGCACTATTCAGATATGTTCGGCCACTCGCAGGAATGTACTCTTTTATTACTATATTTTTGAAAATAGAACTGTAGTTGCTCCGCAATATCTGCTCACATCTGGCTGGACCTCCTGCCTGACGCATAACCCAGTTGGTAGCAGAGTTGCTGCTACGCTGTATCATCGCCTCCACCATGCTCCGGCTTTTAGGACCATAGGATAGACGGCCGGCCTGCACTTCATGAAAGTAAGCGAGGGCAACGAAAGGTTTAATCATACTTGCTGCCTGGAACAACTCGTCTGCGTTGATATTTACAAGACTCCGGTCGTTTTCCAGATCATAAACCATCCATCCGGTTTTCTCATCGCTTCGAATCTTCCCTGTACGCCGTAATTCTTTTATAAACTCTTCTATATTATTTTCAAATTCAGTTCGTGCCGCAATGTTAAGCGGAGGTGCAGGCCTCACCTGGGGAGCAGTGCTCTCTTGAGCCTTAAACACATTTTTCGCTGTGTTTTTCTTCAGATAAACAACAGCATCTGGTTGAGAAGATGAAGGCCGGGCAGACGCCGCTATTTTAGGTTCCGAAACAACAGGCGCAGCTTTTACGTCCACGACCTCTTGGGTAGCACTACTACCCGCATCAAGCAGACTGGATTCACCGTAGACTATCTCGTTATTGTTTTCAGGAGTTATAGATGTTTTTATTTTTTTGGATCGCAGCAACTTTGCATGATTCTGTGCAATCTGCATTGTTGATTGTCTGTCGCCACGGCGCCGATAAATAAGTGTATAATTATCAGCATTGGTTTTTTCGATAAAAAGACTTTTACCAGCTTCTTTTCCGAGATAACCATACAGCTTATCATAGGTCTTTTTCAACGACTCCAGGTTCGGCCCAAGCCCGTAACTGACGTTATAGAGCCCATGATACCCATGATCCACAATGGCCCAGGCTTCTTTTAAGCCAGCCTTTCTGAGTATTTCTCCCTGATGAGCTAATTCCTGGCCCACTGATTTTGCAGAACCCTTGGTTTCATAAACAACACCAAACTCATCACCACGCCCTACAACCTTCAGCCGCTTGCTGATATCACTTTCGAATATTTCGTCAAGTTGATCCTTGTAATCCAGAACACTTTCAAAATCAGTATCCCATATATACACGAGGTTATATCGCTCCTGTGCTGCGATACTGTAATTTGGCAGTGCCATGCACGTTAGCACTGCCAGAAAAACGATACAAACAAGAGAGTTGCTTCTTCTCATTAATAATTGCTTTCCTTGTCGCGAGTTGAGTAAGGGGTACGACTACGACATCATTTGAATTTTTAATTGTTTAACTGTTTCGCTCTGGCTTTCTGCCCCGATCAGACCATATCCAAAACACATACAGGGTAACATGTGTTTTTCCCCCTGTTCAACACCAAACATCACTTTTTCTGTTACTTATACTAAAAACCCAGTTCTTTCAGAAACCTCTCATCCTCGGACCATTTTTTCTTTACCTTCACCCAAAGTTTAAGGAGAACCTTTTCGCCAATAAGTTTCTCTATATCAATACGGGCAGCCGTACCAATACTTTTCAACTTCAGACCGCCCTTGCCTATCACCATTCCTTTTTGTGACGGGCGTTCTATAACGATATTGGCATGTATCGTCACCAGTTTTTTCTGCGTATCTTCCTTGAAGGATTCAATAGTAACGGCAGTGGAATATGGTATCTCCTGGCCTGTCTGCAAAAAAACTTTTTCCCTGATAATCTCAGCGACCAGAAAACGTTCTGTAGCATCAGTAGGAATATCTTCAGGAAAATATCTCGGTCCCATCGGTAATACCTGCAGGATTTCATCTACCAGCTTACCGGTACCATCGCCCTTCAACGCCGAAATCGGAATGACAGCGGAAAACGGAAAAAGTTCAGAGTAAGCCGCTATCATCGGTAACAATTTTTCTTTATTAAGTAAATCGACTTTGTTCAAGACCATTATTGCCGGACACTTCACCTGCTTCATAACATCAGAGAATTCTTTCTCCTTCTCTTCTCTCACTTTGGGTGGCATTGGCAAAGAAATATCAATTATAAAAAGAACAACATCCACCTCAGAAAGAGAATCCATGGCGATACGCACCATCTCCTTGTTGAGTGGCACCCTGGATTTGTGCAGTCCGGGAGTATCGAGCAGCACTATCTGGTAATCCTCCTCATTAACTACACCAAGAATTCTGTTTCGTGTCGTTTGCGGCTTGGGCGTCACGATTGAGATCTTCTGCCCAAGCAGACTATTCATAAGTGTAGATTTTCCAGCATTAGGAGGACCTACAATTGCCACCATTCCGGATTTAACCGGTTTTCCAAACATATCCATAGATAACCAAAGCAAATTGAAGAGTAATTAAGAAAATACAGTGCTACAAATCTCGATACACACTATAGTAACCATCTGTGCCCAGAGTTTTGGACAAGCATGTATTTAAAGAACTATAATACGTATCGGAGCAACCGGGCAGAGATATTTTCAGCCATGTATACTGTAGAAACGAACTGCTTACCAGTGCGGCTTTACACAATTAGCAAAACGTTATGATTAATTCAGGCAAACTGATCGAATACCTTGACAACGGCAAATTCATTTGCGGCTTCATAACCGAAGCCCAGTCGAAACGGGTCCGCCTGATCAACCAAAACGGCAGAGAGGTTAACCTTCCGTCGTCACGCATTATTCATTGCTCAAAACAGAATCACGTTATTGACTCCGACCGTGAATATTTAATCAGAGCCCTCAAAGAAGCAACTGAAAAACGTGCTGAATTGATGGACCAGATATCCCTTAAAGAAATATGGGAACTCACAGTCGATGAAACTACCAGCGAATTCGAGCCAAACTTTCTCGCAGAACTCTCGTTCGGCCATGAAATCGATGACGACATTATGGCAGCTTTTCTACGCTGCATTTTCATAGACAAACTCTACTTCAAATATAAAGAAGGCAAATTGCGCGCACACAGCGAAGAACAGGTCGAACAGATCCGACAACATCGCGAGAAGGAAGCGCAGAAAGCTGAGCTTATACTGAAAGGCGCTCACACCCTCTTAGAGATTATGCGCCACGGCGATTCCCCCCATGAGACTACCCGATGGCAGGAGGAATGCCTGAAGCTTCTCAGAGATTACTATCTCTATGGCAATGATGCAGAAAATGCAGATATTGCCCGACATATGCTGAAAGAAGCTGAACTCAACCGCCCCCATGATCCGTTCCATGTGCTCGTTAAAGCAGGTGTGTGGAGCAAAAACGAAAATATACCTCTTCTGCGCAGCGATCTTTCTGTAAGTTTCTCCCTGCCTGCACGTCAACAAGCCGAGTCTATACTGCAAAGTCGTCAGAATGAGCTCTTTGATGACTCAGGTCGTATAGATTACACACACCTGAAACCGATCACCATAGACGGTGCCACTACTCTCGACTTTGACGATGCACTGACCATTGAGAAGAAGGATAATGACTATCTGGTTGGTATTCACATCTCTGATGTCGCCCATTATGTTCGCCCGGGTGACCCATTG
>JBFHGS010000005.1:0-57267 GCA_041582995.1 Desulfopila sp. | reverse complement strand
GTGGTTGTGGTGGTACTGCCGCTTGTCGAACTCGAACCAGACGAGGTTGAGCTCGTTGTAGTTGTAGTTGCAGCGACCATGTCGTCGTCATCGTCATCGTCATTATTGTCAGCAATGATAATTGTTGTGGCTAAAACTGCTAATGCCCCCCCGCCAATCACTAACGGTGAAATACCTTCCCCAGGTGTTACTGCCAGCACGATCTTATTATCCGCATCGACAGTTTTCATACCGTCAGCTGTTGCAAACACAAGACGACCTTCGGTTACTGCTATCTCAGTACTACCTTCATCATTGACAAGTACATCACCCTTTACAACCTGATTTCCATCATCGCTGAAAACGGCTTCGGCGACAGTATATGTGCCCTGTGGTGTATGAAAAGCTATGGTCCTGGCATTACTGTTGATGGCATAATCGACCTTGCCTTCTTTCATGTACAGATTGAAATTATCAGCTTCGTTGCCTACTGCTATCTGCGAATTGTCATTACCGATAAGCGAGATGCCTTCAGATTTGATCATGCATTTACCATCGCACAGTAGAACTGAACCATCTTCAATAGGGTTCTGACCGGTTAATTTAGTTGCTAGCTGGCCATCTTTAAAGACTGAGATATTTCCATGACCGACACTACCACCGGTAGCAAAGCTCACATTTACTACTGCGAAAGACAACACAGCTGCCAGTGCAGCCGCACGCAGAAATGTCTTCTTCATATCCTTCTCCTTCTATCCATGAGTTAACCTGCGTAAATCCATCAACGTGTTAGAAGCCTACCGTAAAAAGAATACGACATCAAGATTTTTAAAGACATTTATATTCGCCACTTCAACAACTTAACACATACCAATCCGTGAGATATCAGCTGCTTTTATGATATACGACATAAAACAGATATAAGATGTTTATCATGCAACAAAGGGATAACAGGGACTTTTTCAAATATTTATGAAATTTTGAGGAGGTATGATAAAAAAATGTTCTTTGATGTTTCTCTTATAAAACAGCCACTCTCAGCACCTATAGCATATTAACACCCGGTTTGAGGTAACCACTCTATTTTGAGGATCAATGTGAAGCCTCAACAGCTTGATGAAGTTATACAGCTTATATCACAAGAGATATTGCTTGATATTGAGCCTAAAACAACACAGACAGCGTTTTAAATGAGTAAAAATAAAATCTTGTAATATAGATAACTTCAAGTCACAAATTTTGAATGACCAACAAAGACGGCTCTTTCCCATCAGGTTCCTCAGAAGCGGATACCCGAAAAACAGCCGCATAACATTGCTGTACTATCTCAAACACTTGAAGACGGTGGAAGGAAGTAATCCGTCCGCAGAACAACCCAGGAAAGCGGGAAACGCCTACTCCCAAAATCTTCACCAACAAGATTACACGAAAACTCTTTTAAACTTTCCTGTAATGGGCCAAGTTTCACTGTTGGATAAACGGATTTTTGTGAAAAACCGGAGAGTCCGCAAACTGCCCCTTTATCATTAATGATAGTGGGTGTACCGTAAGTTCTACAGTTTACAGGACGTACCGAATGAGCCAGACAAAGATTTTCATCACTCAGGAAGGGACAACGAATTCGGGCTACCGAAGGATCTCCACCAGTTTTCATAAGCTCTTCAAACGCAACTGCAGCCTGCTCGGCCTGTTGTTTCTGCTGTGAGATAATTTGTGGATTTTCTTTCAGAAACGCCGCGATATATGCTGCTTCGATAAAACTTACGTCAAAAACAGCATGGCAGCAGTCAGCACAACCAGGATGGCAATGCACTTCTTCCGGATGCTTGGTACAGATTGACTCGACAGTCTGATCAACGAAGTGAAAAAGCTTCTCAAGATGTGTAAACATGAATAAAAACAGCGAAATTAGAATGAATAATAGCGCGGCTCAGCGCACCCTGCACCACGCTATGGTACTGAAAAATGGTTCAAGCAGCAACACCTTTATGCCCGCACATGGAAGCACCGTCTTTGCAGACCACTCGTAACGTTGGAAAATGCAAAAACGGTTCCCGGAATACCTGTTACTTAACCATTTGAACTGATGCTTAATCCATCCTGGCAGTTTTCAGAAATCAACTTTTCTCAAGCATTTCGGCATACGGCCAGCCTGCAATACCCTTTTCAAGAATTGAAAGTTTTTCAGCCGGAACATTATGTTCCATCATATAGTCATAGCAGCGTTTCGCACCGCCCTGGCCACGTGGACAGACAATCACTACCGGTTTGCCGGTCGCATTATATTCCTGAACTGCTGCATCTATCTGTGCACGCTCTGCATCAGTTTTTACCGGATAGGCGTACGTTGCGATCGAACCTGGAAGATGATGCTGAGCAAACTCTTCTGCTACCTGAATATCCACTATGATCAGTTCGCTTTGCGCTTCAATCCGCCCTTTCATCTCTTCCGCAGAAATATACGTATAGTCACCTGCCTGAACAGAGGCAGTAAATCCAAGAACCAGCAATAGACATACAAATATTGATCTCACAACACTTCTCCTTACGATGTTTGAATTTCATGCAGTTACCACTACATATTGTTACAGTATGATATATGCTTACTCAATATGCGCAGGTACCACAAACGGGAAAATCAGATGACTGCAATGAGATTCATCGGTCATTCCGATATGATTGGTATACACGACCGGAATCAGAAGCCTGAGTTGATCTATATCGGATATTCTGAGAAGATTTTTCTCTTCCATTCAGTTAAAAGCTGAGTGGATATCATTTCCTGTTACGAGACAAGATCTGCAAGGGCTACTCTGGTTTCCGGGGCAAGACCGGTTTCCTGGCAGTAACGCAGATTCAGTTCCGCCAGTCGCTGATTGAACTGATCCATGTACAGCACATTTTCATGGGTGAAGAGAAAATCATCAGGGAAATTCAGCGGACAGGCAGAAACCTCGATCGCACCAGCCTCTTCATCAATATAGGCCAGAGCAAGCCCTTGAGTACGGCAAATTATCGGACGAATTTCATATACCGTGCAAAGATCATTATCAAGCAGCAGACATTTTTCGCTTTTGCGGTCGGCTATGTTATTTTGCAGATTACGTTCAGTTGCCAATATAGCTGCTTCGAGCGGCAACACACTAAATTGCATACAGCATTCAGAGCAACCGGGACGACACTGTAAAACTGTGCTGAAATGTTCAGCTGTCAGTGTCTTCATCATCGATTCAATATCTTCAATGAGTTCTCTGTAATCAGCCATAATTGCCCCATTCGGACGTAATAATTTTCCTTTTACGCTACTCTCCATTTCACCACTCTCTTCTTTCGAAATCATCTCCTGCTCTCATGTAACCGTCTGGATATTGTTTTTTCTCTCACTGCCCTCAACAGAAGACCGCAAAGCATAAGGTAATGCAATACTGTAAGCAATACATTCATTCGCTCAAATTCTCACAACAGACTTTCAGGGTGAAATTCCAGCTGCAAGATGCGCGGAGATATGCAATCGTTTACGTATCCTCTGAGAGAGCGAATCGATCAGCATATTAAGAACCGCTGTCACACAGATCAACAGCAAGGCGGTATCGAGATGGTCTCTGCTAATGGCACTATCGATAAAATGCCCAAGGGTGGTTATACCCAGGATTCCGAGAATTGCAGACTCGCGCATGATTACTTCCCAGCGGTAAAACAGGAATGCCAGAAACTGCCCGTAGCAGCGCGGGAGCACCTCATAAAAATAACGATTGATTCTGCTGGCCGAACCATCAAACGGTAACTCCAGCTGGTTAACGTTTCTGGCTGTAAGATAAGCGAGGATAGCACCATTATGCAGAAACAGAGCAAACACTGCCGGCAACATTGACGGCCCCCAGAGCTGCAAAAAGATGTAGGCCAGAATATATTCCGGAGTGGTTCGTAACACCACAAGGGCAAGATGGGTAGGCCCGGTGACAGCAGGTGTGAAAAACCTGCGACTCGCAAAAGCAAAGCTGGCAAGAGTAAAAACAGCGGTGCTTACAAGAGCGATCTGGGTAAGGAGAACGGTACTCCAAATCCCCGGTAGAATATTCGTTACCGTAATATTCTGCAGCCAGTGGAATATTTCGCCCACAGGCAGAGTAACCGTCTGGGTTCCTGCGTAAAAGCCTTCGGCCCGCATTGGCCAGGGCAGGATATCATAGGTGAAGAAACGAATGATGTTCGCCAAAGACAGTGTCGCATCCCAGGATGTGACCAAGACGGCAGCAATTATAGGTATGGCAATAATCTTTGGCCTGGCCCAGAAACGGATCGAGAGAATCAGCAGAAAAAAGCTGTACAGTAACGCCGCAGCCTCATTATACATTCCCTCTCTGAAGGCTGTTTCGAGATGATACCCAAGTGTCGGCAGACCGATAAAACCCAGAATTGCACTCGAACGCAACGCACACTCAAACCTGTATGAGGTGTAATTTTTCAAATCATGATAGATGACAGGCAGGGTAGCATATAAAAAACCGCTTACCCGTGAAGTATTCTCCGGCAAAGCCTCTGCCGGGCGCTGGTCAGATTCCTGACGAATCTCTGCATAGACTTTGGCAAAAATTCCGGCGTACGGAATGGCAATTGCCAAAATGCCGCATAGACTATTGAGACCTGTGATGGGCATGAAAATGAAAGCCCAGAATAATTCATGAATAGATCTGATAAAGGCGCAGAACAACCGCACTGCAGTGTACTCAAAAAAGAGCGACAGAACCGAACCGAAAATAACGGCTAGAACAATACCGATCAAAGCAAAACTTACGGTATTACGTAAGGCCTCACCAAACTCCGGCAGGCTGAAGAAATCCGGTGTGAGAAAACCGAGACCGAGCTTTTTTAATTCCAGCCAGGGATCCAAGGTTGAAATAGAGATATCTGCGGCAAAAACAGCAACTACAGCAATACAGAAATATGCGAGACTGGTTCGCAGCATATCAGCAGTAAAGCTCTGAGAGCAGGTCGTCGGTAACGCAATCCACCGGCAAATCGAAGAAAACAGAACGATCTTTCAAGCCTATGATCCGCTGAAAATAGCGCTGCGACAGATTGATTGAGTGCATCGATGAAACCACTGTCTGTCCGGCACTCACGATACAGGCCATAATCTCTTCGCGTTGCACCATGTCAAGTGAGGAGACGGGCTCATCCGCCATGAGTATAGAGCCGCCGCGATAGAGTGCCCGGCCAATCCCCACTCGCTGCTGCTGGCCGCCGGAAAGCTCACCGACCCGGGTAAACAACTTATCTTCCAGACCGAGTTGCCTGGCAATGGGTACTATCTCATCAATATATTTTCTGGAAGGCCGAACCAGGTTTCGCAGATTTTGGAAAATGGAGTGTGCGTCGAGCTGGCCCATATAAATGTTATGGAAAACAGTGAGCTGGGCAACAAGTGCATGATGCTGGTGAATAAAGGCACACTCAGCGGGATTAAGTTGATACAATCGCCTGAGCAGAGTTGTTTTTCCCGCACCACTCTGACCTATCAGCGCCACCTTTTCCCCTGCTGAAATGGAAAGAGAGATCCCTTTAAGAGCGACAAAATCAGAGTAGCTGATGTCCTCGCCATGCAGGGCGAGCAGTTCTTTAGATACTGCCATACGGGCATTCATTGTGATATCTGTACACATATTTGGAGTTCCAGCGGTTACACAGAACCACTGGAACTGAGAAAATTATCTAAAAATGCCTATAGCTTTTCCAGTCTCAAGAATCGGCTGGTACATCGTATTATCGGCAGGGATAAAACGTTTGCGCGGGAAGGCCTCAAGCAGTTCAGGCTCAGCAATATCAATGAGCGCTTTCTGAATCTTTTCTATGGTACCTGCTCCAAAGACACTGTCCACATCACCCCGAACCGTCCAGTTATAATCAGGGTATTCAGGAGTTTTCCAGATAACCGCGACTTTAGCAGGATCAATATTGCCTTCCGCCAGTTCTTTTTCCCAGACTTTAAAATTTACCGCCCCAAGCTGATAACTGCCGGACTGCACCATGGCTATTGTTTTTGAGTGATCACCACTGAAGCCAACCGTGGAGAACAGTTCTTCCGGGCTTTTACCAAACTGTTCGCGAATATAATATTCCGGCATCAGTCTGCCAGAAGTTGAGCCTTTAGATCCGAAGGCAAAGGTCTTACCGGCAATCGCTTCCGGAAGGGTATCAGCCGCTGCAAGTCCAGTGGAAGTATGCGCTATGATATATGACACAAAATGTTCATCCTCCTCACCCTGGGCAATTGCTACTGAACCCGGAACGCCGAGACGTGCCTGCACACCTGATAAGCCACCGAACCAGGCCATTTGCACCTCGTCATTTTTAAAAGCCTGAACGGAAGCGGAATAGGACTTCACCGGCACATAGGTCACCTGAAAACCGAGTTTTTCGGTGAGGTAATCAGCAATCTTACCGAACCGCTGCTGCAGTCTGGCTGTATCCTGATCCGGAATCGCAGTAAATTTAAATTCTGCTGCTGTACCAGTTAAGGGCAAAAGAATAGAAGTGATTAATACCAGAGCCAGCAATGCCGAAATTTTATTTTTGAACATGTGAGTTCTCCATACTTTATCATATTGAGGTTTGAATGAAATATTGCGTTCTTAATGATAAATATCACTACTACTATGTTCTTCAAAACCTCTCAGGTCAAATAGCAACTTTGAATCCATTCACGACCACCCATAGCCTCCTGCGATAGCACCACCGGATCAACATCTTGAATCCTGCAATGGCCAATAACTCTTAAAATAAAATGGGCCGGATAAGCTTGATGCTTATCCGGCCCATGGAATGGGAGGGAACAGTGAGGAGAGGGTAATCAACAACTGGACGAAGTGAGTCTATCGTCCTTCCTGTTTCTTCCCTTGCTTCCTGACAATCATCTCACAACGTGCACAGTCAAATTCGAGTTCGTATATGCCGGTATTGTCGGTAAGGGTTAAAGGCTCATTCAGTTGCTGAGATTTGCCTTTCATCTTCGGGCAAATCCCCAGTTGAGCTTTGATGCAGTATTTTGTCGTCATGAGCGCCGCATCCTTCTCGCCTGCAGCAGTTTTGGCAAGGGCTGCGAAATCGGTTACCCCATGTCGTTGATAAAATGCTTCCGCCTTTCGGTTACAAATATTGTCGAGATACGTCACCTTTCGGGCAAGCCATGGTGTATCGTTTTTTTCCAGAATCTGTTCCTGTCTGGTGTAGCTGTTGCAACGATGGGTAAGATGATGAGCAAATACCAGTCTGCGCAATTCATTTATAGTTGCGGCAGGCACAAACAGATTCTCATCCACCGTGACCCGCACATTATCAACCCGAAACGCGGTACCGCCGCATTTACGCATCTGACGCTCGATGACTCCGGCAATCATGCCAGCCTGCTTCGCCTGCTCCTTATCCGCGGCAAGCTCAGCTTCAGAACTCAAACCATCTTCGCCCTCTACAACACATCGCAAACCGCTATCTGTCTCGGTGATAGTTGCATCAACATGCAGAAAACGGCACTGTTCACTGTTTTTGAGTTGTTTCAAAAAATCGACATCATGATTCCGATAGACAATCGTACCTGATGGCGGAGAACTGTTTTCCCGGTGATGAACTTCTTTTCCGTCAACTCTGTTAGCTTTTAAGCCTATCAGTTTGCCACTACTGTCAAAATAGCAGAGGCCGTCACCATTCTGCAGTTTGGCGGTCGTTTTCAGGGTAAAGGATTTTTTTTCACTTTTCTGCACCGAACCGATAAGTTCACCGAGTGATTTCGGGGTATCCAGCGAACCGGGCGTATTTCGCAACGTATTCAGAAAGTAATCGGTTTGCCCCCGATTAAAGGATTTAGTGGTATCAGGTGTAAAACCAAACTCACATCGCCCGGAAGAAGCCCGTTGCAGTTCAGGGTCCGCGTCGATCAGCTGATCAAGCAATTGCCGATAGAATGCGGTAACATTTTTTACATAATTGCTGTCTTTTAAACGACCTTCAATCTTGAAGGAACTCACTCCTGCCGCTATCAGCTGACGGATATTAGCTGACAGATCAAGATCCTTTAAGGACAGAAGATAACGATCTTTTTCCAGTACTTTTCCCGAAGCATCCTGCAAGGTGTACTGGTGGCGGCAGAACTGGGCACACTCACCACGATTGGCACTGCGACCGCTCACAACCTCACTGATATAACACTGACCACTATATGAAACACAGAGCGCCCCATGGATAAAGCACTCAAGCGGCACAGAGGTGGCAGAACGAATCGCCTGAATCTGTTCTAAACTCAGTTCCCGGGCCAATACTACCTGCTGAAAACCAACTTTCTCAAGAAACTGTACTTTCTCGGGACTACGATTGTTAGTCTGGGTGGAAGCGTGCAGGGCAATAGGCGGCAGGTCACACTCCAGCAAACCCATGTCCTGAACGATAAGCGCATCGGCGCCCGCATTATACAACTGATGTGCAAGCTTTACCGCCTCATGAATTTCATCATCATAGAAAAGGGTATTGAGGGCGATATAGACGCGGGCAGAATAGGTGTGTGCATGATGAATCAGTTTTTCGATATCATGCAGACTGTTACCTGCTGCCGCCCGTGCGCTGAATCTGGGGGAACCGATGTAGACTGCATCGGCCCCATGATTGATGGCAGCAACACCACAATCGAGGTCCCGTGCCGGGGATAGAAGTTCTATGGGATGTTGCTGCATATTCGTTTGCTACACTCGTAAAATATTGGACTAAAAGCCCAGATCATCATTGATGAGAACAACCTTGATTCGTCCCTTAGGGAAGGATTTTTCAGTAATTGTCCAGCTATTACAGATTCGGCCGGGACTGTTACAATCCTCACAATGACTCGTTTTCACACACGGAGTTTTACAATCCAGACGCATGGCGTTCACAGGAGATGCATATTCCTTAATTCTGTAAATTGCCAGTTCAAGATTAGCTACGACTTTGTTGCGCCCAACCAGAATCACAACATTCTTCGGTCCGAAGGTAATAGCACCCACCCTATTGCCGATCATGTCCAGATTCACCAGCTGGCCGACTTCAGTTACAGCATTAGTTCCGCTTATATAAAGATCGACCAGCAATCCCTGACGCCTGCGCTCAAGCTTGTCTTCCATGGAAAGACCCGGTTCATCCGGACGCAGAACATCTATGTTCTTGTTTTCAAGGAGTGCAGTATGAAGCCCTGTTGCCTGCATAGTCATCGAACCGCCATAAGACACGGTCTGCGCATTACTTTCCGGCAGGATCTTCTCCATTACCAACGCGCCCGCCTCAGCTGCGTTTTCAACGGTAAATACTTCAAAATTATTTTTCTCCAGCTGCACCTTCAACTCCTGCAGCCGGGTCTTCCAATAATGCTCAACAGGCTCGTTCACGCCTTCCTCCATGGAATATAATCAATTGAATAATGTGAGTACTACAACCTAAAAAGTCATCACTTCATACCCTTCTTTGGTATACTGTTCAAGCGAAGGATGTCCCTGCATATCGTCTCCAAGCGGCAGGCCCTGCTCGCATGCTTCATCATAGCTTCCCATTTTCACAGAACATGCCTTGCATATACAGGCAATCAACCTCTGCTCACGCAGTTGCTGATACAACTTGGCAAAGGGTGTCTCTGGTTTAGCCAGTTCACCGATCAGTTTTGTGGCCGCCCCTTCTATTATAACACTGACGGTATAGCCCTTTTTCGCATAATCAAGAGCGTACAACATTACATGAGAAAAACACATTAACTCACCTGTGTATGCAACCAATGCAATCTTTTTCATGGCAACTTCGTCCTCTGTTAAATTTACCCTTCATCGGGTCTCTACAGCTTCAGGAGAAAACTATCGGGATTGTGAAAATCCGGCTGTGGCCCAGGATGATCCAGAGCCCAATACCTCTTTTGCCCATCAGAAAACTCAAGAACACAACTCACTCCGGTTATAATCGATTGTTCGGGCCGAATGCATCCGTCTAAAGATAACGAACAACTGAGAGTACAGGATCTGCTCTCCCGAGTTACTTCTGACTTCAGATCGACAATACCCGGCTCTTCGGCCATCCCGTTTCTGTAAGTGGTAAAAGAATACATATTCCAACAGCCATCAGGAGACAGATTCAACTCGTAATAACCACTCCCGTCCTCCTCCTTCAGAAAACACTCAAAACAGGTTCTCTGCCAGAGATTGTTGCGTCGCAAGGGAGATGTACATTGAGCTGGCAATACTACCGGATCTCCATCCCAATTCAGTTGATAGGAAAGACACAATATATTGCAGCTCCGGGAGATTGTGCCACCGACTGACACGCCTTCGTGCTGCAAATCTCCACCAAACGGCAGAAGCTGAAATGAATGTACAACCAATGGCCCCTCGAAATTCTTAATTTTTTATCAGCAAAGGTGTTGTTAATATGCAACAAATCACTCGGAAATCGATAAAACCTGCTCACGTATCTGAAGTCTATTGTAAACAGTTGCACAAAAAACATGAAGGGGAAAGCTGTATGCTTTCCCCTTCATCTCAAACGCTGCGGAATCACGGGGAAGCCCCATGACAACTTTTCTAGTAAATCACATCTATTTCTGCTTCATCACAACTATGGTCTACAGGCAAAAAAGGATACACCTGACACCGTATCAATTGATGGGGCAGATTAGCAGTTCTCCAGAACCATTGCCATCCCCTGGCCACCGCCTATGCAGAGTGAAGCAAGACCAAGGCCCTGATTTTCGCGCTTCATCTGTTGCATGAGGGTGAGTAAAATACGTGCTCCGGTGCAACCGATCGGATGTCCCAGAGATATTCCGCTGCCGAGCACATTCGTTTTTTCGATATCGCAGTTGAGTTCACGCATGCAGGCAATAGCCTGAACCGCAAAAGCTTCATTTAACTCAATCGAATCAAAGTCACTGATGCCAAGTTTATGCTTTGCCATGACTTTTCGTACTGCAGGGATAGGTCCGAGCCCCATATAGGCTGGATCAAGTCCTGCTGTTGAATGCCCCTTGATTTTCACCAGCGGTTTCAAACCAAGGCTTGCTGCTTTTTCAGCTGACATGATCAAAAGCGCAGCCGCAGCATCATTAATTCCTGAAGCATTGCCAGCAGTGACGGTACCGTCTTTTTTGAATGCAGGACGTAATCTCCCCATTTTTTCAGCAGTAGTATCCATCGGTCGTTCATCGACATCGAAAATGAGCGGATCACCTTTGCCCAGAGGAATACGTATCGGTACTATTTCGTCTTTGAAGACACCTGAAGCAATTGCCGCCATTGCACGCTGATGGCTGAGCGCTCCGATTGCATCCTGCTCTTCACGGCGGATCCCGTATCGTGCCCCGATATTCTCAGCGGTCAAGCCCATGTGATACCCATAAAAAGTCTCGAAGAGCCCGTCATAGACCATCAGATCTATCATCTGCCCGTCACCCATCCGCTGTCCCCAGCGGGCATTGGGAAGTGCATATGGCACCCGGCTCATGGACTCCATACCGCCGGCCAGTATTACCTCTGCATCGCCGCAACGAATTGCCTGGCTTGCCAGAGCAACTGCTTCAATTCCTGAAGCACAGAGTTTGTTCACCGTTGTCGCTGATGTTTCTTTCGGAATACCGGCCCGTATCATTGCCTGGCGGGAAACATTCTGGCCCTGACCGGCCGAGAGCACATTTCCCATAATAACCTGATCGATCTCTACAGGCTGCAATCCTGCATCGTAATCATAATATTTTTGTTCAAGTTCCACCTTGCCGTCAGCGCGAAGAGCATCTGGAGCAAATTTGATACACTCTTCACCCACAACTGGTCGAACGCCTGCTGAAAGAAGGGCTCCTTTCAATACTTCTGCGCCGAGATCGACCACCGGTGTATCTTTTAACGATCCACCGTAGCTACCGATTGCCGTTCGTTTGCCACTGACTATTACAACATCTCTCATACCTGACTCCTGATTCATCGAAATTTGCTCTTCAGTGTATCAGCCTTTTGAGCTGAGACGTAAGCCACCGTTGATAAACACGGTCTCTCCCGCCATTGCCTCATTTGTGTAAAGCTCTTTAACCAGAGAAACAACTTCTTCAGGCTCGATCAGCCTGCCGATTGGAACCTGTTCAAGGATTTTGCCGACAATACGTTCATCCATGCTTTTCACCATTTCTGTGCCCACATACCCCGGAGCAACCGCCATACAGCGAATCCTGTCGGCAATATTCCTCCTGAAAAATTCAGCGGTCAGTACCTTAGGCATAACAGACATGGCAGCCTTGGATGATGAGTAATTAATCTGCCCGGCAGTGCCCAGCGAACTTACTGATGAAACCAGACAAATCAATCCTTTGCAATGATGATTTATCATTTGTTCAACGCACTCGCGAACAGTTAGGAAAACACCTGTCAAATTAACATCAATTACCTTCTGAAAAGTTTCAAGAGACATTTTGCCAACAACTTTTCCTGTCTCACGATCAGTTTTTATCATCAATCCGTCTCCGGTTATTCCGGCAAACGGTGCGACCAGGTTAATCGCCCCGAAGCGCTCAATGGCAAATCCTGCAAGCTGTGTATTATCTTCCTCAGCAGTTACATTACATACGATGGATGCTACATTTTCACTGATTATCCGCAACTCACTGAGTGTAGACTGCAGGGCTTTCTCCTGCACATCAGCGATCACAACCTTACCGCCCTCTTTCAGCCAGTATTCCGCCAGTGTCCTGCCAATGCCACCACTGCCACCGGTTATTACTGCTACAGAATCCTTGACCTGTAACATATGAACCTCCCCGTTATAATTTCACTGTTTAAAAACATTGGTTTTTTCCTGTGAAAAATCGATACACCCTGCCCGGTCACAAACACTGCGCCATCCGACCTGCCCTGACAGTTCTTCAACCGCGTATCTTCCAGATCCCGACGAAGCATAATACGCTTCCGACATAATTATTGCGCAAACAGGGCCCAAAGCTCAAGGTCCCTTTCTGAATCATACAGACGTTACAACCAGGCTCGACATTTTACCTGCAGGTGAGAAATTGAAAAAGTCTCCGGCATACGATCCGCCTAAAACACCCGATAGACTGTAACAAAAACCATGTTGTGAAAAAAGAAGCGGGAAAATACACACTGTCGAGTTGCACCGTGAAAATGTAGCGGCCAGCACCACAGAAAGAGATGCAGACCACTACATTTTGAGATACCTGGGTTCAGGAAACGTACATCGTCTGCCCCTGATAGGGAACAGTTACCTCAAATCCTTTGCTTTCGAGAGTTTTCTTGAAAGCCAGAGACTGTCCCTCCTCACCATGCACAAGCGCAATCTTTTTGATAACGAGATTTGATTCAGTCAGGACCCGAAGCAGTTCATCACGATCGCCATGGGCACTGAAACCACCCAAAGTTACAACCCTTGCCCGTAATGGATACTCCTTATTAAAAAAGCGAACTGTCGGCGCCTGGCCTTTTCTGCCATCGGCCTCAAATTCCTCTCCTTTTTCCTGAATCTGCCGTCCGAACGTATTGGATCCCATATAGCCGACTATCAAAACAGTGTTGCGCTCATCATGAATCTTATGGCGGAGATGATGGAGTATCCTGCCGCCCTCACACATACCCGAACCTGCCAGAACGATATGCGAACGGGTGTCCCTGTTTAAGGCCATCGACTCCTCGACAGTCTCAATAAATTTAAGATGCTGAAAGTTGAAAGGATTCAGACCTTCCTCAAGGAATGTCGAATGAGTCTCATCATCATAGACCTCAGGATGCTCGCCAAAAACATGCGTAATGTTCGTCGCCAGCGGACTGTCAACATACACCGGCACATGAGGTACTTCACCAGCAAGATACAATTCATGCAGATAATAGATTATTTCCTGAGTTCTGCCGAAAG
Organism: Desulfopila sp.; assembly: GCA_041582995.1. Taxonomy (GTDB): domain Bacteria; phylum Desulfobacterota; class Desulfobulbia; order Desulfobulbales; family Desulfocapsaceae; genus Desulfopila. Next base: position 43,383 of record JBFHGS010000005.1, on the reverse strand, counting down.
CAAACGCCGGAATGAGTACGGAACCACCACGGGCAAAAGTATCTTTGAGTACCTTTTTCAGCATCGGCTTCATATCCTTCACAGGATCATGCTGCCTGTCACCATACGTAGACTCCATTATCACCAGATCAATCTCCCTGTGCTCCTCAGCAAATTCAAGAGTAGGATCTTCGATAATCGGCTTATTAAACCTGCCCAGATCTCCAGAAAAGAGGATATTTTTTGTTCGTCCCTCGCATTTCTTGCTAACAACAGCCATCGCTGAACCAAGTATATGGCCGGCATCGTAAAACGTGCAGTCAATATTCTTACCTATAGAAACGGTAGTTTTGTATGGAATCCCCTCAAAACTTGAGAGTGACTCTTCCGCTGCCGTCATTGAGTAGAGAGGCTCTATTATTTCCAGTTGATGTTCTTTAAGGAGTTGAACAATTGCCTCACTGTTGAGTCTGTGCTCACCTTTTTTCAACAACTGCTTAATTTCCGCCATCTCTTCTTTGGAAATATTCTTTTTACCGCCTGTTTTCAACTTTGCCAGGAAATTACGCGCCGTTTTGTAGTTCAGGTAACTTGCATCGCCTTCCTGTATCTTTGCCGAATCGCGAAGCAGATATTCACAGGCCTTGGCAGTGGCTCGTGTACAGAATATCTGTCCGGTAAAGCCGGCCTCGGTAACCATCGGAATCCTGCCTGAGTGATCGAGATGAGCATGAGACAATACGATATTGGTTATACCTTCAGGATCCACCGGTAAAACTCTGTTTTTTGCCTCGGCCTCTTTTCTACGCCCCTGGAAAAGGCCGCAATCAAGAACTATTCTATCATTATCCGTGGTGATTGTATGAAATGAGCCGGTTACTTCCCTCGTCGCCCCGTGAAATGTTACATGCATACGGCAAACTCCCTGGAATAAAATTGATTGTTGCCTGCCGAAACGTACACACTTGCACGTCAGGAAAAAAAGCCACCCTGCGGCAGGCCACATGACTAAAAAAAAACATTTTTTTCAGCATCATAACAGTCACATAGTTACACATAAGAAAGCAACCTGTCAATCAACACAACCATCCACGCAAACTCTGTAAGTCCGGGGTCCACAGTGTCCGGCTTTTACGATACTTGCAGAAACGAGTCCGCGACCGGATGCAATGCAGGCATTACGGACTTTTTCGATTGACTCGTTAAAGGCATCAACATGCTGCATTTCGTAAAAATGCAGCATGCCATGAGGCTTCAGAGCACTCAAAGCACAGCGTAGAAATACTTCTCCTCCCTTTGGTAATGGCATGATTATCCGATCAAAACTCTGGCCTGATTCCGGGAGTACTTCTCTCACATCACCCAGCAGCAACTGTACGTTTTTAACTCTTTTATTATGCGCCAGATTTTTCAGCCCATACTTATGCGCCTCAGGATTTTTCTCAATTCCCACAATCCGGTTTGCCTGGCTGTTCAGGGAGATAACCAGCGGATAAGGGGCAATTCCTGAAAAAAGAACCAGCACATCTTCTCCAGGTTGCACCAGTGTGGCAATTCGTTTACGTTCAGTACCGCTGCGCACAGAAAAATAGACGGTTTCCGGATTCACCAGAAGACGCACCCCATACTCTCTGTGTTCTGTCTCTTTTCGGTCCTCTCCGGCTATCACGTGTAGCGGAATAGTGCGAAATTCACCTGAGTAGAGTCCATCTCTTTTGGCCACAACCTTTATTTTCGGATTATTGGCCAGAACAGCCTCGCCAATCACCTTCTCCCGGCATTCCAGCTCTTTCGGGATAATGATGACTGCCATATCACCTACAACATCATAGGATTGCACCAGCAGATCCAGCTCTGATGGTATCAGGATATCCTGCAGATATTTCTTAAGATTAACCGACATAGCGCCCTTGCATATAATTCGTAGATATACATCCAGTTTGCCAGCAGTCAGTAAGCCCTCCTCATTTACCCCGGCGGCATTACATTACCTCAGATCAGCAGACAAAAAAACGCCCGTGAATCAATTACGATTCCACGGGCGTCGCTTTTTCAAAGGCACACAAAGTGCCGAATGTATCGACTAGCTTTTTGTGACGTTTTCTGCAGTCAATCCTTTCGGGCCCTTTACAACCTCAAACGTGACCGGCTCTCCTTCTTTAAGGGACTTAAATCCCTCCGATTTGATGGCCGAATAGTGCACAAAGATATCCTGCTGCCCATCCTGTTCAATAAAACCATAACCTTTCGCGTCATTAAACCACTTAACTTTACCCTCAACCATGATTCATACTCCTCCTCAGATAGTAGCGCAAAATCGCAAACAAGAGCTCCATTAATTAGTTATAAACAGATGGGTTCAAAAACACAAACAGTATCTCACTCATTATATTCAGGTGATCAGGTGAATGCATACAGCCCTTCAAAGACTTTATGCTCTCCCTGCTGCTGGCAGACATTGAGCACATCTGGCAACTTCTGAATCTGCTTTATCACCTGCTCCAGCCTCCCGGCTTCATCAACCCGCAGCCAGATCCTGCTCGTTTCACCGGAACCGATGGGGACACAGGCGATCGCTTCAAGGTTGTAGGCCCGCCTTGCAAAAAGACTGCAAATATGCGACATCACACCCGGATGATTATTAACTTCAAGTTGCAGAACCATTGTTGTATCAAGCGATCTGTTTTGCATAGGAACCTCCTATCATTGTGATGTTTGCAGCTCCGGGAGGAACCATCGGATACACTTCTTCCTCTCTGCCCACTGGTGCATTTATAAGACAGGGACCGGATTCCTTCAGGGCAGTTGCCAGAATTTCTTCAAGACTTCCGTCAATACCTACATCATAGGCACGCATGCCAAAACCACGGGCTATGGCTGTGAAATTGATATCTATCTGGAAATCTGAGGCGAAATGATGTTGTGAATAAAACAATCCCTGCTGCTGTCGAACCAGGCCCAGTGAATTGTTATTCATGACGATAATTGTGATATCGAGCTGCTGCTCAACCGCAGTTGCCAGCTCCTGAATATTCATCTGCAGGCTTCCATCACCACTGAAACAAACAACACGCTGCTCAGGATGAGCTATGGCTGCCCCAATTGCCGCCGGTAAACCAAAGCCCATGGTGCCAAGCCCCCCTGACGTCAGCAATTGTCGCGGCCTGGAAAAAGGGTAAACCTGTGCCGTCCACATCTGATGTTTTCCAACATCCGTAGCAATAAACCCTGTGCCGCCCATAAGTTCAGCCACCTTTAAAATGATACCATATGGTTTTTCAGGAATGACCATATCCCGTGTCGTCATTGGATAGGCATTCTGCAGTACCCTTACCCTGTTCATCCAGCTGGAGCGCCTGTTTTGTGCAATCAGCGGCAACAATTCCTCAAGAGTTGAACGCACATCGCCGATCAGACCGATATTGGCTGTCTTCAACTTACTCACTTCGCTCGGATCTATATCCATATGGATTATTTTCGCATCAGGACAGAACTCAACGATTTTCCCTGTGGCCCTATCATCAAACCGGGCTCCGGCCGCGATAAAGAGATCACATTCCTGTAAAATCATATTGGTCGAACGTGCTGCATGCATACCAAGCATACCTAAAGAGAGTTTCTCATCAGCTGCCATCGCTCCAAGGCCCATAAGGGTCATGGTTGTAGGCAGCATTGCCTTTTCAGCCAGCTGCAGAGCAATAGCCGCAGCATCTCCATGAACTATTCCTCCTCCGAGGCAGAGCACCGGACGCTTGGCGTTATTAATTAGTCTTGCAGCATGCTTTAGAGCTGAGGCATCAACCTTGTCTGCAACATCACGCTTCCCTGGTTCTGGCCAATCGGTTAAGGAGATTACGGCCTGCTGGATATCTTTCGGCACATCTACCAGAACAGGACCGGGTCGACCTGACATCGCTAGACGAAAAGCCTCAGGAATTACATGCAGCAACTCTTCAACCGTGCGTACCAGAAAATTATGCTTGGTAATAGAAATTGACATTCCATATGTATCCACCTCCTGGAATGCATCGGTCCCGATCATCGACAGAGGCACCTGGCCCGTAATACAGATAACTGGGATTGAATCGAGATATGCATCAGCAATAGCTGTCATGATATTGGTGGCCCCAGGACCGGAAGTCGCAAAGCAGACAGCGGGCTCTCCTGTGGAGCGAGCCATTCCCTGGGCCAGGAAACCAGCTCCCTGTTCATGCCTGGCAAGAATATGCCGGATAGAAGGCGTGGCATAAAGAGCATCATACAGCGGCAGGTTCGCACCGCCGGGAATTCCGGCAATAGTGGTGATCCCCTGACGTTCCAACAGGCGAATGATCAATTCGGCTCCATTCATGGTATGCATTGGTGGGTTCTCCTTTGTGCAAAATTCGTTTTTGCCGGCGATTTTGGCAGGGGCAAAAAAAAACCCCCACCGGCTTGCGCCGACAGGGGTTAAGTAGCTAATTTTACTTTTTTATTCCCGTTACGGCGCTGCGCCCTCCACATTACGCACCACGACCACCACACTTAGAATCAGTGCTAGAGCGAGAACAGAAACTGCATGTACGCTGGTGGCTGGATGTGACATTCGTTTTGCGTCCATAATAGGAATAAGTAATTCGTTAAATATCTGCTTAGCAAAATATAGCAGATGCGTCAAGAGGTATTATTTTCATACCTATTCTCCCCTATCCTTCTTTTTCTTTGCCATGCCGACTGCAATTATATAAGGTGATTTTCGATCACTACCACACCCGAAGTGTTGATTTCATATACCTTTCAGGAGCTATCGCATGCAAACATCTTTTACCTTTAAACCAACTCCGGCACTCATATTCGGTCCCGGCACGCATACAGAACTCCCAGGTCTGCTGAAAAAAATCGGTTCTCGACTCCTCATTGTGGTTGGCGGCACCTCCTTTACTTCAGGTAAAGAGTGGCCGGTGCTACGCCGGTCGCTGGATGCCCACAGCTATACATACAATCTCGTACACATTACCGCAGAACCATCGCCTGAAGATATCGACACCGTATGCCTACAATTTCAGAACGATACTATCGATGCCGTTGTAGCGATTGGTGGCGGCAGTGTTCTTGATGCAGGTAAGGCTATCTCAGCAATGCTGGTCGAGAAGCAACCGGTAGTAATCTTCCTTGAAGGAATTGGTACACAAAAACCAAGCGGAAAAAAAATTCCTTTCATAGCTGTGCCTACCACCTCTGGTACAGGAAGTGAAGCTACAAGCAATGCCGTTATCAGCAAAGTTAGTGAAAAAGGGTTTAAAAAGTCATTGCGTCATGACAACTATATTCCGGATATAGCCCTCATCGACCCACTACTCACCACTGGTTGCCCGCGCTCCCTTACAGTTGCCTGCGGCATGGACACCTTCACTCAACTCGTAGAAGCATTTCTGTCAACCAAAGGCTCACCGCTCGCAGATGCCCTCGCCCTTGATGGCATACGCGCTGTAATCCGTTCGCTTGAAAATGTCTGCAAAGATGGCAACGACCTTGCCGCACGAACAGATATGGCATATGCATCCTACCTTTCAGGTATAGTCCTTGCGAATAGCGGCCTCGGGGTTGTACATGCTTTTGCCTCTGCAATCGGCGGCTTCTTCAACATTCCCCACGGCATTGTCTGCGGTACCCTCATGGGAGCTGCTAACCGTATCACCCTCAAAAAGCTACGGGAAACGGGTGAAAACCCTGCAGCTCTCAACAAATATACCATTCTTGGCAAAATGATTTTCCCCGACAGCCCATCGGATGAAGAAGCACAGGACCGATTTATCTCCTACCTTGAGTCACTGACCGAGAATCTTGAAATTGCCTGCCTTGATGTGTATGGCATTACAGAAGATGTACTGGCAAAAATCGTGGCTGGTTCTGGCAATAAAAACAATCCAGCCCTGCTCAGCGAAGGGGAACTGAAGGAAATCCTGAAGTTGCGCCTTACACCGTAACGACTACAGCCTATAACACTTACATTTCAAGTATTCAGACTGATTTGCAGCGTCTTACAACCGTGTGTTAGTTACTGTTTCTTGTTTGAGAATTGTAGCATTTTTTGTATGGCAATATTATGCTGCATGAATTCTTTTACTCGTCAGGGTTTGTACAAGCACTGCAGTAATTATTATCCGTTCCTGACACAACACTATATTTTCTATATATATTCAGACTCTTCAGCCATCCCTCAGGCAAGGGTACAACGGAAAAAGCATGTCCACGACATACCAAGATTCAACTGTCTGTCAGCACGAGAAAGACACAACTATTCAATACAGGCAACTCCTTGATAATGCCATGCTGCCTCTCATTGTGGTTTCTCTTGAGAGTCATCGTATTCTCTACCTGAATAATGCCGCAGCTTCATTTTTCCAAAAGAGCCCGACAGAAATAACCGGTTCATATGTACCCGATCTATGGGTTACACCGAACCATCGCACCCTGTTTGTCAATCAGATAGAAAAACTCGGCCAGGTAAACGATTTTGAAGCCCAGCTGAAAACAGCCAGCGGCCGGAACAGATTCGTCATTATCTCGGGCCGCAGCATGGTGTTCGACGGTCAACCGGCAGTATCTTCAATATTCAAAGATATCACCGCTCAAAAAGAAGCTGATGAAGCACTGCATAAAAGCGAAGAGAAATATTTTGAACTGTATAACCTGATGCGGCTCATGGCAGATACGGTCCCTGACCTTATCTGGGCTAAAGACCTTGACGATAATTACCTGTTTGCCAATAAAGCTATCTGCAGCAAACTGTTAAAATGTGATTTTGCCAAGGAACCGCTCGGGAAAAACGACCTGTTCTTTGCACTGAGAGAGCGGGAGCAGGGGCATAACCACACCTTCGGCGAAATCTGTATAAACTCTGACGATATAGTCAAAAAAACAGGCAAACCCGGGCGATTTCTCGAAGACGGGCTGGTACGTGGTAACTATCTGATGCTCGACGTCCACAAGGCACCAATGTTTGATACTGAAGGCAACATTATCGGCACAGTGGGAGCGGGGCGGGACGTGACCCAGGACATGAAGATTCTCGAGGAAAAGCGCGTCACCGAACATCGATATCGTCTTTTGGCAGAAAATGTCCGGGACGTCATCTGGACCATGGATGCCAATTTCAAATTCACCTACATATCGCCATCACTCACAGATCTCTGCGGTTATACGCCTGAGGAATTTCTCAAATCAAGTCCTATACACTACTTCCCTTCTATCTCCGTTCAGTACTACCATAAGCTCCTGAAGCATTATAATGAAGTTGCACAGCAGACCCCGGTGACCGATAGCCCCCAGTCCTGGGAATTTGAAATTATGCACAAAAACGGCACAACTCTCTGGCTTGAAACTATCACCACACCTCTACGTGATGAGCGTGGTGGTTTTATTGGAGTTATCGGCGTAAGCCGTGATGTTACAACACGAATCGAAGCACAAAGAGAACTCGAAAGAGCAAAAGAACAGGCACTTGCCGCGAGCAAAGCTAAATCTGAATTCCTGGCCAATATGAGTCATGAAATTCGTACACCCATGAACGGCATTCTCGGGATGTTGCAACTCCTTCAGGCTTCACAACTCGAAAATAAACAGGCAAGGTTTGTTAACACCGCAATTCAATCCGGTTCCAGTCTTCTCAGTCTGATTAGCGACATTCTTGACTTTTCCAAAATTGAAGCAGGCAAAATAGAACTGACACCAATCACCTTTAATCTCAAGACTTTTCTGCAAAACATTACCTGCTCTTTTGATAACCAGGTAGATCATTCGAGACTTGATCTACGTCTGCACATCGCAGCGAACGTACCGGAATATATCAAAGCGGACGAGTCACGGCTACAGCAGATACTTTTCAATCTTATCGGAAACGCGGTCAAATTCACCTGCAAAGGTAGAATTCACCTCCGCGTCGATGCCGCTCCCCCGGAAGATGATATCGTCATGCTTAATTTCGTGCTGGAAGATACCGGCATAGGTATCCCTGAAGAAATGTGCGAGCATCTCTTTGAACCATTTGTACAGGTAGACGGATCATTTCAACGCAAATACAAGGGAACAGGCCTCGGACTCAGTATCGTTAAGCAACTTATAACACTGATGGGAGGTTCCATCTCACTGCGTAGCACAGTGGGGAAAGGCACACGTGTTGAATTTTCAATCAGTAGCGTTCGAACAACAGCACAATCGGTACCTGCTGAAGCCACCAGGCAGGAAGGAATCAACACCACTCGTGAAGCTGATATCCTTGTTGTTGAAGATGAAAAAATCAATGCAATGGTTATTCTGGCAATGCTTCAGAACCTTGGTCATAACCCCACCCTCGCAACCCATGGTATGGAAGCCATCAACCTGCTGCAGCAGAAATCTTTCGATTGTATTCTTATGGATATCCAGATGCCGGAGATGGATGGCATCGAGACCGCAAAACTCATCCGCCGGAGCAGCCTGTGTGATGGTCTGAAAATACCTATTATTGCAGTTACGGCCCATGCAATGAAAGGAGACAGAGAAAACTTTCTCTCTGCCGGAATGGATGACTATCTGACTAAACCGGTAGATGCAAAAATACTTGCCAAAACGCTGCAGCGGGTGCTTAGCAAACAATATATTCCGAAAAATATGAAAACGTCAGTAACCTCGACACTCAGAACCGATAATCTGGAGGAGCATCTTTAGAATCAGCATTCACTCAGATCACACCTTTGGCTACATTTTCACCAAAAGCTCGGGCTCGTTCTAATTCCCCTTCTGCTTTCTTTACGGCACCTCGATCATCTACTCCTTTTACCAGCAGCGATTCACCGCACTCCATATCCAACGCATCAAAAAGGTACTTGGCAGCAAGCTCGCAGCCCACAAAGATACGCGGGCCCACCGTCGCAGCAGTTGCCAGCAGATAGCCTCGCCGTCCCTCATTCAAACGATACCGTTCTTTAAGGTTATACCGTCTAGCCCATTTAGCCTGCATTCGATCCATGAAAATTTTAGCCTGAGCCGAAATTGCATAGAAATAAACCGGGCTTACCAGAAGTAATCTATCCGCAGCATCTACCTTTTCATAGACTGCATCCATATCATCAGAGATCACACATCTGCCGGTTTTATCACAACCGCCACAACCTTGACATGGCCTGATAGAAAGTGTGTTCAGACGAATGTACTCGACAGTCCCGCCTTCTTTTTCCATGCCCTCCGCCACAGCTTGGGCTAGCAGTTCACTGTTGCCGTTTTTCCGGGGACTGCCCAAAACGATTACCATATGCATAGATTCACCTTCAATTGATGTGTATTGGGGCCCGATACCTCCCCCGTTACTGCAAAGCCAGCATCATTACTGCCAGAGAACATGAAAATGATGGACCGGCCCGTGTCCTTTGCCAAGAGAAAACCCAGCCCCGGAGGCAATAGCCGCATGAAGGTACTCTTCCGCCTTGCTCACTGCTTGAACCATTTCAAGGCCTTTCCCCCAGTGCGCTGCAATTGCGGACGAAAGTGTACAGCCAGTGCCATGTGTATTTGGGGTATCAAGCCGGTCATGCGCGAACTCGTGCTCCATACCAGCCGATTCGATCACAAGAACATCCCGCAATGTTTCGGTTGTTAAATGACCTGCTTTCAACAAAACCGCAAGATCATGAGAAGTCGCAAGATCATGTGCCGCTTGTCTCAATTCTTCGGTTGTTGTTATTTTACGTTCAAGCAGAATCTGCGCCTCCGGGATATTCGGAGTTATCAGGTGAACCACCGGCAAAAGCAGTTCCTTCAAAGCTTCTATGGCATCATTTTGTATAAGCGGATCGCCACTGGTAGCGACCATAACCGGGTCAAGGACCACCCGCGGACAGTCATATTCTTTCAACAATCGGGCGACACACGCAATAACTTCCCGTGAATGCAGCATACCAATTTTGACGGCATCGACTCCAATATCATCCAGCACAGCACGTATCTGAGCTTCAAGAAAGGAAATCGGCACCGGATGGATATCAGTAACACCAAGAGTATTTTGGGCGGTCAGAGCGGTAATCGCAGACATCCCGTAACATCCGCAAGCGGAAAATGCCTTAAGGTCGGCCTGAATGCCCGCACCACCACCACTGTCTGAGCCGGCAATTGTTAAAAGTCGTGTATATTTTTTCATTATTCCTTATGCCAAAACCTGAGGTTACGTTGAATTGGCAAAAGTGTACAGGATGATCGATTACAACACAAGTTTTGAAACCCTTTTGTCGTACAACCGTAATCCACCTCAAGAGTTCGATCTTAGCCGGAGAAGAGCGGATCTGTCACCAGGCCTCCGCTGCCTACCAGTTTGATAGCCTGCCAGCCATGTGCTCCGGCTACCATTTCACGCTCTGTGGTAAGAATCAGCTGACAATATCGGCCCAACTGCTGCAGCCAGCTGATCATTTGCAGTGTCTCAGCAACGGAAAGTCCACGATCATAGCCATCCAGCAACAGCAGGGGCTTTCGTTCATAACACAGCTGTGTAAGCAGGCAGACCGTTACAACACGAAAAAGTCTCTCTTCAAACGCATTTCGGGCGGGACGCTGTTCAATCACCACCTTTTCACCATCATGTCGGACGTGAGGAACTTCGATTCCCGGTACCATAAATGGTTGCAGAGATGCACGTGCAGCTTCTACTGCGGTGGACATTTCAGCAGATACCGGAGTATTGCCAGAGCCCAACATATATTTTTGGGAAAGTGAAGATATCAAAAAAGGGACAGGATCAAAACCCGTTTGCACGTCCGAAGTTGCTGAATCTGCATCAAGAGGTTGCTGGTCGTGCGGAGTCAGGTAAATTGTCCGAGGCAGCCATTGTTCAACCTTCTCTCTTGCCAGCCGAAAACGATCAGCCCTGTCGACAACCTGTAAGCAATGATCCACAAGTGCTTTTTCCTCAACAGGTAAACAGCTGCTAATACTGTTCAGCCATTGCCTGCAATCATCAGCTATGTTGCCTTTAATCCTGTCAGATCCAACCAGTGTCTCAAAAAAATCGGTCCGCGATACTGAGCGGTGCAGGTTATTTATGCTCGTTGCGAGAGTACGCAACTTTTGCATTTGCTCGACAATTTCACTCCAACGGGAAGACGCTGATATTTCTACAAACGTAATCCAGCGGCTGTAATCGAGCCTGCGCCCAACTTCGATTCTGTTCGTTTCTATCAGCGCTGGATCAATGTTATCGAGCTCTCGGACGAGTGCAGCTTCTGAGGAGAAAACCATAAAAACAGCAGTCTTCTTTTCAGGGACAACCCGGCGGGTATAGTTTCCCTGGAGCCAGACTTCCGGATGACGTGCAAATGGAGATTCAACCCCTATTTCATAGAGCGGATTGAGCGCTTCCATAGCCAGCAGCAGATGCCGTTTACCACTTCCTCCTGCCCCGAAGATCACAGTCGATTCCCTGCCCGGGACGAACCATTCAGTGTCACGAACACCTTCAACACAACGAACCTTAGTCTGGATAAGTCGCATGCGCCGGATTCCTCTGCTTTTGAGTTGTAAATGAAAGACTTATATCGCCGTTAACGGTAACTGTATCATAGAGCCTGCCGGGAAGGTAACTTAGGTCGATAAAAATCTGATTATATAAATCGCTCATCTGGAAATTTTCAACCATTCTGCTATTCTTGTGGAATACCAAACAGAAATGCGGGAATAACACAACTACGGGACATCGATGATTTACACCCTGCAGAAAGAGACTCTTCTTGGCTGTTCACTTGAAAAGAGTTGGGAATTTCTACGTAATCCGGCAAACCTGAACAGAATTACACCTCCGGATCTTGATTTCCAGATAATCTCTGAAGTTCCCGGGGAAATGTTCAACGGACTTCTTATCGAATACGCTATACGCATTCCCGGTCTCGGCAGGCAACGATGGCTAACTGAGATCAAACACATACAACCATACCATTCTTTCGTCGATGAACAGCGCTACGGGCCGTTCGCACTATGGTATCATTTTCACGAAATTACAGAAACAGACGAAGGAGTACAGTCTCGGGACAAAGTGACATACATCATGCCATTGGGCCAACTTGGCAGAATACTGCATTACTTATCTATTCACAGAACTCTGAAACGCATATTCACCTACAGGGAGGAGCAGCTCAAAAAACTCTTCCCTGTGTAAACTGACTTCCTGCGACCAGGCGAGCCTCAGACATCCTCCACCCGAAGGGTCAGTGTGTCACTACTTTTTTCAAATCCCTGGCTCTGCCTACCCACTTTCGAACCTGCTTGAGATACGGCATAGCACGAACCAGCTTTCTCGTGTTATTCACTTCCTGCAATTTGAGCAGCAGATTTTCAGGGTCCCTGTGGGCCAGCTCAGGCACGCTGTCAACTCCGGCATTTTCGAGCAGATCCGCATATTGCGAACCGATGCCCTTCACTCTGAAAAGATCTGCCCGATTAACCCAGTTCAAGATCATCTTCTCACTAACGGATGCTCTCTGAGCTAGCTCTTTCCGTCCTTTTTTCGTTGCGCCAAGTTCCAGCAGCAGCTCAACGGACTTAATCCCTGCATTTTCAAGTTTTTCGCTATACTTTTTGCCAATACCTTCAATCGATGCTATTTTTGCCATAATAATCCACCCTTACAGATGACTCTTTTACGGATTCAGCAGTTTTTGCGACTACTTTCCGACACGAAACATCCTGGTATATAAGGACATTTACTATTGGAAAGCTATGTATCGGTATGGTATTGTCAAGATAGAAATAAGATTTATTCTCAATGTGCAGTTGTTGTATACAAAGCAGTTGATGTCATATGCTATTTATTGTTATGTGATTATATGAAATTCTCCAGCCCTCTACTATTTGCAATAAAACGTTACGCCCTGCATGACGGCCCGAACATCAGGACAACCATTTTTTTCAAAGGATGCCCCCTGAATTGTTTCTGGTGCCATAACCCCGAAGGCATACACCCGCAGCTCGAGATTGTCTCTATTTCTGAAAAATGCATCGGCTGTCGCGAGTGCCTCCATGGTTGCCCGGAAGCCGCTCTCACTCTGGATAACCGCGGTCTGCATCGCAACCATAATGCCTGCACCATTTGTCTGAACTGCGTTGAAATATGTCCGTCTCAGGCCCATGAGGCTCTTGGGTTTCATAGTGGAATTGATGCAATAATGAAAGAAATCGAGAAAGACCTGCCCTTTTTCGATCAGTCCGGTGGTGGAGTAACCTTTTCCGGCGGAGAACCTCTGATGCAACCGCAACCACTGATTAATCTACTCAAACGATGCGGTAAACTCGACATTCACCGGGCCGTCGACACCACCGGATTCTGTCCAGCACCAACGCTGCTGGAAGTCGCGGATCATGCTGAGTTGTTTCTCTATGACCTGAAACATATGGACAGCACCCTGCACAAAAAATACACCGGCATCCCGAACGAACTTATTCTGAGCAATCTCGAAAAGCTTGCCCGAAGCGGGGGCGTTGATATCCGCATCCGTATCCCTCTATTAGCCGGAATCAATGACGATACGGAGAATATCAAGGCCACAGCAGAATTTGCCGCCACCCTTCCTGCCATCGAAGGCATCGACATCCTGCCGTATCACCATTTTGCCACCGCAAAATATGCAAAACTCGGAGGAGCCTACAGCGGAGAACCCGCGCACACTCCGACAAAAGAAACTGTGTCCTGCGTACAACAGATATTTGAACATTACGGACTCAGTGTCCGCATTGGAGGTTAGCAGTATGAACGAGAGAATTACCCGATTACGGCAGAAAAGTTTTGAAACACAGCCTTCAATCTCTATTGAACGGGCAGTACTGGAAACCGAATTTTACCGTGAAAATTATGGTAAACATTCCCTCCCTGTACTACGTGCGCTCTGTTTTAAGCATCTCTGTACATATAAAACGCTTTATATCGGTGAGGATGAACTTCTCGTCGGTGAACGCGGCCCAGCACCTAAGGTGGTACCTACCTTTCCAGAACTCACCTGCCATTCTGCAGAAGACCTGCAAATACTGAACGACCGGCCGATGACCAATTACAGGGTCACTCCCGGGGATATTGCCACCTATTGCGAAAAGGTGATTCCTTACTGGCAGGGACGTTCCATGCGGGACCGCATCTTCAGTGAGGTTCCTGCAGAGTGGAGCGCTGCCTACGAAGCCGGACTCTTTACCGAATTCATGGAACAAAGGGCCCCCGGCCACACGGCACTTGACGGCATGATTTACCAAAACGGTCTCTTGGATTTAAAACAACGCATCGCAGACCGAATACATCGCCTTGATTACCAGAACGACCCGGAAGCTGCCGACAGAGCAGAACAGCTCACGGCCATGGATATCAGTTGCGATGCAGCCATACTTTTTGCAGAGCGCCATGCTGAACTGGCTGAAAAAATGGCTGGAGATGAAACAGACCCGAAACGGCGCGAAGAGTTGCGCACTATCGCCACGATATGTCGACATGTTCCAGCCTCTGCACCACGGAATTTTCATGAGGCTCTGCAGATGTACTGGTTTGTCCATCTTGGCACCATAACCGAACTCAATGGCTGGGACGCAATGAGTCCAGGTCATCTCGACCAGCATCTGCAGCCATTTTTCGAAAAAGAATACCAGGCAGGAACTCTAGATCACGACACAGCAAAAGAACTGCTCAGCTGCCTGTGGATCAAGGTAAACAATCATACGGCACCACCAAAGGTAGGCGTTACCGCTAAAGAAAGTGGAACCTACAACGACTTTACCCAGATTAATCTGGGCGGCCTGAGGCCGGATGGCACCGACGGGTGCTCTGAGGTGTCATACCTGGCTCTGGAAGTTTCAGACGAACTGCATCTGCTGCAACCACAACCCAGTATCCACATCTCTAATAAAACTCCCGACAGATTTTTAAAAGCCGCAAGTAAAGTCATCCGCCAGGGATACGGTTACCCTTCCGTGTTTAATACAGAGACCGTCGTGATGGAACAGGTGAGAGTGGGAAAAACATTCGAAGATGCCCGCGAAGGCGGCACCAGTGGCTGTATTGAGACCGGAGCTTTCGGCAAAGAAGCATATATCCTCACTGGCTACCTTAATATCCCAAAAATTTTAGAAATTACCCTCAACAACGGCATCGATCCGCTCAACGGTAACAGAATAGGCCTGGAAACTGGAAACCCGCTCAATTTTACCACCTTTGAAGATCTTTATATGGCCTTTAATCGACAGCTCGAGCATGTGGTAAATCTGAAAATTCGAGTCAATAACTATATTGAGAGGATGTATGCCAAATACTCTCCGGCACCTTTTCTGTCTGTAGTGATTCGTGATTGTATCGAAAAGGGTAAAGATTATTACAACGGCGGCCCGCGTTACAACACCAACTATATTCAATGCTGCGGCATAGGTACGGTCACCGACAGCCTGTCCGCCATCAAGACCCATGTCTATGAAAAAGGCTCTGTCACGATGGAACAGTTACTCGCTGCCCTCCGGGATAATTTTGAAGAGAACGAAGCGTTGCGCCTGCGGCTCTGGAACAAAACCCCGTTCTTCGGCAACGATGACGACACAGCAGATTCCCTTATGCAACGAGTATACGACAGTTTGTATCAGTCCATAGACGGCAAAGCCAACACAAAGGGAAGTGTCTACCACCTGAATATGCTCTCGACCACCTGCCATGTCTATTTCGGCAAGATGCTCGGTGCAAGCGCCAACGGCCGCCGCGCGTATCTGCCACTCTCGGATGGCACCTCACCTTCTCAGGGGGCGGACAGACAGGGCCCAACAGCCGTTATCAAGTCACTCAGCAAGATGGATCAGGTCAAATCGGGCGGTACACTGCTGAACCAGCGCTTTCTGCCTTCTGTACTCAAAACAGAGCAGGATCTCGATAAACTCTGCAGTCTGGTACGTACCTACTTTGCCCTTGGTGGTCACCATATTCAATTTAATGTCATCGACACCGCGACGTTGAAAAAGGCCCAGGAACATCCGGATGAGTACCGCAACCTCCTGGTACGGGTAGCAGGATACAGTGATTATTTCGTTGATCTCGACAATGACCATCAAGCTGAAATCATCAGCCGGACAGAGCAGGAAATGGCCTGAATATTGAGTTTTCTCCTTCTTCTCGTTTTTTCCACCGGGAACTCTCCTTATGAGTTCCCGGCGCCATCTGCCTGACTACTATGCGCATTCACTACTGCACCTCTGCCAGGAGTATGCTATAGATGAGCATTTATAAAAGATTCTGATTGCCCCTCTTTTACAGCAAAATGTTGAGGTGCCAGGCGTTAGGTGCAAGGAGTATACAAAGCCGCATGTCTTTACCACCAATATTAACGCAGATACTGCAACATAGGTGGGTTTTAACGAATGCAGTTCACGCCTTACCCTTCACTCCTCACCTGATTAAACTGAAATTCAGGTGTAATCAGATAAAAGATATGCCGAAGACCCAATTATTTCCACAATCATTAAGCCTATATGGTTTTCTCATCTATAACCTTTATTTTTTTCTTTCTGCCATGCGTGCTGCTCATCTATGGAGTATGCGGTGAAAGACTTCGCAATTTCATTCTTCTACTGACCAGCCTGCTCTTCTACTGCTGGGGAGAAGGTGTTTATCTTGTCGTGTTGCTGCTTTCAATTCTTATGAATTATATCTGTGGGAGATGTATAATCCCCACAACTTCTGATACACCATCAAAGACAATCCTTACCTTCGGCATCATTGCCAATCTGGGCCTCCTGTTCTTTTTCAAATATGCAAATTTTCTTGTCGATAACCTTAATATCCTGCTGAACGGTCTGCATATTCCTGTGATAGCTCTGCAACAGGTGCATCTTCCCATCGGCATCTCATTTTTTACTTTTCAGGCAATCTCATATCTTATCGATGTCTATAAGAAAAAAGTTCAGCCACAACAGAATTTCATCAGTCTCAGTCTGTATATATCTCTATTCCCGCAACTTATAGCCGGTCCCATTGTCCGCTATCACCATATCGCGAAAGCGCTGACGAAACGGAGTCTTAATACTCCTGATTTTGCAACCGGTATTGAACGATTTATCTTCGGTCTGGCCAAGAAAGTACTGCTGGCCAACCCGCTGGGAGCAGTGGCCGATAGCGTATTCTCACTACCGGCAGCAGAGTTGTCGCCGGCGGTAGCCTGGCTCGGCGCAGTCTGTTATACTTTCCAGATTTATTACGACTTTTCAGGCTACTCTGACATGGCTATCGGTCTGGGCAGAATGTTTGGTTTTCACTTTCCTGAAAATTTCAAATACCCCTACAGCAGTCGTTCAATCCGCGAATTCTGGCATCGCTGGCACATTTCACTTTCCAGCTGGTTCAGGGATTATCTCTACATCCCGCTCGGCGGCAGCAGAAACGGCAACCTGCGTACCGGTATTAACCTGATAACCGTATTCCTGTTCTGCGGACTCTGGCACGGCGCGAGCTGGACATTCATTCTCTGGGGACTGTATCACGGGTTCTTTCTTGTTCTTGAACGCACCCGATTCAGTACCTTCCTGAGTTCTATCTGGTCTCCAGCCAGGCATCTGCTGACCCTGCTGATTATACTGTTGGGCTGGGTACTGTTCCGCTCTGAGAATCTGATGCAGGCACAAATCTTTTACACCATGATGTTCGGTCTTCTTGAAAAACAGGTCGGTGCCTACCCTCTCCTTATGCTGGTCGACACTAAAATAGGGATGGAACTTATCGTAGCTACTCTGCTTTCACTACCCTTCTATCCGAGATTGTTAGCACTCTTCGAATCCTGCAGTAGCAGACTCGGTAAAAAACAGATACTCGGCCAGGCAGGATGCTATATACTCCAACTTTCCCTGATAGCGAGCCTGACCTACTTTACTGTAATCAGCCTGGCAGCAGGCGCTTACAACCCGTTCATCTACTTCAGATTCTAGGAAATGGAGATGAAATCAATATTCTCTGAATCCGGTTTCCAAAAAACGCTCATTCTGCTTTTTCTGGCCGTCATCTTCATTCCACCAGTGAAGATGCTTCTTTCCCCTCGGATACTCTGGTCAGACACAGAGAAACGAAAGCTTGCAGAGCCACCTGTTGTGCCAGCCACAGCATTGCAATCTTCTGTTATTTTTAGTGTAATTGATGACTACCTCAATGACCATTTCGGCTATCGTGATTTTTTCATCAAGAGATATCATCACGAAATGGAGAAACTCTTCGGCCAGACCGGCCTGCACTCAAAAGTGCTTCTTGGCAGGGAAGGCTGGTATTTCTACACAGCCAATAATCAGATTGAAGATTACCAGGGGAAGACTCCCTTACGGGAATCTCAACTTCATACGTGGATTGCCGCACACAATGCAAGAGCCGAATGGCTTGGAAAACGTGGTATTGAGTATCTGCTCATGGCACCACCGGAAAAGCACACTATTTATCCGGAATACCTGCCTGAACATATACAGAAATTGAGAAAAACAAGTCGGTTTGAACAGCTGATCAACGCAACGAGGCAATCGCCGCTCCCCTATCTGATCAATCTGCATGCCCCGTTAACTGACGCAAAAGACGGTCAGCACCTGTATTACAAAGCCGACACGCACTGGAACACAAGAGGAGCCTATGTAGCCTTTCAGTCTATAATCAGGGAATTACAACGGCTTTTTCCGGATATCATATTCACATCCGACTTTCTCTTTGGCCCTGATATTGTAAAAACATGCGATACTGTTCCCGGCCACTGCGACCTTGCCAGAATGTTAATGCTGCAGGATGAAGTGACAGAAGTGTTCCCGACACTTGCACCATTTAAAACATGCGCAGAACCGCGGAGCCTGCACCACTACCAGCTTTCAAATTTCACACAACCGCGAGATAAACCTTCCCGGGTACGTGGCTGCCCGCAAAAAGAACTTACAGCTGTCGTTTTTCAGGACTCATTTTTTGCAGAAATACAACCATTTATCAGCGAAAACTTCCGCCATGTGCTTTACCTGATGAAGGACTATGACCAGCAAAATCTCGAAGAAATATTTGAAGTTTTCACTCCGGATGTGGTCATTCTTGAGATTGCCGAACGGGATCTTTTTGACGGGTACTGATCACTTCGGATCCGACGTGAGAATAATGTAAAGAAAGGTTTTCCGCCGGACATTGCCGGCAGAAAACCTTAAAACTGCAGAACCATCAACCTTTCTTCAAAGCTTCTGCGATAGCATCGCAAACATAATCAATATTGGAGGATGTAAGACCTGCAAGATTAATCCTGCCGCCACCAACCACATAAATGGCTTTGTTCTGACGAAGCCAGAGTACGATATCGTCATTGAGGCCACTGAAGGAGAACATACCGCGCTGCTCCTTGATAAAGGAAAAATCACGATCAACGCCGCGTGCCGCAAGACCGTCAACAAGAGCGGTCCGCATAGTTACAATCCTGTTCCGCATGTCTGCAAGCTCACCGAGCCACTGCGCATAGAGTGCCGGATCACTGAGGATAGTTGCCGCAACCAGTCCACCATGTGCAGGTGGGTTGGAGTACAATACACGCACGGTTGCTTTCAGGTGACTCATGGCAACAACAGACTCTGCAGCAGTCGGACTGATTACCGTCAGAGCGCCGGTACGCTCATTATACAGACCGAAATTCTTCGAGAAGGAGCTTGCCACAAAGAAATCAAGCCCGGAAGCAGCGAACTGCTCAACGGCAAAGCGATCTTCTGTGACGCCAGCCCCGAAGCCCTGGTAAGCAAAATCAAGGAAAGGAATCCAGCCTTTGGCTTTTGCTATCTCAACAACCTTGCACCACTGCTCTTCGTTTAAATCAACACCGCTCGGGTTATGGCAACAAGCATGCAGCAGAACAATATCACCGGCAGGGATACTTTCAAGGCTTGCCACCAGGCCTGGAAAATCAAGGCTCATATTGGCAGCATCATAATAGCTGTACTCTGCCAGCTTAAAACCTGAAGCGGCAAAAATACCTTTGTGATTTGCCCAGGTCGGATTGCTGATCCAGACCGTAGCCTGGCTATTGAATTTCTTCAGCAAATCACCTCCAACCCGCAAAGCACCCGTTCCGCCCGGAGCATGTATAGTGGCCGCGCGACCGCTGGCAATTACCTCACTGTTTTCACCGAACAGCAGTTTCTGGACACACAGACCATAGCCGGGATCTCCGGAAATCGGCAGATAACTCTTGGTTTTTTCCTTCTCAACAAGAATTTTCTCAGCATCCTTTACACTTTTAAGTACAGGAGTACTACCCGCATCATCCTTATAGACACCAACCCCAAGATTGACTTTCTGCGGATTGGTTTCATTTTTGAAAGCCTCTGTCAGGCCGAGGATGGAATCTGCCGGTGCAGCATCAATTTTTTTCCACATATGTACCTCCACATCAGGTTGTAGTCAGTTTATTTGATAAAGAGAAAATGCATACCTGTCCCTTACCGGATGTCTCAACAGGATAATTACGGTTGGCCTTCTATATGACCCCAAAAGGGTATGCAGGAAAATCAAGCGGTAAGGAGTACTGCAGTACTAAATGGCGACAGAATATCAGATTCAACTGGAAAAAGATATTTTATATGTTGCTCAGATTATTTTTTCTGTATGTATTCTCCTGCCCTACATCACAAAAACAATACAATATTCTTTTGAAGCAAAAGCAATCATGCATTAATACAACTTGTTCTGTATTCGAAAAAATATCTGGATTTGAGAACTTACTCAAGTTCCTTTAACACATATTCCAGTGAGATTTTCTTTGGACCGCCTGATTCTTTTCTTGGATAACCAACCGGAATAACTGCCATGAATTCGCCCTGATCTTCACCCAAAAAATCAAGAACGTCCCCTTTTATCAAATACAGAATGCCAAGCCAGACGCTGCCCAACCCAAGGGAACTCGCGGCCAGCAACAGGTTTTCGACCGCTGCGGCTGAGCTCTGAATTTCCATGGTACGAAAAAAGTCAAAAGACCGATCCTTCTCAATCTGAAACAACTCGCTTCCGTGGCTGATCAAACTTCCTGTATTCTTTACAGCAATAACAACAGGAGCATTGGCCAGACTTCTGGCAGCCATTCGCAGAATTGCCGCAGATGGCTTCGGAAAGTCCGCTGCTTTTTTATTTACCAGCTGTGACAGTTCCTGTTTCTTCTGGCCCCTGAGAACAATAAACTGCCAGGACTGTTGATTGTGGGCAGACGGCGCCTGATTTGCAGCATCAAGGATGCTTTTAATCACCTCATCAGCAACAGGTGTATCCTGAAATTGTCGGACTGAGTGCCGGTTATATATGGTCGCCAGTGTATCGTTGGCAAAAGATGTCGTCATGTGTTGCTCCTGCAATTTCTATATACCGCTCTAAAAAAATCAATACCATCTGCTGTCAAGATGCACACATGAGGTGATACTACTCTTTCTGTGATTTTTCAATTTTTGCAAAATATTTACCTCAAGCCCTTCAAATCTCAGATGTCATGAGGAATCACATCTATCACGTTGCAAACAACTGACAACAAAAAACCCGGATTCCTGTTCGGTAGCACCGATCAGTAATCCGGGTGAATCTCTCTGCTCTTTACGACAGAGCAAGAGGCGGAACATTAACCGATAACGGCTACCGACTGACGGGCAATGGCCAATTCTTCATTGGTCGGGATACCCCAGATCTGTACCTTGCTTTCTTTGGTGCTGAGCAGAGTCGGCTTCTTCACGCGCTGATTGTTCACTTCACTGTCGATGACAATGCCGAACGCCTCAAGGCCTTCAACAGACTTCTCGCGCACGATGTTGTCATTCTCACCTATACCGGCGGTGAAAACAATAGCGTCAACGCTACCGAGTGCCGCCATATACGCGCCGATATATTTACGGTTGCGGTATGTCTGTACATCGAGAGCGAGTTTTGCTTTCTCGTTACCTGCGTCGATAGCAGAATGGATGTCGCGCATATCATTCATGCCGCAAAGCCCTTTCAGACCGGATTCCTTGTTCAGCATGTTATCAATCTGATCAATGTCCATTCCACAGTTACGTGCAAGAAATGCATAAATAGCAGGATCTACATCGCCACTACGGGTACCCATAACCAGACCTTCAAGAGGGGTCAGGCCGAGGGTAGTATCAATAGACTGCCCTTTCTTCACTGCGGTCATGGAGCAACCGTTACCAAGGTGAACGGTAATGATATTGAGTTCTTCAACCGGACGGCCCATTGCTTTGGCGCATTCACCTGCAACAAAAGCGTGAGAGGTTCCATGGAAACCGTAGCGGCGTACACGATGATTCTCGTAAAGTTCAGCAGGCAACGCATAATGGAAAGCATGCGGCGGCATAGACTGATGGAAGGCGGTATCAAAAACAGCAACCTGTGGAGCGGCCGGGAAAAGTTCGCGGGCAACTTTTATTCCGTCGAGATTTGCAGGGTTATGCAGTGGTGCCAGAGGAATGGTCTTCTCAATTGCGGCAAGAACCTCGTCGGTAATAAGGGTCGGCTGATGAAACGCCTCGCCACCATGAACAACACGATGACCGACAGCTGCAATATCACCCCGGTCTGCGATAACACCGGTTTCAGGGTCACACAGCAGATCAACTGCTTTACGCATTCCGTGCTCGTGAGTAGGAACAGGTTCCTGAATCTTAATAACATTCTCCGCATCAGTATCCGGTCTCAGTTCGCACTTGATAAGACCTTCTGCCTCACCGATTCGTTCTACCAGGCCTGAAGCCAGGACAGACTCATTCTGCATGTCGAGCAGCTGGAATTTAATAGATGAGCTTCCTGAGTTGATAACTAAAACTTTCACTTTATTACCTCTTTTTCTGCTTGTGCCTGAATGGCGGTTATAGCAACAGTGTTAACAATATCATCTACCGTACAGCCACGGGATAAATCGTTAACAGGCTTATTCAATCCTTGTAATATCGGCCCGATGGCCACAGCATTTGCAGATCGCTGCACTGCTTTGTACGTATTATTTCCAGTATTCAGATCAGGAAAGGTAAAGACAGTCGCTTTTCCTGCAACCTGAGATCCAGGCATTTTGGTGGCAGCAACATCAGGATCGATGGCTGCATCATATTGCAGAGGCCCTTCAAGATGAAGATCAAGGCCTCGTTCGATAATGAGTTCTTTTGCAATTCTGGTTGCCTCAACAATGCGCTCGACATCCTCACCCTTCCCGGAGCTCCCTGTCGAGTAGCTAAGCATTGCAACCCGCGGGTCAACACCGAAGATTCTTGCCGTCTCCGCTGAACTGAGGGCAATTTCAGCAAGTTGCCGCGCATTCGGGTTAGGATTGACTGCACAATCACCATACACCAGCACCCTGTCGCGCAGACACATGATAAAGACCGAAGAAACAACTGAAATACCGGGCTTGGTCCTGATAAATTCGAATGCAGGCCGAATGGTGTGGGCAGTCGTGTTTTCCGCGCCGGAAACCATACCATCAGCCAACCCTTTGTGGACCATCATGGTACCAAAATACGTCGGGTCGGACATCCTGTCACGGGCAACGTCTTCAATAACACCTTTGTGTTTACGCAGCTCCATATACTCGGCGACAAAGGAATCGAGCAAACTTGATTTGGCCGGGTCGATAATCTCCACCCATTTAAGATCAAGCCCGCAACCGGTTGCCCGCATGCGTACGTCATCTTCATTGCCGAGCAGCACGAGATTGGCAACACCGCGGCGTAACAGAATATCCGCTGCCTGAAGGATACGATCGCAGGTGCCTTCCGGCAGGACGATCCGCTGCAGATTCCGACCCGCCTTTTCCATCAGGGCAAACTCAAACATCTTCGGAGTAACTCTGGTCGGCCGGGTCGAAACAACACGCCTGCCCATCTCTTTCACATCGACATGTTTCGAAAATTCACCGATTGCCGTGGCAATCCGTTTGGTATCATGGGGTTCGATATAACCGTACAGCTCTCCGACCTTTTCAATTGTCTGGTAAGTATGGCCCTCAACAGCCATTATAGGTACAGGTACCGTATTGCTTAAACCTTTCAGCAGACGCAGAACGTTCTCGGAGGGCAGAAGATTACCGGTAAGGATAATGCCGGAAATATCCGGATAGGTCGTGGAGAGTCGTGAAGCGATGGTGGCCAGAATGATGTCACAGCGATCGCCAGGGGTAATGATCATCGAGCCCGGAGTGATATAATCGAGGTAATTGCCTATCTGCATAGCGGCGACGACATAGTTCTCAACCAGAGTTGTCATGCCCTCTTCGCCATACATGGTGCGTGCCCCCAGCCAACGTTTGACATCGCCAACCGTAGGATTTGCCAGCTCACGATGTTCCGGAATGACATAAACCAGCGGTACCGCGCTATCTCTACCTTTCACCCGAATACGACTGAAATCTTCGACAGTCACGGCTTCAGCTGCACGATTGACTATACAGGCCATTATATCGACGCCCTTTTCAACAAGTGCATCAATACTGAGCTGGGTTAGCCGCACCAGTTCTTCAGTCTCCTTCTTCCTGCCGGAAGAAATGAGCAGCACCGGAGCACCGAGGTTCGCGGCAATATCCGTATTGATATTCGATTCAAAGGCAATATCTTTGCCACGGAAATCTGTACCGTCACAAAGCACAAAATCAAAATTTGACTTTAAGGCGTTATATTTGTTCAGAATTATATCGTGAAGGAGGGTCTCCTGGCCTGAATTAACCAGTTCCTGTGCTTCCTGAAGGGTAAGACCATAGGTCTCATCGTAGGGAATATCCAGATCAAAATGCTCCAGCACCAGATTGATGACCGGATCTTCCCAACCGGGCTCGGTCTCATGTATCAACGGCCGGAAAAACGCCACCTTGTCAATTGATTTCAGCAGCATCTGCATCACGCCAAGAACAATAGAGGATTTACCGCTGCGCTCCTCAGTTGCCGTAACATATAAATTGGTCGACATAATCTTTCCCGAATATCATCAACAAAAAATTAAACCATTCCGCTGCAAACAGAACAGATTTGGCTGCTGCACAGTTTCCTCAAAAAACACAAAAGTATCCCCTCACAACGTGCTGTTTCCAGTACGTGCAGAAGGAACGATAATCACATTCATTGAAAATACACTTTGCAAAAGGATAACACACAAAGCGATGCCACATTGTATCATGCCAGTTGTCGCTCTATATTAGCCGAGAAAAAACGGAGAAACAACTCTTTTCAACGTTATTACAGTTAGAAACTCGGTTCTTGATCAGACCAGATTACCACATATGCTCACAAAGCACCTGTTCTCACTTCTTTTGCACAGAATAAGGCCATTACTTAATGTAATCGAAATATATATAAATACATCCACCTCTACATTCGGGGACATCCCTTCATCCTCACAATTGGTACTACCAAAACCAGCCTTATGGTCTGACCAAATCTGGAGCGTGGTAAAGAAGAAACGACCAGGCCACCCGCCTATCAAATATATGGTCTGTTTTTCTCTTTTTACACTTCTTCTCCAGACCTTCTTGGACTTTCCACTGTGTTGATGGAATAATACAGGACATAAACCACTTATCTCCGTTACGAACCGCTCATACTGACATTTGGCCACTCACAGGCAACGAGGTTTTACCGTCTCCTTGCTTGAGGTACTATCCTGATGTTCCCACTGGGGGAGCGCATTCAATTCATACGAAAGGAGGTTGCAATGAAATTGGTTTTTCGCATTTCATCTGTATTTATCGTTGTCGGTTTACTCGCTGCACCTGCCATGGCCGCCGAAAAGGTTCGCTGGAAAATGGCTATGACCTGGTCTTCCACTCTCACACCATTTGCCACAGCGCCACTCAATCTTGCCAAAATGGTCGAGGAAATGAGTGGTGGTAACTTTGTCATCCGGGTTGAAGGGGCAGAGAAACACAAAGCTGCTCTCGGCATACTCGACATGACCAAGGGTGGCCAGTATGAAATAGGTCATTCCGCATCTTACTATTGGAAAGGCAAAGATATTTCCACTGTCTTCTTCTGCACGGTTCCTTTCGGTATGAACGTGGACGAACAGAATGCCTGGTTCTATCATGGCGGCGGTATGGAGCTGATGAAAAAAACCTATGACAAGTTTGACGTCATGAGCTTTCCCGGCGGTAATACTGGTGTGCAGATGGGCGGCTGGTTCCAGAAAGAGATCAATTCACTGGATGACCTGAAAGGTCTGAAAATGCGTATTCCCGGCCTTGCCGGTGAAGTTTTTGCCAAACTCGGTGTTAACGTCACCAACATCGCTCCCGGTGAACTCTACACGTCTCTTGACCGCGGCACCATTGATGCACTTGAGTGGGTAGGACCAGCCATGGACATCAAAATGGGTTTTCATAAAATAGCCCCATACTATTATACCGGCTGGCATGAGCCTGCCACCGAACTGCAGTTCCTGATCAACAAACGCGCCTTCGACAAACTGCCCAAAGAATACCAGACCATGCTTGTCACAGCCATGAAAGCAGTTACGGCTGACATGTACACCGACAACTTTGCCGGCAGTGTTGAAGCATGGGAACAAATGAAAACCGAATACCCAAACATCGAAGTCAAAACCTTCCCGACTCCTGTTCTGCAGGCAATGAAAAAAGCTGCGGATGAACTCTATGACGAATATGCCGCAAAAGACGAAAGTTTCAAGGAAGTATTGGAGTCCCAGCGGAATTACATGAAAAAGGCGCGTAACTGGTCCAACATCTCTGAGTATAATTACATCAAGACTTCACAGGAGCTTGCTGAATAAGTATACGGCAAACCTGGTCATTGCAGTAGCCTGATGCCGCTCTGCTGTGCAAAGAGCAGAGCGGCACATTTCTCTTATATCTTGGAAAAGGTGCCATGTTTGAAAAAACTGAAAAAACGATCGGCCGTATCGTCAACGGCATGGGAAAATTCCTGGCTATCGCTCTGCTGCTCCTGGTGCTAAACGTCGCCTTTGACGTCATGATGCGCTACCTTTTCCGGGCAAGTTCAGTGGGTATGCAGGAGATGGAGTGGCACATCTTTTCGGTCATCATTCTCTATGGAGTCGGTTTTGCCTTGAAAAATGAAGGCCATGTCCGAGTGGATTTTCTCTATGACCGCATGCAGCCGAGAACTAAGGCACTGATCAATATCATCGGCACTGTGCTTTTCCTGATGCCTTTATCGCTGTTGATCCTGTTCGGTTCTGTTGAATTTGTCCATGACGCCTATACAATGAACGAAATTTCAGAGGACCCGGGCGGGCTCACACATCGCTGGATTATCAAAGGTATGATTCCGTTGTCATTTGCTTTTCTCCTTTTCAGCGCAATTGGCTATATTTTACAGAACATCAATGCAATCAGGAGAGGAC
Source organism: Desulfopila sp. (assembly GCA_041582995.1). GTDB lineage: Bacteria > Desulfobacterota > Desulfobulbia > Desulfobulbales > Desulfocapsaceae > Desulfopila. The sequence continues at coordinate 16,061 of JBFHGS010000005.1, read as the reverse complement.
AATGACCGGTATCATCATGTTTTTTGCAGCTCTTGTCCTGCTTACTGTCGGCTATCCGGTGGCTTTTACTTTCGGAGCCGTTGCGCTGTTCTTCGGGGCTATTGCCGCCTGCATCGAACTGCTGCCAGACCCGACATTATATCAGGTCGCTGAAGAGTTCTTCTCCATGTTTTCGATGATGCCGTTTCGCATTTATTCGATCATGACCAACACCATCCTCATGGCGGTGCCGCTCTTCATCCTGATGGGTATCATCTTGCAACGCTCAGAACTTGCTGAACGCCTGCTCGAATCCATGGGCATTCTCTTTGGCAAAGTGCGGGGCGGACTTGCCATCAGTACCGTCCTTGTTGGTACGCTGCTTGCAGCCTCAACCGGTGTGGTTGGTGCTTCTGTTGTGGCCATGGGCGTTATTTCCCTGCCGGTAATGATGAAATATGGCTATTCAAAAAAGCTTGCCACAGGCACAATCTGTGCCGCCGGGACCCTTGGACAGATTATTCCGCCATCCATAGTGCTCATTATTCTGGGCGATGTATTCCAACTACCGGTTGGTGATCTTTTTCAGGCAGCACTCGGACCCGGGCTTATGCTGGTCGGCTGCTACATCGTCTATATCGTCATCATCGCCCTTTTCAACAAGAGAGTCGCTCCGGAAATCGTGGTGCCGGAAGAAGATAAAAAAGGTTCAGTGAAGCGGGCACTCATAGCAATTGTGCCACCGCTTGCCCTGATTGTCATGGTACTCGGCTCAATCTTTGCCGGAATAGCCACCCCGACCGAGTCTGCCTCAGTCGGTGCACTGGGCGCAATGACTCTGGCTGCCGTGTACAGAAAACTCAGCTGGGACATTGTTCTCGACGCCTCACTTGAAACGGTTAAGATTACCGCAATGGTCTTCGCCATCCTTATCGGCGCGACCGCCTTTTCCATGGTTTTTGTCTACACAGGTGCCAATCTGCTGGTAGAGGAATTCATGACCAGTCTTCCCGGTGAAAAGTGGGGCTTTCTGATAATGTCAATGCTTGCCATTATGCTGCTTGGTTTCTTTATCGACTTTATCGAGATTTCGTACATCGTTGTGCCGATTCTATTACCAATCTCAGAAATAATAGGCATCAATCCGATGTGGTTTGCCATACTGATCGCCATGAATCTGCAGACGTCCTTTCTCACTCCGCCTTTTGGTTTCTCACTGTTCTACCTGAAAGGTGTCTGCCCACCGGACGTTCGAACGGTTGATATCTATCAGGGTGTTATACCATTTATCACCATTCAGGTTCTGGTACTGGCCTCCATTATCATTTTTCCAGGGTTCTATGGCCTCTAAAATCCTGTCTGAAATGTTAAACTGTAGATCTTACACCATTTGAATTGATGAAAAATTTCGACGAAACCGCCCACCCGGACAAACTGCCGGGTGGGGATTTTGTTCCGTGACGTATATCTTTATGGTAGGTTATAAGACCAGTATCTGTATTCTCGGTCGGGACGAAATGGAGATAGTACATGGATCTGCTGACATTTTCTTTTAACAACATCTTCGCGCTCCTGCAGCAGATGTCAGTGTTTCTGGTTATCGCCTATCTCTTCACCAAGTCTCCTTTTTTTAAATCGTTCCATATTCACACACTGCACAGACGACAACTGCTGCTGCTCTATTTCGTTTTCTCCATCTTCTCAATTCTTGGTACCTATTTTGGATTACCCATCAATGACGCCATCGCCAACACCCGCGCTATCGGGGCTGTACTGGCAGGGATTATCGGCGGGCCACTCCTTGGCGTGGCTGTAGGGCTTACCGCCGGTCTGCACCGCTTTTACCTTGGTGGTTTTACTGCTTTTTCCTGCGGCCTTTCCACCACTACCGAGGGTCTGATCGGTGGTTTGGTACACATGTACCTTGTACGACGATACCAGCAACATCAATTACTTAGCCCCGTCATTGCCTTTCTTACAACGCTTGTGGCTGAAATAAGCCAGATGCTTATCATTCTGCTCTTTTCAAAACCGTTTGATGATGCTCTTGCCCTCGTCCGCATTATTGCTTTGCCGATGATACTCGCCAACTCGACCGGGGCAGCAATATTCGTCTCGATCATCCGTGATCAGCGAAAGATGTACGATGAGCTAAGTGTCACATTTTCGGCCAAGGCCCTGAAGATGGCTGAACGAACTGTTTCTATTCTCAGCCGTGGATTCGATATGGAGACAGCGCATGAAGTTGCCTCAGTTATCCACGAAGAAACCGGCGTTGGTGCTGTGGCCATAACAGATAAAGAAAAGGTACTGGCTTTCGTAGGCCACGGACATGACCATCATCTTGTCGGCAGTGCCATCGTATCTTCACAAACAAAAAAGGCAATTCTGGAAAATCGCATCGTCTATGCTGATGGAGGTAAAAAAAAATGGAGCTGCAAACTCTCACGGCACTGTCCACTCGGCTCGGTCCTGTGTGTACCTATACGAGTGGATAACGAACTCATCGGCACAATCAACCTCTTTGAGCCCAAAAACAAGCTCTTTTTAGTGACAAATAAAACCCTTGGCGAAGGAATCACCAAATTGCTCTCCGACCAGATTCTCTATTCACGTTATGTAGAGCAGAAAAATCTGCTCACCCGCTCCGAACTCAAACTGGCCCAGGCCCAGATCAATCCACATTTTCTATTCAACGCCCTGAACACTATTATTGCCATTATCAGAAAAGATGCCGATCGAGCCCGCCACCTGCTCATGCATCTCTCCAATTTTTTCAGGAAGAACTTAAAGCGCACAGGTGATCTCGCCACCCTTGAAGAAGAACTCAACCATGTGCAATCCTATCTGGTGATTGAGAAAGCCCGTTTCGAAGACAAATTGCAGCTCATAATGGATATAGACCCAAGTCTTTTACCATTGAAGCTACCGGTCTTCACCCTGCAGCCCATTGTTGAAAATGCCATTAAACACGGGATCTCCAATCTGCTCGGCCAGGGTATTGTTCGACTATCAGTGCAGCAGAAGGACGACTGCGTTCATATCGAAGTGGAGGATAATGCCGGCAGCTTCAACAAGCGCAACCAGAAAGGACTTGGGATGAATATTGTGGAAAAACGCATACGGAATCTCTGTGGAGAAGACCACGGGCTCAAGATTTCGTGCATTCCCGAGCACAGTACTATTATCACCATGACCATACCGCAGGGAGGTTGCAGGGAACAATGATACGAGCCCTTATCATAGATGACGAACTCCATGCCCGCGAAGAGATGAAAGTCTTACTTTCCGAGACCGGTGCCATCGATATCATCGGTTCCTGCAGCAATGGCATCGACGGGCTTAAATTAATCAATAGATTGCGACCTGACGTACTGTTTCTCGATATTCAGATGCCGGTAATTAACGGTTTTGAACTGCTCAACATGGTCAACAGCGAGATCATGCCCCATGTTGTTTTTGTTACCGCTTACGACCAGTATTCCCTCAAAGCCTTTGAAGAAAAAACTCTTGATTACCTCTTAAAGCCGGTTGACAATGAACGGCTTGCGATCACCGTTGCCAAACTTACACAGACCATTGTCGACAACCGGCCGCCTTTGTTTGCGACAGAAGAAATCAGCCGCATTCCCTGCCTGCTAGGAAACCGTATTAAACTGATTTCACTTGCAGATGTGGAATATATGTTCACCGGTCCCGCCGGAGTACATGCAGTTACCCGGAATGCAGAATATTTCACTGAGGTGACACTCAAAGTGATGGAAGAACGAACATCTCTGCTCAGATGCCATAAACAGTATCTCATCAATATCGAATCTATTAACGAAATCCTGCTGCTTGATGGGGGACTGGCCAAAATCAAGACCAGATCCGGAAAAATGATTCCTGTCAGCAGACGCTACCTCAAAATCATCAAAAAGAAACTGCTTTTATAAACAGCGCCTCTTTCCTCATAATACTGCTGCATTACTGCTCCAACTGGATTTACTCAGGTTCATGCGCTACAATGTAGTACGCAGCGAACATTTCATATGTTGTGGCAACCTGACAGAAGCCATGAAACAGTGAACCTGTTGTTGTCGTAAATATCTAATTTTTGCAATAGCCTCAGTCATCAACACAACACGATCTCAATCCATATGACAGAAAGTCCGATATCCAGGGAAATACCTCTCTACTCGCAGCTCATGGTTTCGTTCTACACTGTTTTCGGCCTTATGCTCATCGACAGGCACCTCAGCAATACTGCAAATTATCAGTATGAAGCAGACCTCATTCGGCTTGCCCGTGGTGGTCCTCAATTGCTGGAATTTCCTGACAGCGATGATAATATCGCCGCCTTTGATTCTTTTACGGACACCTTTGCTGCAAACGATCGGTTCAGAGTCTCAATCATCAGCAGCACCGGTGTTGTTCCTGGGGATTCCCGTCTTTTCCTTCAAGAGGTTCAAACAGTTGGAAATCGGGCTTATGTCCCTATCACGCTTTCAATCGGAGCATCGACCGTTCCGTGCAACGGTGGTAGTTCAGAACTTTTGATAAAAACCGCCGATTAACTACAGATAAATACTGAAACAACACCAAATCACTTTTCTTTCAACAGGAGGATCACATGAACAATAATGTCCTCGGAACACCACTCGAAATCTGCAGTATTGACCCAATCACTGGATTTACCCGTGAAGGAAGTTGCGCAACCGGCGAAAAAGACACCGGCAAACATGTGATCTGTACCCAGGTTACAGAAGAGTTTCTGCTCTTTTCTAAAGAACGGGGTAACGACCTTACTTCTCCGATACCACTTGCTGACTTCCCGGGATTACAACCCGGCGACAGGTGGTGCGTTTGTGCCGAAAGATGGAAAGAAGCGCTTGAAAACGATGTGGCTCCTCCCGTCATTCTGACCGCCACACACAGTTCCGCTCTGGAAGTGGTAAGCCTTGAGGATCTGCTCACTCATTCGTATCATGATGGCCATTGCTGAACGGCACATCCTGCACCTGAAAACCGCCTGAGACACATCACCTGGCACACTGTAGCATACTGTAAATATGTGTAAATTCATCATTGACTTTTAGGTTTGAAAGAGGTTTCCTATAACCGTTTTCAGGTGCTCACTTTGAGCTGAAGAGGGAACCCCGTGTAACTCGGGGACGGGCCCGCCGCTGTAACCGGGGACGAAAGCTGCAACGATGTCACTGACCCTTCCAGAAGGGTTGGGAAGACGCAGCCGGTAGAATGAACCGGAAGTCAGAAGACCTGCCTGAAACGGATATCGGCTATCCCGTGGACACGGATAATCATTTTACAGATACTAGGGAAAACAGGGCATCCCCGGATCATTTATGTATGGTCCGGGGATTTTTTTGTCCGGGCCGCAATATGAACAAAGGAGAAAGCAATGAACCCAAAAGTCTGTACAATGTTTACCACTCTTTGCATCTGCGTGTTACTCAGTATTTCCGGTGCCTGGGCTTCAGGCATGGGGGGCAAAAAAGAAACCAGAACAGCTATCGTGCTTGCACACTTCGGAACGACAGTACCTTCGGCCATTGAAGCTATCACCAACATTACCGATACCGTAAAAAAAGCCTACCCAGAGACAGAAGTCCGAACGACATTCACTTCCAATATAATCCGAAATGTCTGGAAAAAACGTCAGGCCGAACCACAAAAATGGCTCGATCAGGGCATTCCAGAAGAAATTCTCTATGTGAAAAATGTCATCTCCACAATCGGAGACCTCCTTGAAGACGGTTACACCGATATTATCGTTCAGCCATCACACATGTTCTATATGGAACAGTCGCATGACCTTATGCAATATGTCAACGGACTCGCCTCTATCCGTCCCATAAAAGAACGCTGGAAACCATTCAACAACCTGATAATGGGCCGACCTGCTCTTGGTATGCCCGGTGATATATATTCATATCATGACGACATTGATGCCGTTGTTAAAACTCTTGCTGCTGATGCCGAAATGGCTAGAAAAGAAGGCGCCTTGCTTGTTTATATGGGTCACGGCAACGAGCACTGGTCCACCGGTATCTATGCCGAAACCCAAAAGAAAATGCGTGCGGCTTACCCTGACGTGACAACATTTATAGGCGTTGTCGAAGGTACACCGGCTCTGGATGACTTTATGAGCCATTTGAAATTTGTAGATAACAAAAAGATTATTCTCAAACCGTTTATGATAGTAGCCGGTGATCATGCTACCAATGACATGGCCGGACCAGAAGCGGATAGCTGGAAGTCCATTCTCACCAAAGAAGGCTTTGATGTGCATGCAGTCCTGCAAGGCCTGGGTTCAAACAATGACTTTGCCAAAATATTTGTTGCTCATATAGCTGATGCTGCGCATGAGAGAAATATAGCATTAAAATAAAACTTCCGGGATACCGGGATTCCCCGGTATCCCTTTTCATTGTACCGTTTTGCCAACTCTACTTCATTCTTCTGCTTTGCCCGCTTATACGTAGCAAATAATTCTTCAAAAACTGAAAAATGCATTATAATTACAGATCATACGGATAGTTCAATTCCTCTCTGACGCTATATTTCATTCGGGACAATAATGGCATAATGCCTTTTCCTGCAGGAGAGCATCATGAAGATAAAACTCTCTCACTATCTCTTCGAACGCCTAGAACAGTGCGGTGTCAAATGCACTTTCGGTATTCCAGGAGACTTTGCCCTGCCACTCTATGCCCAGCAGGCAGAATATGGTTTGAGGACTGTTGTCTGCACCCATGAACCGAACTGTGTCTTCGCAGCTGATGCCTATTCACGCCTCAAAGGATTAGGAGCGGTACTCACAACCTACGGAGTCGGCGGCCTCAACATGATCAACCCGGTTGCCATGGCCTACGCGGAACTTTCGCCGGTAGTGATTATCAGTGGTGCCCCCGCAATCGCCGGAAGAAAAAAAGACCCTGCTTTCCATCATCTGGTCAAGGATTACGGCAGCCAGCAGCGTATCTTTGAAGAAGTCACCTGCGCCACTGCAGCACTTACAAATACAGGTACAGCAGCGGAAGAGATCAACAGAGTACTCGAGGCCTGTATGACGTTCAAACGTCCAGGTTATATTGAAATCCCACTTGATATGCCGGGCATAGAAATCCCAATCCCTGATACACCTAAAACCTGTTTTACCGCCCCGCCTACAAATACCGCAGCAATGCAGGAAGCTGCCCGGGAGATTGTAACAGCCTTCGAAATTGCAGAACGCCCGGTGCTATATACAGGTGTCGGCATCCGGCGTCACGGCTTGATGGATCCGATCAGAAATTTGGCTGAAACATGGGGATTACCCGTTGTCTCATCGGTTATGGGGAAAGGCTCATTCCCTGAGTCCCATGTTCATTACGCCGGAACATATATGGGGGCAATGGGTGATAGACAGGCAAGAGAAATAGTGGAAAACGCAGATCTTATCATTGCTGCAGGTGTCATATTCTCCGATGTTAATACCGGGTTCTGGACTGCTCAGATTGACACAGAGAAACTTATCGACATGCAGGACCTTGATGTCAATATATCGCACCATACCTATACTCAGGTGCCACTGGGACCGCTTGTCTCACACCTCGCCACGCTGAAACCTAAACCAAAATTATTACAATATATTACAAAGAAAAAAACTCCTCATGCAACAACGGGTTCCGAGAATACACTTGATACCGCTGCTCTTATCAGAGCTCTCAAACGCCTGGACCAGACCAGATACAGTTTCCTGGCTGATGTCGGTGATGCCTGGTTTGCAGGACTTGAACTCGACGCCGATATCTTCATGGCTCCCGGCTATTACGCTTCGATGGGATTTGCAGTACCCGGCGCAATCGGAGCAGCCCTCGCCGCACCCGAGCTGCGCCCCGTAGTGCTGGTTGGTGACGGTGCCTTTCAAATGACCGGCAACGAACTTTCAACACTTGCAGCCAATAACCTGAAGCCGATTATAATTGTCTTGAATAACGGCTATTACAAGATGTTATCGGCCCTTGACGCCCATCGCGATTATTATAACCTGAACAACTGGGATTACGTTAAATTTGCGGAAGCTCTCGGATGCCCCGGTGAACGCGTTACCACAGAAACAGGACTATCTTTTGCTCTGGAGAACGCTCTTCAAAACAGCAAGCCCTACCTGATCGAGGTTATACTCGATCGCGAGGACCACGCACCGATGATGCAGCGCATTCGTGATTATTTCAGCACACACGGTGGTAAAAAAACTACGTAGTCCCGGTGTTAAACACCTTACCCGAAAATTTCTGCCGCAAAGAGATTCCGGGATTTTCAGGTCAGCCACACAGATGGTACATATTCTGATTTCGTATACAGTTGGACTGACACTGTTCAGCTGTATCACCCGCTTTGCTAAATTGGTATACTATGGAAACCTGGATCATTTCAACTCTCCTGCTTGTAACACTTTACCTGCTCATCACTGAGAAGATCTCCGTTGATCTGACGGCGATAGGTATCATGGTACTGCTGGTAGTAACCGGTATTCTCACCCCCCGCGAAGCTGTGGCAGGTTTTTCCAACCCCGCCGTCATAACTGTCGGCGCAATGTTTGTGGTGAGTAAAGGCATGATGCGTACCGGCGGGGTGGAATTTCTCGGCCGGCAGATTATACGTATGGCCCGGGGAAACTTTCTGGTGGCTCTGGCGGTTATCCTGCTTACCGTAGCCGTGGCATCAGCTTTCATTAATAATACACCGGTCGTAATTCTTTTTATTCCTGTGGTAATGGCCATGTGCTGTGAATTCGGCATGAGCCCTTCAAAATTCCTCATTCCTGTCTCCTATGCCTCAATTCTCGCCGGTACGTGTACCCTTATCGGCACCTCCACCAATATCATCATCAGCGATTTGAGCAATGATTTCGGCTATGGCGCGCTCACAATGTTCGAGCTTTCGATCATCGGGGTACCCATTGCAATTATTGGTATACTCTTTCTACTCGTGGCTGCACCCAAAGTCCTGCCGGACCTGGCCAGCCCGGTCTGCCTTGTGCAGGACAGTAATCACCGGCAATACCTCGCGGAATTGCTAATTACTGAAGACAGCACCCTGATCGGCCGTAAATCAAGCGAACTGTTCAATGATCGCTACCCGAAGATGGACGTACTGGAGGTTATCAACAAGTCACTGATATATTATCCCGGTCGCGATGTCGTCACGATAGATGCTGGTGACATCTTGCTGGTGAAAGGATCGTTGAATGACCTTATTGCTGTACTGCATAAAGAAGGAGTTGAATTGCCAAGTTCCCAAAACGGGCTCTTACTCGGGGCGCAAAAGGATGCCCCTATCGTGGTGGAACTGATCATCTCGCCAAACTCATCTCTGCGCGGCAGAAGGCTGCACAACACCGACCTGGCCAAAGATAAAGAAGTCAACATTATTGCGGTAAAGCGCAGCAACCTGCATATGAGCGAGAAGCAGATCTCTGATGTCCGGTTACAGACAGGTGACATACTTCTCATCTGGTGTTCTGAAAGCAAACTCGACTCAATACGGACCGGCCAGGATTGCATCGTCATAGAAGATGTGTATGAAGAGATCATCCATAAGAGAAAAGCGATATGGTCTATTATCAACTTCATCGGCATGGTTGGCACCGCGACACTCGGCCTTGCAGACATTATGACCTGTGCTCTTACCGCCGCATTTCTCATGATCATTACCGGTTGTTTGCAGATGCGCGATGCATACAGAGCGCTGCAGGCAGATGTGCTGATACTTATTGCCGGAACTATTGCACTCGGGATCGCCATGCAGAAAACCGGGACCAGCCAACTGTATGCCGAAGCATTCCTGAGTCTTTTTTCCGGGATGTCACCCACACTGATTCTCGGCGGCATGATTCTGCTTACAAGCATCAGCACGCAGATTCTCAGTAACAACGCTACTGCGGTACTGCTCCTGCCTATAGCTATTTCGACCGCTCTGGGTATCGGGGTGGACCCCAGACCGTTCATCATCGGCATCTGCATTGGTGCCAGTGCCTGTTTTGCCACACCGGTCGGTTACCAGACGAACCTGATGGTATATGGTCCCGGCGGTTATCGATTTAAGGATTATCTGAAATTGGGTATTCCGCTGAACATTTTTGTGGTGCTGGCCGGGATGCTGCTGATTCCTGTGGTCTGGCCTTTTTAACCCAGGAAACTTCGGCAATACCCCTTGGTAATACTGGACGTATATAGCCGGGCTATCTGCAGTTGTCTGCCTTTTCTATTCTTCCCCTCACATTCATTTCATTTGTTGTTTACATAAGAGTATTTGATTGAACTCTTCGGTTTATGATACCATCAGAGTATCAGAGAAGCCCTGCCAGGTTTTTCCATAACACCTGTATATGGCATTCAATCAATATCATTTCAAAGTGTTACTGATCCGGAGGCAATATGAAAGTCAAAGAAATTATGGAGCCGTTGACAAGCTGGCTGACTCCTGAAATGTCGATATTGCAAGCTATTCTCGTTATGAAACGAACCAAACGAGGTCATGGACTTTCAGTTAATGGCATTGTCGTACTCGATAACGACCTGAAAATAGTTGGCATTCTTTCTACAAAAGATATCCTGCGAATGCTCATCCCATCCTATATGTATCTAGAGGGGATGACAGAAGAAAGTACTTCATGGGAAAGCATGCGTGCGGATAGAACCAGTAAAGCCAACAGCCTCCATGTGCGGGATATAATGACAGAGGATGTCCGGGTCATTAGTTTAAATGAATCGATCATGCGGTGTGCAGATATCATGCTGGTTGAGCAAATCCGCCGTCTACCGGTTGTCGGTACTGATGGTCGTGTGCTTGGTGTGGTCTATCTTCGTGATATCTATAATGCTGTGACTAACATCTTATGTGATACCTCTGCCATCGTCCAGATAGCTTGAACCGATACCCGTTCCCGCCCGGAGAATGTGCATCCTTCCGAGCGGGGATTCTCGCACAAAGCCCACCGCCTGCACGAAAGAATACCCGATAACCGCTCAGTTTTCGCCATTCTATGTATCTCTATCATTTTTTCCAGATAGACTTTTCCAGCGTTGCCTCAAAATCTGACAGCATTTCAAGCATATGTGCAATACACGATTTTTCTCGAGAACGACACCTTGGTGACATGTAAAAAACGTAACTTGCAGAACCAGGTACACTCGTTCATACTGTAGTCCCGGGGGGGAAAGCCAACGACACGATCATGCTCACTTTCGCGAATTGAAATCCAGAAACAGGATGGTACAGCCAATGTCTACTAAGGTCAAAAGCTCCAGCCAGTTCCCCGAATCACCAACCGATCAAAATAACATTCCTCAACCGCTTGAACTTGAGGCAACAATTCTCGACCAACTACCCGCCTTTGTTTATCTTGTCGCTGAAGACTACTCGATACAATACACCAACCGGGCCTTTACCCGCCAATTCGGTTCAATTGCAACAAGTGGTTTATGCCATGCCCTGATCAGAGCAAAAGTAGAGCCATGCGATGATTGTCCGTTGACCAGAGTCTTCTCCGACCGGCAGCAGCAGGTATTGATATACGACGATCCAATCCGCGGGCAGATTTATGAACTCCATTACTCACCCTACTTCAGTGAGTCCTGCAGACTATACGCCCTGGTCCTAGGCATTGATATTACAAATAAATGCCGTGAGAATTATACCTGCAGAAGACAGATATGTGATGAAAACATTGTTCAGATCTGCAGCCACTGCAAAAGCATTCATACCAAATCCGGAATATGGCAAAAGATTGAACACTACATGAGCAGTAAAAGTAACATCCGGTTCTCGCACGGGATCTGTCCCCTCTGTATGCAGAAACATCATCCCGACATAAAATAATCTGATTACTTCTGGATCTCAGCTTGAGCAATTGCAACGTTACTCGTTGCGCTCACCTGACACGTAACACTTCACCATGCATGCTGAGAAAGAGGGGTAACCAGATAAAATATAAAAAAGGGCAATTTGCCAAAGCAAAATGCCCTTTTTTTATATCAGTCCTGCTGCCTTCTCCCTGCATCCTGCCTAGAAAAAAGCACAAAAAACAATCAGTGTGTTGCGCAGGCTATGCAGGGATCAAACGCCCGAACAACCCAACCCATTGCCTGGTCAAGACCAAGATCAATTCGATCTTCATGGACATACTGTTTTGCCATGGTCGTCAGCGCCCGCTCGATTGAGAAATTGTTGTGTACAGTCGGGATCACGAACTCGGCCTTAACAATTAGGCCGTTCTCAATCTGATAATGATGTATCAGCGGGCCGCGAGGCGCCTCTACCAGACCAAAACCGCAACCATCGCGTGGCTCGACAGACACATTCATCTCTCCGTCACAGAGGTTTTCCGAGAGAAGCCTGTCAGCACGCTCAAGCCCGTTAATCAACTCAATACCACGGCAGAGATCAAAAAGAAGGATCTGATGTGCCGGAGCACCGAACTCCACTCTGAATCGCTCAAGGTAACCGTCAGCAATTGGTGTTCCGGTAGACTCAGCCAGGTTCATACGCGACAGACTGTTTGCCCTGATCGGTAAATCGTTAAAGCTGGTTTTACTTGAGTAGCTATCCTGAACTCTATGAAACTGCAGATATTCCTTGTACTCGCTTGGCGCAAAGGAGATAGTTTCTGAACCATCGTTTTTCTGCATAGTCACACGATCCACAGGCAACGTCGGATCATTCCTGTCTACTGCTGACATATAGTAGAAGGGGTCGTTTCCTTCCCATTTACCAACGCTCTTTGCCATTTTCTGTGTGAGTTGCCAGTATTCATCAAAGAGGCTGCAGGCCAATGGCAACGCTTCCTTGATTTTAGCACGCATTGCTTTTGCCGCCTCTTTCTCAATGCCCGAAACAACGCCACCAACAACTGCTTTTACCGGATGGATGAACTGACCACCGGCAACCGCAATAAGTTCGGTACCGATCTTACGCACTGCCATCGCTTTTTTGCTGATGGAACCAAGGGCATCTTTGCTCGCCTTTTCATCAGCACCAAAGATTGAAGTAACCTGGAGCTTATCAGGCATCGTGAAGAAAAAAAGCGAAGTGGCCTGATTCTGAACCAGCTGCCCAACCATCATCAGATGCCGGATTTTTTCAGCAACCGGAGGTGGGGTAATACCATAGGCATCTTCAAGAGCTTCAACAGCCGCAATATGATGTGAAGTCGAGCAGACACCACACACGCGGGGAACGATAACCGGCATCTGATCAGCCGGCATGCCCTGCAAAAACTGTTCAAATCCACGATATTCCTGAGCAAGAAAACGGGCATTGCGAACTTTGCCGTGGTCAATATCAACAACGACCTTGGCGTGGCCTTCAATACGGGATATTGGGAATTGTATTGTGGTAGTCATAGTTACAGCACCTTCTCTTTTGGACGACTTTCGAGCTCTGTATCGGTATAGTCGGAAAACTGGAACAGGAACAGAGCAAGATGAGGAGACTTGAGCGCCTCACTGATCTTTTCCGGATCGATATCGGTCATACGCTTGAATACGTTGATCAGGCTTTCAAACCAGGCATTCGCGTCTTTTTCGATAAGATTGTTGGAGGGTCCGCGACAGCCGACACATGGAAATCCGGCTCTCGGGCAGATAGCTCCGCAACCATTTCTGGTAGAGGTACCGACACAAAGCTGTCCCTGCTTTACCAGACAAAGATCAGGATCCTGATCTTTGTGAACGAGATCGGCAAGCTTGTCCGGGCGGATATCCTTAGGCTTTCGTCGACCGCATTCCTTGCAGACAATACTCGTGGTTTTCAGAGACGACGGATCATTCAGCAGTCGTACATAGAGACTCGGTACCGGCGGACAGCCCGGAAGATAGTTGTCAACCTTTACTTCCGTATCGATCGGACTGCATTTAGGCAACATCCTCGGCACCCGCCCCTGATTGGTGCTGGCCAGAAAGTGCTCACGAATATCGTGTCGATCGCCGAGGCCAGCGACACCACCTGAGATAGCACACGTCCCCACAGCTATGATCTTATTGACCCGGCTGGCAGATTCTCTCAATTTAAGCAAATCCTCGTCAGTACGAATACCGCCGGTTACCAGCAACACATCAACTTCTGGCACATCATGCGCTGTTACAACCAGCGGCATATAGGCCAGCTTCTCAAGATCAAGTTCTTCGCCAGCATTCAAAAGCGAGACCTCGCATCCTGCGCAACCTGTCAGTTGCAGCACAGCAAAACGCATAGTTCCTCCATCTGCACAAAATATATGAAAAAAAATTACTGAAAACGACGTGGTCTAATCATTTGCGTAAAGAGCGTAATATATGACGCATCACAGTTGACGGTTGACTGGTTCTAGTACCAATCGCTATAGACAGTGGCTGTGGCAGGGAAATAATCAACATCACAAGCAAAAATCAAAAACCCTTGAAATAACACAATAAAATCAAACTGTATTTCTCTATTCGACTGTGTCAATGTACCCGAGGAAATGAGAAATGGCAAGCCGACCAGACCAGGCCATGGTCTAGTGGTAAGACCTTTACGCGGCCCTGTCTTCACGTTGCTCTAACACATTAGAGCAGCCAAAAAGAGTGCCTGCAAAACGAATCACACCAGCAACCACATCGTGGCACAATTACCCCCGACACCTGGCATCACAAGAATTCATTACATTGTCAGGCACTGCTCCGGCTTACTGCCCATACCAATAGATCACACATTCAGGTCATACCCCATATACAATGTGGCAACGAAGGGTTGCACAGACTATCTCACTACTGTTCTGCACTTTTAAAGGCTCGAACCGTGTTTTATTGCCACAAGAATTTTATGTCACAATCCACGCTTTGACCGGTGAAAATCCTCTTCGGTCGTGGCCCAAAACAACACACAATTACAGTGAATAAGGTGAAAATTGAGAAACCAGATTTCCCTGTTTTTGATATCACCTTGAAATTACCCTCTCATCAGGCTGATGTTTTCCACAATCTCGTGAGAAAAAACAGCAATTGCAAATGAAAAACACCCGCCAACACACACAGCACATCAGCTGAATATCAAACACTTAGCACCGCAACCGACTTTCTTTTCCAGAAAGTAGAATACCCTCAATATTATTCACTGTGAAAAAACCAATCATTTTTTTTCGATCTCTTTCAACAAGTGCTGTCAGGCATGATACTTTCTTGAAATAGACGGATAGTTACCTGTCCAATTGAATACCTTCCTCAATTGTGCGAGTGAAGAACTCCTCTCAGGCTGGCAAAACACTCGTGTTATCGTTATTGCACAGAGAGAAGTAAGATAATGACATAGCAAAGGGAGGTACTCCTCGATTTCACACGTTTCCGATAAAACCTGTATCACGGCAATACTTGCCGGGGCTAGATGTAGGATACTGGATGAAGAAGAGTTCAAGTGTATTCCTGCGGCAGCTGAAACTACCGCAGGAATGGCGGGTAGGCGATTTACTTCTCCCAGAAATGGCAGGCAACCTGATGTTTCGGGCCGACCCGCACCAACTGCGGCTTCTTTTGTGCACACAGAGTCTGAGCGATCGGGCAGCGGGTCCTGAACACACAGCCAGAAGGAGGAGACAACGGTGACGGCAAGTCTCCTTCCAGCACGATGCGTTGCTTGTTCTTCTCCTGATCCGGATCAGGAATCGGGACAGCCGATATAAGCGCCTTCGTATACGGATGTCTCGGCTCGTCGTAGAGGCTGGTCTTATCAGCAATCTCCATCACATTACCTAAATACAGCACCATGATACGGTGACTGATATGACGGACAATGGAAAGATCGTGGCTGATAAAAATAAGTGACAACCCGAACGACTTCTGCAGTTCCTGAATGAGGTTGACGATCTGCGCCTGAATTGAAACATCAAGGGCCGATACCGGCTCATCACAGACAATCAGCTTCGGTTTCAATACCATTGCCCGGGCAACACCGATACGCTGACACTGCCCGCCAGAGAATTCGTGCGGATAGCGGTTGATCATGAGCGGCAGCAAACCGACCTGCTCCATAATCTCAGCAACCCGAACTTTCTTCTCATCAGCAGAAAGTTCGGGAAAGTG